>NZ_JBNPXV010000007.1:38040-111806 GCF_050433125.1 Roseimarinus sediminis | reverse complement strand
GAGAACCCGTTCGAACACCTTTGCCCCATGCTCCCCTTCTCATGCATTCAGCTATAAAGAAACCTTATTTCTGTGTTTTAAACCTTAGTAGTCAATGCAGCAATCCTTTTTACCAAACCTTATTAACCTTATTAGAGGGAACGGCTGCAAACTAATGAACCTGAAAATCCTATGAGTACATTAAAAAATAAGGTAAATAAGGTTGAATGATACTAGATGTTGCTGGCTACTAAGGTTGGCCCGGAAAATAAGGTTTATTTATTCGATTCAGGAAATGTCTCTGATGCATAGGATTTTTGCAAGTATTGGTAGCGATTCAACCACCATACGGGCTATGTCGTAAGTTGGCAGCGGCTGATGCAAATCCCGAAGAGCGAAATCGAAGATCGGCGAAGCCAATTTGCCGTTTGGCTTTCCCGCCTTGCGGGACAGGCTCTTCAGTGCATTCCTCACGGAAAACCACCTTGCCACTTGCTAACGGTTCGGAGTGTTACCCCCGCCCGTAAGGGACTTTTACCCCGTGAAATGCAAAGCAATTTTTGTAAAACAAAAATTATTTCACAGGCTGACTCACTTCCATCCCGAAAACTTTCGGGATTAAAAGAATTGTTTTTTTTGCCAGCACACAAAGAAAACACAGTAATAATTTGAGAATAGTAGACTAATTTGATACTTTTATCGAATATTTCCTAAACATGAATGCAAAAGAATATATAAAATACCTGTTATCCATTGAAAGTTACTCATTCTCTGTTGATGAGATTGCTATGGCTACAGATGGAAGCAGTAATTCATTAAAATTCGAGCTACACCGATTATCAGAGAAAGGAGAAATAGTAAATCTTAGAAAGGGATTTTATTTAATTATCACACCCAGATATTCTTCAGCAAAAAAACTCCCTCTACAACTTTACTGTGAAAAACTATTTAAACATCTGGACAGGAATTATTATGTAGGCTTATTCTCCGCAGCTAAATTTCATGGAGCAAGTCACCAACAGGTTCAGCGGGATTACTTAATAACCGAGAAACCAAAATTTAATGACATAGCAAAAAATACTATAGACATACGCTTTTTCACAACTACCAATTGGTCTGATAAAAATATTCAGCAAAAGAAAGCTGATGCAGGGATTTTTAAAATTTCCAGTCCTGCTTTGACAATTGTTGATTTAATACATCACCAAACAAAATTGGGCGGAATAAACAGAATGCTTGCCACAATTGAGGAACTCACAGAAGAGATAACTGAATCCGATTTATCAGAACTTTTAAGCTGGTATCCCAATAAAAGTACTTTGCAAAGATTCGGTTTCTTGCTTGAAAAACGTGGTATAGAAAAAAAGTTTCAAGAAATGATTTATTCAGAGTTAAAAGCAAAAAACTTCTTCCCTGTTTTATTAAGTCCAAAATCAAAAGAGAAACCAGGTGCAGTTGACAATAAGTGGAAAGTAGCTATTAATGTAAAATTAGAAAGTGATTTGTAATACCTAAACCATATATAGCAAAGTGGCAGGAGCATGCACCATGGAATGAATTTTCACAGGTTGAGCAAGATTTAATAATTTCCCGAACCTTAGTGGAAATATTCTCTGATGACTTCCTGAGAGAAAACCTTGCATTCAGAGGTGGAACAGCATTACACAAACTCTATCTGAATCCGGCACCTCGATATTCTGAGGATATTGATTTGGTGCAAATTAAAGAAGGACCTATCAAACCCATTATGGAAAGGTTAAATGAGGTTATTACCTTCTTCGAAGAGAAAAGAACAACACAAGTTCGTGGACATGGAGCAAAAGCATTGTATCGTTTTACTTCGGAGTATGAAGAAATACGGATGCGTTTAAAATTGGAGATAAACTGCAAAGAACACTTCAATGTATTGGATTGGGTTGATTTTCCTTTTGAAATTGAAAGTGAATGGTTCTCTGGTAAAGCAAATATTAAAACTTACAATATTAACGAACTTTTAGGAACAAAACTGAGGGCGCTATATCAGCGGAGTAAAGGCAGAGATTTGTTTGATTTAGACTATGCCCGACTGCACTTAGAACTGGATACAGCTCAAATAATTCAATGTTTTAAAGAATACACAACGTTTGCAAGGGGAAAAAGACCTCCAAGTAAAAAGGAGTTCCTAATGAATTTTGAAGAAAAACAAATTGACCCTGGTTTTATAGGTGATATGGAAGCATTGTTGAGAGCCGGGATTAGGTATAATCAAAATAAAGCAAGCGAGTGGGTAATTAATGAATTGATTAAAAATATTTAGAATATGCAGTCAATTACTTAGCTAAACTGATAAGCTAAAACCCAGTGATAGAATAAATTTGTATAGCACTTACTTACCCATCTCAAGCATTGCACAGCTTTAACCCTGGCTATTCGGGCTATGTCGTAAGTTGGCAGCAGCTGGGACGGATTTAGCTGGTGCAAATCATGAAGAACGCAGTAGCTAAACGGGTACCTGCTTCCCAATTTTCTTGCTTTACCATCCGGCTTTGGGTGCATTTTGCTCCAATTCACATTTTCCATGGCAATACAAAACCCATAAAAGGCTGGTAAAAATCAACTTTTATTAACAGTACGCCATCTATCTTTGGCGCAAAATGAAGTAATTGCTATGCGCTTTCATCCTGTTTTTTTTGCTGTGTTGATCTTGTTGGCTGCACAGGGTGTGCAAGCCGGATCGGGTGTGGCTTTGGGTGGCGGCGTCAACCTGGCCTCGAAGCAATACTGGCGTGGCACGGTGTACAGTCATGCCCCGGTAGTGCAGCCCGAGCTAAGTTTCAATGCAGGCCGCTTCAGTCTTACCCTTTGGGGCTCACGGGCCATCGACTTCAACTACGCCGAAATCAATATTATTCCATCGTATACGCTGGGTGATTTTTCCCTTGTGCTTTACGATTATTACAATCCGGTGAATGATGCCTACAACCACTATTTCGATTTCGGCGACAGCACCAACCGGCATTCCACCGAGTTGCTGGTCGAATACCACCCCGATCATATCCCGCTGAGGCTGGCAGCAGCTACCTTCTTTTACAACGATAAAAATCCAATCAACAAAAAAGCTTACTACTCCACCTGGTTCGAAGCCGCAGTTCCTTTCCGGTTCAGGTGCTTGAATGCAGAACTTTCGATGGGCCTCACACCCTTTGAAGGCTATTATGCCTCATCGTTTGCTCTGCTTCATGCCCGGGCTAAAGTCTCAAAAGCTTTTGCACTACAAAACGGTTGTACCCTGCCCCTTAACCTTTCGATCAACACCAACCCTCATCAAAGGACGGTCACTTTTCTGCTGAATGTGGGCTTATTCTATAACTAACGATCAGAGAAAACGGTATTGTTTAAGCCGATAGTGGGAAACTGCTAAGTTTCATTGAAAGAAAGGCAATAAAATAATTCAGCAGCAAATGAGTATCGACATCAGTAATTCAGCTATCTTCGCAGCGTGATTTTCAACCAATGAGGGATCAATTCCGAAATATTACTGCTGTTATTTTAACAACCATCTATTGCCTGGCAATTGCTGTTGTAATGAATTCATATGCCGGTTCGGGTTTTTATGCCGATGAACCAGGTACACAGGAAAAGGTCATTTCAGAATTTTCGGCTCAACTCATCGGTCTTACCCCGCATACTGAAAGTTCTGTAAATACATCTTCCAACATTCCACAAGCTAATGTAAAAGAAACTTATACTGACGATTGGAATGCGATAAAAGCAACTGAGCGACTATTCATTGCTGAATTGACCCAATACATCTGTTTTACAGGAAATGTTCTTGTAAACTACCGTAAAACTGACCTCTTATTTCCTTTCCAATATTTTTGGTAGTTCCTTCTAAGTTTTACTGATCATCCACGGTGGTGATCCACTTTACCTGTCAGGCCATTGCAACAGCGATGACTGGCAATTACTTACCATAAAACATAAAATATCATGGATACAGGAAGTACCCTTATTGGAACAATTATGATTATGCTAATCGTTGTTCCTTTTATCATTATTTCATACCGTAAGAAAAGGAAAAAAGTAAGCCTTTTGCAATCATTGAATACTTATGCACAACAATTCAATTGTGAGATAAGTGAACATGAATTTTGTGGTGATTTTCTACTTGCATTAGACGAAAGTAAGAATTTTGTTTTCTTTCTGAAATATGATAAAGACGATAAGACCTTTCAAAAGGCAGATCTTTCAACTATTGAAAAGTGCAAAACAATCAAACGTAATCATACGGCCAGTTTAAAGAACAGAACCGATGTACTGACCGAACACATCGACCTGGTTTTTCTGCCTTCCAAAAAGAACCAGGCAGCAATTAACTTTGAACTTTACGACGCCGAGAAAAACCTGCAACTTGGCGACGAAATTCAATGCGCCGACAAGTGGGAGAAATTGCTAAACAATTGCCTAACAGTCAAATAAAAAAGAAATATGAGGCTGTCCACATCGGATGGCCTCTTTTCAAAAAGTAGTATTACTTTATTACATCATGATTTTACTTGCTCCAATATTGCCTGTATGTACTATAATATTTGTACTTTTAAACAAAAATGACAAAAAGAATCTTACCATACACAGCTTTTGTTCTTTTCCTTTTTAGTTGCCAGGAAGACCAGGAGCCCAAAAGCTCCATTATAAAAACCGGTGATTATAGCCACATGCAGGTCAACTCCTACGATACCCTGGTGATTGGAGAATACAATGAAGCAAGTAGTTTTAACATTGATCTCGATCGGGATGGAACCGATGATGTTCAGTTTGAAAGTACAATTTGGGGGTCTTCTGAGGTAGGATATCACCCCAGGTCGATTGTCAAAACCCTCCATGATGATGTGCAATTTTTTGGTTATTCTACCATTGACACCCTCTTTTTTAATGAGAGCAGCTATACCAGAGAATTGAAAGATGGAGCTGTGCTGATTACCCAAACATTAAATTACACTTGCCATCGAAAAGAAGAGAATGATTCAATTTTGAGAATTACCCCAACTTTTAAATTAATACCATTAGATGAAGGTGAACAGCTAAGTGAAGACAATATTTTTGCCTCAGCCATTATTACCATGAAGAATGAAGGCTATACTATTCCGATTGCACAATATGAAACTAGCAGAGATACTTTCTACAATGTACAAGAGCAACAAATGAAGGATTGTTTTGAAGCATTTCCTCCGGAGCAGATAAAATACATAGGAATTAAGCTTGAAAATGGTTCGCGCCTGGGCTGGATCAAAACCGGGCTATTCAGCAAATATAAAATATTGATTTTGGAAAGTGCCATACAGTTCCCTGATGATTGAACAATTCAAAGATTTTATTGGCTCCTACGTCGACTTGTCGCAACACGATTGGGACGAGATTAAAATGGAATTTCAACAAGCGGTTTTTCAAAAAAACGAAGTGATACTCGAAGAAGGCAGCATTTGCAGGTACTTCTATTTTTTTGAACAGGGGCTGATTCGTTTTTACTGCAACATCGATGGTACTGATATTACAAAAGCGTTTGCACATGCTCCTTATTGTTTCACTTCAAAAATTAGTTTTCGCAACCAGTCACCTGCCAACGAAAGTATTCAGGCACTCGAAAAAACAATTGTTTGGAAAATAAACTACCAGCAATACAGGAAACTTGAAAAGATAAATACCTGGAATGTTTTTATGCGCATGTTGTTAAACGAGATTCAGGAATACACCGAAAAACGAATGTTGGAATCAAAAATCCATACTGCTGAAAAAAATTACGAAATTTTACTCCAACGATATCCCCCCGGATTGATACAAAAGCTTCCTTTAAAGTACCTTGCTTCGTTCCTGGGTATTGCTCCCCAGTCGTTAAGCCAGATCCGCACCAAATTATACAAAAAACAAAAAAGTTAACATAAGTGAATTTTGCTTTACAAAGAAAAGATCATTTTTGCCATAAATAATAAATTAGCTGTCATGGCAAGTTTAAAAAGCAAACTAATCATAGGAGCCTTGCGTTCCAGCCATATTATGCAGGGTCGCTTAAGGAAGAAAGCAATGGAGTGCAATATTGAATCGGTGCTGGCATTTCGTGAACGCTGCGAAAAGGGTGCTTCCCGTTCAGGCAAATTACCAGAGGGAATTACAATTAAACAGGAAATAATCAACATGATCCTGTCGGAATGGATCCTACCCGACAATGCTCCGGATAAGCAACTCATATTCTATGTACATGGCGGTGGCTATGTTTCAGGTTCATGTAATGATCATCGCAACATGCTTGCAAAAATAGCCAAACAGACCGGATTAAATGCTTTACTATATGAATACGGACTTGCTCCCGAAAATCCCTTTCCTGCTGCATTACACGATTCGCTGAGTGTGTACAACGAAGTTTTGTTGAAAGCTTACCAACCCGAAAATATCATTATGATGGGTGAATCGGCTGGAGGTGGTTTGTGTTTGGCTTTATTACTGGCCTTAAAAGACATGCAACTTCCAATGCCCCGGGCTACAGTTGCCATTCAGCCATGGACCGATTTAAGCTGCTCAGGTCCTTCGTATTACACAAAAAACAGGGTCTCACTTGCTCCGCCCGAATGCTGGAATGTTTTCAGCCATTTCTACGTGACACATCACGATGTAAAAAATCCTTATATTTCACCTTTATTTGGGGACCTGACCGGGCTTCCTCCCCTTTTTATAAGTGTTGGAGAAAGCGATGAATTATATGACGACGGCGTTCGTTTTTATGAAAAAGCCCATCAGTCGGGAGTTGACGTCACACTAAAAACCGGCAAAGGAATGATTCATTGTTATCCTTTGTTAGCGCCCTTATTCCCCGAAGCAAGCGAGGCCATGAATGCCATCGTTGAGTTTATTCAAAAACACAGCCAATGAAACCACTTATCGACCACATCCAGATTACCGTGAAAGACCTGCAAGTTGCCGAAAAGTTTTACGATCAGTTTCTTCCTGTAATTGGTTTTGACATCCGAAGAAAAGTAAAGGCTTCTATCGAAGCACACGATTTCGATGTAATAGAATATACGCATGATCTGTTGGCCTTTGCCATCACTTCGCCACGTGAAGCTTTTAAAAACGATGAAGTACACCGCAGAAAACCGGGTGCTTTACACCATTTGGCATTTAAAGCCGAATCAAAAACGGAAGTCGATACTACTTATCAGCAACTGCTGAAAATTGGTGCTCCCATCGTTTCCGAACCCCGGTTTCATCCCGAATACGGCGAAAACTATTATGCCTTGTATTTTAAGGATTTTGAGAACATCAAATATGAAATTGTGTGCACCAAATAAAAAGTGCATTGTTTAATGTGAAGAGGGAGCTGTGGTCTGAACCATCTGTAAAAAAAAAGCAGCATTACCAAGATTTACGGTAATGCTGCTTTTTGAATATTCTAACTTTCATCTTATTCTGCTCCCTTCCAAACCAGTGCGCTGGCACCCACGATGGCAGCATCGCCCAGGCTCAGTTCAGAACGTTTGATTTCAATTTTTCCTTTGAAGATGGGCAAGAGGTGCTTCTCCATCGAAGCCTTGGTCGGCTTGAAAATCAGTTCTCCTGCAGCGGTGGGTCCGCCAAACAGGAAAATAGCTTCGGGACTCAGGTGATGCACCGTATCGGCCAGGCCCTGTCCGAGCCACTCACCGGTTTGCTCAAATACCTCAAGGGCCACCTTATCGCCGGCCACTGCTGCATCGTATATGGCTTTTGAATCGAGCTCATTGAACGATTGATTGGCCAGCAGGCTGTCGGAAGCATTCTCGCGGGCCATGATTTCGAAAGCAGTACGCTTCATTCCCGGTGCAGAACAATAAGCCTCCAGGTGTCCGCGGGCGCCGCAACCACAGGCGCGACCACCGGGGACAAGCGTGGTATGACCACACTCTCCGGCAAAACCGTCGGCACCATAAACCAGGTCACCATTAACCACCAGGCCGCTGCCCACACCGGTTCCCAGGGTGTACATTACAAAGTTTTTCATACCCTTGGCTCCACCATAAATCATTTCACCCATGGCGGCTGCATTGGCATCGTTGGTAAGCGAAATGGATGCCAGTGCCGGAAACTTCTTCTTCAACAATTCAACAAAGGGAACAATGCCCTTGAAGGCAAGGTTGGGTGCATGTTCGATGGTTCCCTTGTAATAATTACCATTGGGAGCACCAATACCGATACCCAGTACTTCGGGGGCGTCCACCTTTTGAGTGGCTTCATCAATCAGCTGTTGTACTGCTGCCGACAGATCATCGATGTACTTGTTCACATCGCTGTCCGAAGGCGTGGCGATGCCTCCTTTGGCTACTACTTTTCCTGCTTCATTTACAATTCCGATGGCAGTATTCGTACCACCTATGTCAATTCCTACTGCTAATTTTGTCATAATCATTTAATTTTTCAATTCGTATTATCTCATCTTATGCCCTTTAACAGCATAGAAGAAGATGTAAAGATAACAAATGGCAGGAACAATGAAAGCCCATGAATAGCCGGCAGTGTCGGCAATCGATCCCATAATCGGAGGGATGATGGCTCCACCAAGAATCAGGGCATTGATGAGGCCTGAAGCAGGTGCCATTTCATCACCATCGAGACCACGCACGGCCAGTGAGAAAATGTTCGGGAACATAATTGAGTTAAATAAACCGATGGAAACAACGGTCCAAAGAGCCACCTGTCCGGTGGTAAAGGTAGTTACCAGGTCGAGCGAAGCAGCAACCAGGGCAAAAATGGCCAGTGTGCGTGCAGCTTTACCACGACCAATCTGCATAAACAGGAAGTTGACCAGTGCAATACCGGTAAAAATCAGTCCGATATTCCAGTTCCACTCGGTTACAAAGGCACCCGACACCAAAGCCAGCACCAGAATGAGAGCAACATACATCATCTTTTTGCCGCCATTCTTCATATCCGAAAACATGAGCGATCCAAAGAATCGTCCTACCATGGCACCACCCCAGTAGATGGCAGCATAGGTCGAGGCCATTTCGGCATTGATGGAAGTACTGGTACCTTTAATGTAATTCACAAGCAAACCGGCATTTCCTACTTCGGCTCCCACATAGGCAAAAATACCAAAGGCACCCAGCAATACATGAGGATATTTCCAGATACTTTTTTGCTCTCCTTCTTTCTTTTCAGAAGTAATTACAGGAAGTTTAATGGTGAAAAGTACAATGGCCACAGCAATTACAATTAAAGCCATTATAATAAAAGGAACCGGTATACGCTCGGCTACTTCCATCCCATAAGCCTTCTCCTGGGCTGCAGTAGCCAGGGCGGGGAGGTCAAGTCCTTTAAAAATGGCAATTCCGATAAGCCAGGGTGCCACCATGGTGGCGACCGAGTTCAATGCCTGTGTTAAATTCAGACGACTCGAAGCAGAACTTTCGGGACCCAAAGCAGTTACATAGGGGTTGGCTGCCACCTGCAGAAATACAACCCCGGTAGCCAGAATAAACGTGGCCACATAAAACAAACTTTGTATGGCCCCCTTCGCTGCCGGTACAAAAGTAATACTACCAATTCCCATTAACAGCAAACCCAAAATTACGGTCCACTTGTAACCAATTTTATTAATCAGTCTTCCTGTTGGAATCGACATAATGGGATAGGTAATAAAGAACGCCGATGACAACAACTGCGCTTCAAACTCCGACAGGCCGAATACGGCCTTCACAGGAGCGGTCATCGTAATGATAAAAGTAGTTGCAAAGCCAAAAATGAAAAAAATGGCTCCAAAAGTGGTCATCCCCACTGTGTAGTTTTTCTTACTGTCCATCGATTGTTTAGTTTTTATGTTTTGAAAATTCTTGATTTTATTCAATCGTGATCATAAATGAATGTTCGACAAGATATCAAAAACAAAGAAATATTCCGGAGTGAAAAATTGCATTTTTGGTGATGAGAAACATTTGAGCAGTTTTTCGCCAACATTTTAACAGTTTCGCTTATCTCACTCGACAATACAAAATACATCTTCAATACATCAACTATGCATTTTTACCGCTCATTCTGTCCTTTCAACTGCCAATACAAACCTCAACATAAAAGAAAGAAAACCAACACAAAAAAGCAAAACCACAGCCTGTGAAATGCGAAAATTGTTACCTCCGCTCATGGCATTTGAAACAATCATGTATGTCCCTTTCTTCATCGTTTGCAACTACACTTATTGGGGGCTCTAAAATCCGGAAAATACAGCATTTTCTAAATCAAAAATAAGCTTTATCTTCAAGCACGGTATATCCAACCAGCGATCGTATGAAAAAATGTTGGTGTACCATGTATTCATCCGACTAAACCTGATTTATTATGCCTTATTTTCATCAACACTCAATTAAAGACGGAATGCTTCTGTTGGGACTGTTCCTGCTTCTGCTGTCGGGATGCGATGCGTCGGCGCCCCACCCTATTGCTCCTGCCGATGGTATCGTACTTAACAACAACATGCCCAATTTTAGCTGGGAAGCCGTTGCCTGCGATTATTACGAACTGATCATCGACGGTAAACGAATGGCCGAAGTTCCATCCGACCGTAATTTTCATACGCCTTTCAACCTGTCGTTTGGAGAACATAGCTGGCAGGTAATTGCCGTAAGTGGCAATAAAAGAATGAAAAGCGAACTGGCAGCGTTCAGTATCGACGACCAGCCCCTTGAAGCGTTGCCCGAAAATGCGGTTTTGCTTCGCCACAACTGGAAAGTCAAATCATCACTGCTGCTTGACATGGAAGGTGAAAAACTCAGCAGCAGCGAAATCAACACCGACGACTGGCACAGCACCTCGCTGCCCTCAACGGTCTTAAGCGCGCTGGTCAGGAATGCTGTTTATCCCAATCCCTATGTATCGCTCAACAACCTTCTGATTCCCGATGCCAACGATGAATTCAACACCGAATACGACCTACTGAAATACAGTCACATAGAAGGACAGAATCCCTGGAAGGCAAAATACTGGTACCTCTGTGATTTTGAGCTGGAAGCTCCGACCGAAAAAATAGCCTGGCTCAACCTGGGTGAAATCAACTACCGCGCCGAAGTATGGCTGAACGGTGTTTTACTGGCCGATACAGCACAACTGGTGGGCATGGAAAAGCATTTCCGCATCGACCCGGGCTCCAGCCTGAAAAATCAGAACCGTTTGGCCATTGCCATTTATCCACCCGATCATCCCGGGAAACCGGCACCGCCGCCGGTTCAACCTCTTGCCCATCCGGGTCGTAATCTGGGAGATGATGCACTGATTACCAGGGACTACACAAAATGGGACGTACTGGGCTGGGACTGGCAGCCTGCCGTGCGCGACCGCGACATGGGCATTACAGAAGAGGTATATCTCACCTTTTCCGATGAACTTGAACTGAGTGACCTGTATGTTACATCCGACCTGCCCCTGCCCGATACCACCCATGCCAAACTGACTATTTCGGCTTCTTTAATCAATCATTCCTCCAGGGTAAAACGGGGAAGCATAAAAGGCATTGTCAACGAAGGGGCTTTCAACATAGAACTGGAACAGGATTTTGAAATCGCAGCATTTGATACCCTCGAAATATTCTGGGAGCCCGGCTCCTACGCACAATTACAGCTTCAACACCCCAAACTCTGGTGGCCACACGGCTATGGAGCTCAAACACTTTACACGCTCAAAATGGAAGCGCTTAGTGCCGATGGTGATCAAAGTGAAAGCAGTACCCACTTTGGCATTCGCGAAGTGGAAACCTTCATCGGGAGCAACGAAAGGGTTTACAAAATCAATGGCCAGCCCATTTATATGAAAGGCGGAAACTGGGTTATCGACATGATGCTGAACTGGACAGCCAGCCGTTATGAACATGAAATCATGCTCAGCAAAGCGGCCGGTTTGAATTTGTTAAGGGTTTGGGGTCCGACCGGAGCTCCGCCAAAAGCCTTTTTCGAAGCAGCCGACCGTCACGGAGTGCTGCTTTGGCAGGATTTTCTGAACGACTTCTGGGGCACTTTTAAAAATACGCCGGGCTACACACCCAACCACGATGTGTTTAAAAACAACACCATTGCCATGGTAAAGAAATACCGGAACCATCCTTCGCTGGTGATCTGGTGCGGTGGCAATGAAGGCCCCAATCCAAGGGAAGAATTGATTATGAACGAAATACTGCCGCAATACGACGGGCGCGATACAAAACATTACCTGAAAATTTCGAACGATGATGGTCTGCACGGAGGAGGCCCTTATCACACGCTGGCTCCCGCCGACTATTTCACCAATCCCAAGCTTCAGGGTTTTAGCAGTGAACTGGGTCCCAGCGGAGTACCCGAGCTGGAAAGCATGAAGAAATTCATGAACCAAATGGGACAAGACTGGAAAACAGGCCAGTTTCCACTGAACAGCGAATGGACCTACCACGATGCCACCGACCGTTTTGCGAGCGATCAGCGCAAATTCACCCATTACCACAATTTGGTAAGTGGCTTTTACGGGACATCCGATTCAAGCAGCAATAAAGGTTTTGCCGACTACATTGCCAAAAGTCAGCTGGTCAATTACGATGCGTACCGTTCGTGCATCGAAGCAATTAACTACCAGTTGTGGGACAATTCAAGCGGCTATGCCCTTTGGAAATCGAACTCGAGCTGGCCCAGTGTGGTTTGGCAGTTGTACGACTGGTACCTGCAGGCTCATTCAGGTTTCTACGCCAGTCAGCTGGCCAACGAACCGGTTCACATCCAGCTTAACCGTGCCACCATGGAAGTCGACATCATCAACTCCCGTCTGTCCGATTTTAACAATGTGATGATCAAAGCAAGCCTTTACGACTTCGACATGCAGCTGGTTTGGGAACAGCATATTTCAAGCGAGCTGCCGGCAAATGCTGTCAGCTCTCCCGGATGGCTTGTACCGGCAATCGACGGAATCAGCTTTTTGCTGCTAAGCATCGAAGATGAAGCCGGTACACAGTTGTCGCGTAATTTTTACTGGCTGCATCCTCAAAACGATTTTAAAGCTTTACAGGAACTGGCAGAAGCAGAGCTGCTCGTCGAAGCAATTGAGTTACAAAAAGGTGAATACAAAGTTCAGCTTAGCAACAAGGGCAAGGCACCTGCATTGATGACGGCCTTAAAACTAAACGGGAAAAAATCGGGAACTGAACTGCTGCCATCCCACTGGAGCAACAATTATTTCAGCCTGCTTCCGGGCGAAAGCATTGAAACCACAGTAAAAATTGCAACTGACGATTTAACTGAAGAAGCGGTACTCGGCGTCAAAGCTTTCAACCAAACAAAGGCGCTTGTTTATGAAATAAAAACGAAATGAGAATAGCAAAAACTGTATTTGAACAAGCAAAATATTGTATTGAATAGCTGCATCATGGGTGTCCCTGTTTTTAATTGCGGGACACCCTTCGTTTTATTCTTCATAAAAAGCTGCCAGTCCGGGGTAGTGCATCCGACTTACTGCAAGGGCCTGCGGATAAATAAAATAAGTAATGAGCCCTTCGGTATACACCACCTCTCCCTTTTCGTCGGTAAGTGCCGTGTACATCACCGCTGTTTTTTCATTTTGTTCTTTTAAGCGGCCAACGATTCGTACTTTCCCCGACGAAATCCGCATGGGACGATGAAAGCTGATATTCATGTTGGTGGTAACACCGGCAGTTTGGCACTTAATATAAACGGTCCAGCCACCGATTTCATCCAGCAGGGTTGACTGAATACCACCGTGTACCACATCGGGGTAACCCTGGAGTAGCTCCTTTGGCTGCCAGAAGGCAACAAGCCCTTCCCCGTCGTCGAAAAATTCGAGCTGCAATCCAATGTCGTTTTTGGGCGAACAGCCAAAGCAATTGTAACCCTCCTTCCACAAATCAGCAAAAGGATTAATAATTCGTCTCATATTATTCTTTTAAAATTAGATCTCATTCAGTACAAAACGCGCCATGCTCACTGCTCCAAATGTTCCATACCCCCCCTCGACAGTTGAAAAGGGCGGCCGGTAGGCATTGGGTTTAAAAAAGGTATTTGAGGCAGCCATGTATTGACGCAATTGTTGATCGTAGGCACAAATGAAAAGCACAGCATCATCAGGAATAAAATCCCAGCCCGGTTCCAGCATTACGGCCGTGTTGCTTCCATTTTCGGGTAATAAAAACAGCTCGAAGGTAGCCGTCGGCGTAAGCAAATAAAACTGGTACAGAAATGCAGAAGAATCGGCTTTCACACTCAAACGAAGCGAATTGGCACTGATTACAGGGTTCTGCGCCAACACGGGAATTGCGGGAACAATACAGTCAGAAGTTATGCTAAAGCTATCCTTTGTACATTCGTAGGTCCACCTTTCACCCGGATTGACATCAATGGCAGCATTAAAATAACGGCCACTGTCCTGATGTACAAGCTCGTATCGTTTTACCTCATGCTTCTGATTGCTACTTTGAAGCAGTACGGTAGCATCGCTCACTTCGATGTCCTCTGTCCATTCAAGCAGGTCGAGTACCTGTTGCACCTCAAAATGATGATTGATGGAATCAGGCAAATCACCGGCCATCAGCAGGCCGTATACATTCAACGCCGGTTCAAATTCAGGAGTTTCGGGCTGCATATTTAAACCGGCATAGTATTCACCAATTTTCAGGCAGGCTGAAAAACCCGGTAACATTACGAGAAGCAGGAGCCATTTTGCTTTATGTGCGAACTTTTTCATTTCTTTCCTATTCCTGTTAAAACTTAATGGTGTAACCGGCGCTCACTGTGGGTAAATAATTGTCACCCAGGGGAACATAACGGTCGAAATCGCCCAGCGTGAGGTAATACAACACATTGCGTCTGAAAAATAACACATTTTGCACGTTCAGCACAAAATACGATTCATCGGCTCCGAAGAAATCAGCCAGATTTTTACCAAAACCGCTCACCACTTGTTTTTTCAGTCCCAGATCGAGATAAAGCAGCCAGGGCATGCGGGTGGTATTTTTATGCTGAACCGTAAATTGCGGGCTGTAAGTCATTTGTCCGCTCAAAGGATCGTACATATAATACATTTGCAGCATGTTTTCAACCGAACGGGGCACCCCGCTTTGTGCTATGAACGAAGCACTGTAGGAAATACGCCGGGTGGCTTCGTAATTCATCACGGCCTTGATGCTGTGGCGACGGTCGTAATCGTAAGGAAACCATTCCCCGTTCATCAGATGAGGAAACGAGCGAAGCGACTTCGACAAAGTGTAGGATCCCCAGCCCGAAAAGCGATCCCATTGGCCCTTCCACATCAGTTCCATACCGTAGGAACGTCCCTCGCCGGCTACTATTTTATCGCTGAGCGCAAAAGCCTCGTGTTTGTCCTGCATCAAATCGAAAACATAGGTCCGGTGTATGGGCTTGTAGTACAAATCGACCGACAACAGGTGCTGAGTACCCAGTTGTTTCTCAGCTCCCAGAATGAAATGTTCCGAATAGCCGGGGGTGCTGTTCATCAGCGGATAATAGTAATCGAGGAACTGGTTGAATTCAAACTCCTGGGTATTCATGCTCACAATGTATTGGTAATAACGTCCCCAGGCAGCCTGCAGCTTAACGCGACCGGGCAATTGCCATACTGCATTCATCCGCGGTTCATAACGCCAGTCGCCACTCACAAAGCGGCTCATTCGCACCCCGGGACGAAGCATCAGCGCGCCCAGTGTTATTTTGTCTTCGATAAAAAAGGCCAGCAGATCGGGTGTTTTCTCAGCACTCCCATAGTCAAAATTATTCAGCGCCGAGGCGTTATAAAAGCGGTAAGCACTGTATTCGACACCGGTTTTCAGTTCATTGCCGCTAAAGGGATGATAGCTTAACTGTGCTTTGCCTGTCAGATCATCAATACTGCTCCCAAAACGGGTGGAAGTATCGTACACCATATTTTCGACATTCAGCTTCATTTCGCTAAAATTATCGGCGCGATGAAACGAGCCGCTCACCTGAACACGCAAAAATAATTTTGGTCCGGGTACCGATTTCCAGATGAGAGTCGCAATCTGATTGTTCCAGCGATTGACCCATTTCAGGCTTAAATCGTTGAATACGTCTTCCATGCCAAGGGTGTGCCCCATGTAGCGGTAGAGCTTGTTAAAATCGAGCCTGGTTCGATCGGCCGAAGCAAAATACTTCAAAGTAAGCCGGTTTTTGGCATTCAGTCGGTGTGTAAGCGAAAGGTTGGCATCGTAGAAATAGTTGTTGCTGTACATCAGAAAATTACCGGGAATGTCGTAATTGAGACGCGAAGCAACCATCATCGTCGTTTTCTCACCAAGCGGAAACTCGAGAAAAACCTTCGACTCGGCTGTTGAAGGGCGTACTTCACCATGCAACTCGCTGTGATGACCGTCGCGGGTCGAGATGTTGATAACCGAAGCATTGCGTCCGCCATATTCAGCACCAAAGCCACCGGCCATGATGTCGGTGTTTTTAACCGTCTGCATATTGAAAATGCCCGATGAACTCATGAAATGGTAGGGATTGTAAATGGTCACTCCGTCGAGCATGATCAGGTTCTCGCCCGGATCGCTTCCCCGTACCGAAACCAGTGGCGACATTGGCTCGGTGCCTTCAACGCCGGGCAAATAACGCAGGGCCCTGAATACATCGTTCCTTGCTGTGGGGATGCTTTGAATGGCTTTTGGTGAAAGTGTATGCATGCTGATTTCCACATCGCGATCGCCCAGCTGCCCGCTTCCGCTCCCCATGACCCTGATTTCCTCCAATTCAACATCGGCGGGAAACAGTTTTACTTCCACAAATTGATTTTGCCCCTGCCCGGTTTGAAGTTTTAGTTCCTTTTGAAGAAAGCCGGTGTACGACACCAGCAAAGTGCTGTTTTGCTCTTCAATTCCGCTCAGCACAAAAAAACCATTTTCATCGGTGATGGTGCCTTTTCCACTTTCGCGCAGATACAGGCTGGCATGCACCAGTGTTTCACCACTTGCTGCATCGCTCACAATGCCCGACAGTGTGCCTCGTTGGGCACTTAGCTCCACCGCAAGCAATAGCAACACCATGTACAGTAAACAACTTTTCAAGGCTATCGTGGTTTTTGACTTTCCATTTATCTTTATGTAGAGCGAAGCAAGGGCCAATGATACATACAGCCAATTCCTGCGCTCCTCTTCTATTTCCTTAGAATTTATAGGCACAATTCAGGGTTAACGCTATTTTAAGTTTCGGACGATGACCAATTATGTAATGAAGATCTTCCATCACACCAATTCCGGCTACAAGGCCGCTTCGATCGAAACGGTTGAGTGCAATCCGCTGGTTAAACGATAAGTTGAAAAACAGAATTTCCTCCAAACCATGCGCCGTCGTTTCCATGTTTTTCCAGTTATTCACGCCCATCAGCAAGGCCAGTTTATGAGAAAAAAGGGCCCGCTCGTTTAGGCGATAATTCCACAAACGAACATTCCGGCCAAAAGCGATGGCCTGAAAATCGGTATGATTTACATAACGCATCAAATGGACGCTGCGGTTAAAGATGCGGCTTCCTTCGGGTTCCGAAAACAACAATTCGGCGTCCAGACCCCAAAAATCAAGCCCTGCAAATACTTCAACTCCCGTGTAAAAATTCTTGTCGGTGGCCGTCTTTCCTCTTCTGAAATGATAAAGTTCGTTTCCGGTTAACACATCAATTTCTTTGTCTACTACCATCAGGTCGGTATTAAAATTCCGGCCCCATTGCTGCAACAGTTTTCTGTAGCTTTCATCCAGTGGAATTTTCTTCTTGTCAATCAGGGGCAGTTCATAATAGAAAGTGCCAACGAGGGTGGTATCGCCTGCCGAAGCATTGAAAACTTCGAGACTTGCAAAAAGGTTGAGATTACGTTTTCCGAGTCCGGTTAATTGCCCGATATGAAAACTGTTGATATTGACCCGGTATGCATTCAGTTCTGCGCTATCGGCCGAAAAGGCGTTTTCGAGCAGCCGGCTGAGTGCCTGCTCACTGACCACCAGCTGATCGACCGGAAAAAAAAGCCATTTCTTCTTTTCATACACCGAAAGAAAAGTGGGAGCAACTTCACGTTGATCGTTTACTTCGCTGAGCCGGAAACCTGCGTCAGACGAAGGCGGAAGCACAGGACTGACCACCAGCGTGTCGGCCACCCAAAGCTGGGCATGGCTGATAGCGGCCAGAAAAATCAGGGCCAAAAAAACGCTTAGTTTCAGGGTGTGCTTCATACCATTTATTCTGAAAGCGAAGATAATGTTTATGCCATGGAACTTTAGTCTGAAAGCCTGAATTTTTAATGTTCAATGAGGATGTTGTATTTCTGCAATAAACCAGCCAGACCTGCTTCACTAAAACGGGCCTTTTTCATTCGGTTGTTTTCGGGGTCGATTGTAAAATTGTGTGCTGTACGAAAATCGGCTTGTTCCAGAATGCTTTGATCAAACAGCGCCCCCGACAGATCACAATGATCGAAAACAGCCTTCGTCAGATTGCATTCACCAAAATCGGCTTCCAGCAAACGGCAATCGTCAAAACGAATTCCTTTCAAATTTAATTTGTAAAATACTGCATGATCGAGCTGACACTGCTCAAAGCTGAAAGAAAGTCCAAAGGTACTGAGCTCGTTGAACTGAAGCCCCAGCAACTTGCAGCCGTGAAAGTTCACCGTGCTGAATGCCGTTTTACGCAACCGTGCCATGCTCAAATTGCAGCTTTTGAATTCACAATCGCTAAAGCGAAGCTCACTCAGATCGACCGCCGAGAAGTTACAATCGGTAAAACTACAATCTTCATAGTTTGCTTTTTGAATTGGATGGACTGTAAAGTCGAGTTTTTCAAAATGCTGGTCACTTATGTAGGTTTCATTCATTGGTAATGATGACATTTATAGGTAGTTATTAACTTACTGCTTTTCGCTAATTGCGCTTCATGGCTTCGCGCCTGAGTGCTTCGGGCATTTTCTCAATGGCATAGCGCAGGGCTGTTCGGGGCATGGTTTCGCGGTGCTTCATCACAAAGTCGAAAACTTTCTCCTGGTGGTGTTTAGCAGCTACTTTCAACATCCAGCCATAACCTTTTTGTACCATGTCGTCGTGGTCGTGAAGTAAAAGGTCGGCGATCTTAAATACAATATCGATAAACATGCCTTTTCGGGCAGGCACAATGAGCGATACTGCTGCAGCACGGCGCATCCAGCGGTTTTCGGAACCGGTAAAACCAAGTAGTTCGATCAATAATTCAGGGTAGCGCATCATCAGCTCTCCCATGCTGTGGTTACAAAAATTATCGCAGCTGGCCCAATTACTCACATACTTATCGATCCACCGTCGGAAAAGGATCAAATCGTCAGGCACATATTCCTTTCGCCGTGCATAACACCAATCGCCGGCCACAAAGCTTTCCTCGAGCATTCCCGACTGCCAGAGTGTTTCGCACAGCAAGAAAATTTCATTTTTCGAATGACTTTTCAATTGCTGATACAACTCCTTACTGATTGCTTTTAAAGGTTTTGCTTTAACGCCATACACCTGCACTGTTTCCTTAAAAAAGTGCTGGCTGCCTTCACGGGTCTTTTCATCGGCCGCTTCAGTGAGGCGTTTTCTCAACAAATCGATGTGCTTGTTCATTTTTCAATTTTTAAGCTTGTCCGATCACAGGGGGCTACAATAGGTATTCTTTTTGAAGACCTGCATTTGGCGTTTCAGTATAAAAAAGGGAGCTAATGCACCAACTTGTTGTTGCTTCATTCCTCCTTTTCGGTCAAAACTCCTTTTATCAGCTCTGAACTGCCTCCATCGCTGTCGCTCACCATCAGAAGCTGGATACTATTATTTGCCGAAACGGAAACGGGAAGCACCGATTCTACCTTCAGTTTCAGCGGCTTTGCATTCTCTTCGATAAAAACCAACCAGGGCGAAAGTTCATTGGCCAGTTCACTCACGTCAACAATACCGACAAAACTACCCAAAATTTCACCATCGTGATAGGTATCGGAGGTATTTTCGACCGACGCTGTAAAAACAATTTTGCGTCCGCCGGGTAAAAATGAAGCTCCCGAAAAGCCGGCACCAATGCCGTTAAGCGCTGGTAAATGAATGTGGTACCACCTGAATTCAGGCAACACTCCGCTGCCTTCGAGGTAAGTCATCAAAGCCTCCTGTCCGAATTCAAAAATCAGGTTGACACCCCTGTTAAAAAGATATATATTCTGCCCGTTGGCAGCCACTGCTTCAATGTTAAATGTTGTTTCATCCAGTACGCTTGCTTCCCGCATTTTTTGGTATAAGGCTCCCGCATCAAAAGTAAGCGGACCTGAAGCTGCTTTTGGATTAATTCTGACAATTTTGTCACGCCAGGGCGATTTCGATCCCGAGCCCATAATCAGCAATTCCTCCACGCCATTGTGCTCAAGCACCGTCATGGCCTCATAATCGGGTTTCACTGCTTTGTCAAAAATACTGTCGGGCCTTTCACCACCAAGCGCTGTTTTTTCTGCCACGCGAAAACTTTCATCCAGCCTAAAAAGCCAGGGACTGTCATCTCCGGTCACATAAATGGCTGAAGCCAACACTTCAACTCCCGAAGCCGAAGGAAGGCCGGTAAGGATGTGACGTTCCTGCACAATAAAACCAGCTTGTTGCTTATCACAGGCAGTTAAAAGCAACAAAAAAAACAGCACGATTAAGTAAGCCCAATCAATTATTCTGACCATGGTACACCTTTTTTATCCCAAATTAAAACTTTATTGGATGAAAAGAACAAGATTCACAAGACTTTCTTAAAATGATAATTTCAATTTCATGCATCAACATGAAAACTCAAAAACACTTCTACGCTACTTGCCTTACTAATTTTCTTCTGCATTCTTGTTTGTGTGGTTCATACGATAAAGTGTATATTTGAAAAAAAAAATGTTTTTATTGCTCTTGTATCTGGCGCTTGCGCTGGTAATCTCTTTTATCTGTTCCATTATGGAATCGGTCTTGCTTTCTCTTCCTCCCTCTTTTCTGATGGTGAAAAAAGAAGAAGGACATGCATGGGCTCACACCATGGAAAAATTGAAAGCCAACATCGACAAACCGCTATCGGCCATCCTGTCGTTGAACACGGTAGCACACACCATTGGTGCGGCCGGTGTAGGCGCTCAGGCCATCAAGGTTTTCGGCGAACAATGGTTTGGCCTGGTTTCGGCCATTCTTACCATCCTCATTCTGGTAATCACCGAAATTATACCCAAAACCATTGGTGCCCGCTACTGGCGCAACCTCACCCCTTTTGCTGCCTATACCATCAATACCATGGTCTGGATCACCTATCCACTGGTACTGATGTCAGCAGTGCTTACCCGGCTCATTTCAAGGCGCAAGAGCATGCAATCGACCAGCAGGGAAGAAATTGCGGCCATGGCCAGCATCGGTGCCAACGAAGGTGTTTTCAATGAAAAAGAATACCGCATTATACAAAACATGCTTCGTCTGCGTGATGTAAGAGTAACCGAAATTATGACCCCTCGTGTGGTGGTGGCAGTGGCCAACGAAGACATGAAACTCAGCGATTTTCTAAAAAATAAAAACTATTTGAAATTTTCACGCATTCCGGTTTATACCAACAATGAAGAAAATATTACAGGATATGTTTTTCGCCAAACGGTTTTCGAAAAACTAGCCGAAGATCATTTTGAACTGAAATTAAGTGATCTGAAACGTCACATCGTAATCGTTCATAACAACATGCCCCTTTTTTCGGTATGGGATAAACTGTTGCAAAAGAAAGAGCACATCGCACTCATTGTTGATGAATACGGTGGCATGGATGGCATCGTAACCATGGAAGACATTATAGAAACATTGCTTGGACTTGAAATAATTGATGAGAAGGACACCGTGAGCAATATGCAGCAATATGCCCGTGAACGTTGGAAAACCCGACAGGCAAAGTACAACCTGCTCGAAGGGATCCAAAATAATGAGGAATATTCACAATAAAGTTATTTCATAGCTGCGTGCCATTTTTGAAAGCAATACATTAAATTTGAACAAAAGCACTAATTGAACAGCTATGGAAACAATGTTTGAAATCTTAAGATCGATGCTTAAGCCGGCAGTCATCGTATTCATTATCGCCCTGCTTTTGGTCTTTAATTCGTGGATCTTCAAAAGGTTCAAAAGCGATTCTTCTACCGGAAATATTATCAGGCGAAGTGTTGCCCTGCTCATCGTGTTAACCGGGCTGCTCATCTTTTTGCTCTCACTGCCCATCGACAAAACCACCAAAGGACAGATATTGAGCCTTCTGGGAATAATTATCAGTGCCGGCATTGCCTTAAGTTCAACGACCATACTGGGCAATATGATTGCCGGTTTCATGAACAGCTCGATGAAACGTTTCCGTAACGGCGATTTGATCAACATTGGAGCATACACCGGACGGGTAACCCGAAAAAGTATTTTTCATACCGAACTCCAATTGGAAGACAGCAACTTCATTACCATTCCTAACCTTTTTATCGCGGGAAACATCGTAAAGCTCACCCGCAAAAGCAACAGCGTTATTTCAACCGAAGTCTCACTGGGTTACGACATCGAACGCAGCAAAATTGAAGAAGCGCTGAAAGAAGCTGCCCTGGCCACCGGCCTCACCGATCCTTACGTTTACATTACCAATTTGGGCGATTATTCGGTAGTTTACAAAATTCACGGTTTTCTCGACGACAGCAATAAGTTTTTCAGCACCCGTTCGTTGCTCAATGCCATGGTGATGGATCATCTGCATAAAAGCGGAATCGAAATCGTATCTCCCACTTTCATGAACCAGCGGAGGATTGACGAAAAAACCTTTATTCCGTACACGGCATCGGAGGATAAAAGCACTACAACTGCCGAAGAAGCAACACCCGAAGAACTGATTTTCGACGAAGCCATCAAATCGGAAGCAGTTGAAAACAAACGCGACTACATCAAAAAAATACAGGAAAAACAGGAAGCTCTAAAAGCAAAGCTGAAAGACGCCAAAAATACTAAGGAGAAAGACCAGCTGAGTCAGAAAATTGAGCGTTACGAAAAAGAGATCGGGAAAATTCAGCAACATATTGAGCAAAGTGAAAAAGAAGCAGAGAAAGAGAAAAAATAAGAGAAAACAACCCTGATCAAGCTTTAGCCAACATGACCTTCAACAACCAGCGCCTTCACGTAGTGGATGCCCTCAGGGGTTTTGCCATTATTTCGATTATGCTGCTGCATAACATCGAGCACTTCGATTTTTACTACCTGCCACAAGGGCTTCCTGCCTGGATGATAACCATCGACGGCTTTATCTGGGACAGTCTGTTTTTCCTGTTTGGTGGAAAATCGTATGCCATTTTTGCCTTTTTGTTTGGCCTCACCTTTTTCATTCAAAGCAACAACCAGGCACAACGGGGTCACGATTTCAGAGGCCGCTTTGCATGGCGGCTCTTACTCTTGCTTCTTTTCGGACTGTTTAACTCGGCTTTCTACGAGGGCGACATCCTTTCAATATATGCCATGATCGGGATTTTCCTCATTCCCTTTGCCCATCTGAAAGACCGCAGCGTTTTTATCATTGCCCTGGTGCTGATGTTACAACCCTATGAACTGTATGAGCTGCTTCTTGCATTGACTAATCCACAGATGGAAGCCCCGCAGTCGATGGCCAACCAGTACTTTGCACGCATTGGCGAATACATTCCGGGTGATTCATTCAGGGCAACGGTGAAAGGAAACCTCACCAACGGAAAAGCTGCGGTTCTCTACTGGAGCTGGGAAAACGGTCGCATAGTGCAAACACTGTCGCTTTTTATGCTGGGCATGCTGGCAGGCCGAAGAAAAATTTTTGTTCCATCGGATGAGATGCTGAAATTATGGAAACGCGTCCTGCTGCTATCCGTCGTTTCCTTTGCTGTGCTTTATCCTCTTCAGCTTCAATCTGCTAAAATGATTAACAGCGAGGCCATATTAAAACCCTTTGTCACTATAATCACTTCGTGGAGCAACTTGTCCTTCATGTTTATCCTGCTGGCCGGCTTTGTACTTTTATTTGAGAAATCACGTCTTCACAGGCTGCTCAATGGCTTTTCTCCGCTTGGAAAAATGAGTCTGTCGAATTACATTATGCAATCGATAGCGGGTACTTTTATCTATTATGGTTTTGGATTGGGGCTCTACCAATACACCGGAGCCACCTGGTCCTTGCTCATAGGAATTGTGCTGGCAGTGTTACAAAGCAGGTTCAGCAGATGGTGGATGCGCCGACACCGCCACGGTCCTCTGGAATACCTGTGGCATAAAGCTACATGGATCGGAAGCAAAAGACAGTGACTGAGATGGTACCGTTGAATTTATTTTTTGATTTTAGCCACCAGCAGACTCAGACTCATGAGCACCAGCATCAGTACACTCATGCGTGCCAGGTAATCGCCCGAACGGGCATAAAACGTCAGCTCGCGGTTACGGTTTAAAGTTCCTTTTAAAGCAGTGCCCGTCCACCATTCACTTTGCTGAATAATTTCGCCTTTCTGGTTGATTAATGCGCTGATTCCGGTATTGGCCGATCGTGCAATACTGCGGCGCAGTGAAATGGCCTGAATACGTGCATAGGAAAAATGCTGTCGATATCCGGGTGAGTTTTTCCACCATCCGTCGTTGGTGATGACAAAAAGCAATTCGGCACCTTTATGTACAAAACCCGACACATATTCCCCAAAAGCCGATTCGTAACACACGGGCACACCAACAGGAACATCATTCGATACAAGCACTACCGTGTCGTTGTTCGTTGCAAGGGTTCCCGTTGTACCACCAAGGTCAACTACCAGCTTGTTTAAAAAGCGGAGCTGTCTTTCAAAGGGCATGGTTTCTACTCCGGCCACCAGCTTTGCTTTGTGTGATAGCTGAATTTCACCGTCCTTCGGTATAAGCAAGGCCGAATTGAACGCATCGTAAATAAGCGTGCTGTCGTCAGAATAACGTGCCGTAGGAGTAGCCTCGTCTTCATGATAGCGCAAATAAGTCATGGCACCACTTACAAATGCTGCCTCCCCCTGTTTTTCATCCAGAAAACGGGAAATCATCCTTACCGGAGCCTGACTTTCCAACTCGTGTTGCCATAGCTGATGAAGTGCTGTTTCGGGTGCTACATAAAAATCGGTCGTTTCATCACCCAACGAATCGGCCAGCTGTAACATGCGCCGGTATTGTTCCCGGTGGCTCATTCCTGAGAATTTTTCGGAATAGGGATCAATGTTGGGTTGTGCCACCACCACCTGCACCGGGTCATCCTTTTCGCTGTAATTCGCAAAGCGGATCAGTGAAATAATCACAGGAACAAAAAGCAATAGCACACTTACGATCATCAGTTGCCGGCGAATTGCCAAGCCTTCGATCCAGTATTTCTTCAATAAGTTCCACAATACCAAATTACTAAGCAGTATCCACAAGGTACCACCCTGAACACCGGTGTATTCGTACCATTGAATCAGACGAATATCGTTGGCCAGTCCGTTTCCAAGGTTTAACCAGGGCCATGATAAGGGCCAGTTATAATGAAGGTATTCGAAGGATAGGAAAGCAAAAATCAGGAATAAATTTCCAAAACCATTTCCCTTGATCCGGTAGGCAAAATGTACCGCCCACCAAACAAGCGACATGAGCAGCGAGTTGGTAAATATGGCAAACAGGGCTCCGGCTGGTGTGGCATGCCAGATCCACCAGGTAGAGAGTCCGTTCCAAAGCAATACGCTAAGGAATGCATACATCCAGAAAGCCAGTGGAGTATATTGGTTTTTGTGAAGTGTAAAATAATGATTCAGAAACAAAAGCGGAAGCCATGCAAAAAGCAGCACCAGCCCGCTCATCCCTAACCACGCCATACTCAGTAAAACGCCCGAAAGAACCGAAAGGGCTACGAATTTAAGTTTCATCCTCCTACCCTTTTATTTTCATTAAGATCGAGAAATGATTTCTTCTGTTTTTCGAAATAAAACTCCAGTTGGCCCAGCATCAATGCAGCCCAACCCACCTGGTTGATTACTACCGGATTCTTATCCTTGTTAAACATTTCGATGGGTGATTCGAGAAAAGTATGCGTATGCCCGCCTAAAATCACATCGGTAAAGCGGGTTTTGGGAGCCAGGGTCATATCACTGATTCTTGGTGTATCGTATTGAAAGCCAAGATGAGAAAGACAAACAACCAAATCACATTTTTCCTCATTGCGAAGATAGTCTTCCTGTTCAAGGGCCACCTCAACCGGATCGTTGTAAACCGTTTGTCCCGACAGGTTCTCTCCAACCAGGCCCTGCAATTCAATACCCAAACCATAAATTCCGATTTTGATCCCCTTGCGCTCGATAATGTGATTTTTTTTAACCAGGCCTTTCAAAGGAGTTAAAGAAAAATCATAGTTGGATGAAATAAGCGGAAAACCAGCATTGGGCATCACACCCGCCAGGGTATCAAGGCCACTGTCGAAATCATGATTTCCAATGGTACCCGCATCATACCCCATTTCACTCATTAGCTTGAGCACCACTTCGCCTTTGAAAAAATTATAATAAGGCGTGCCCTGCGAGAAGTCGCCACAATCGAAGAGAAGCAAGTCAGTTTCCTTCTGACGCAATTGTTTTACATAAGCCGAAATTCGGTTCATTCCTCCCCTGCCACCGTATTTTGGATCATTTTCGGGAAAAGGTTCAAAATGGCAATGCATGTCGTTGGTGTGAAGAATTACCAGGCGGGTCATTCCGTTAATTGCTGCAGCAGGCATGGCCATAAGTCCGGCTCCGGCCAAAGCACTGGTTCTAATAAATGCTCTTCTATTCAACATAGTAAATCCTCCCATCTGTACTTCCACTTATTTTCTCTCCCCGGTCATTCATGGCCCGCATGTAATCAATAATTACTTCTCTCATTTTGTATCCGGTATCAATTCTTTTATTGGCCCAGGTAAGCACCTTCATGCCATCGCCACCGTTGGCAATGTAATCACTGGTTACCATCCAGTAGCTTTTAGCCGGATCGACCCGTACTCCCTGTACTTTGATATCCACTGCCTTGTCCTTGAGCATTCCGAAAGTAATCCCTGCAACTCCTTCACCTTCCCGCGTTGCAATGTAACTGGCCAGGTTCATTACCTGTTCACCACTTAGTTCAAGCAAAACCAGTTCATTTTCGAAGGGCATGATCTCATAGCCACTTCGAATTGTTATGGCTCCCGATGGCAAAGAAGCCCTGATTCCTCCATGATTGAAAAGTGAAAAATGCGTAGTAAAAGCCAACTGATTGCTGTCGCAATAGTCAACTGCGAAATCAAGAATTAAATCGCTTAAAAAGTTACTTAAGGGGCTCTCGGGCCGGTAACTTACCAGCCCCTGATCACTGTAGGCAATTACTTCCGACATTTTTGACTCCACTTCGAGCTTGTAAGGTTGCAGTATGCGTTCAAACTCGGGATCACTGATCGAATCGGCAATTACATTGATCGACAGATTCTTATAATCGTAGCTGGTACTTTCATTCACCGTTGAGCAGGAAGACAAAACGGCCAGAGAAATACCAGCAATTAACATTCGTATGTTCATTACTTGCAATTTAATATTTCTGTAAATGAATGGATTTTTTTTTAATTTGCTTCAATTTAAATTAAACTAAATAAATACCAAACGGTTCAAATGAAAAAGCAATGTTTGTCTTCACAAAAAGGCATCCATTCTTTGTAGCTTAATTTAGCTTTTATAAAAATATTTAAAAATGTACATCACCAGCATTGGATGCGCTCACAAGCAAAGACTCCTTACAAAAATTATACCGACTACCCTTATTCCGGTTTTATTGTTGCTTTTTTTAAGTTTTAGCAGCATGGCTCAGGAGCATCGTGAGTTCGTTGCCAAAAGCGGAGACGGAATATACAGTATCTTGAGGAAACATGATATCCCTCTTTCGTATGTTGATGAGTTCATTGAATTGAATAAAGAAAAACTTGGCAACAGCCACGAACTTAAAATTGGCTTTCGTTATAAATTACCGAATACCGAACAATCAGGTATTGTGGCAGAAGAAATCCTGGAAACCAAACCCCTGGCAAGCAAACTGCCTACTCGCCGTTTTCCGATATTTGGAGAAGCATCGCAGGATGTGATTATTGAAAACAACCTGCTGGGCAATGCCGTGTATTACCTGGTAGCAGGTCATGGAGGTCCCGACCCGGGAGCAGTGGCAAAATACAATGGCAAAACCCTGTGTGAAGATGAGTATGCCTACGACATTACCCTCAGGCTGGCCCGTCAGCTCCTATCGATGGGGGCCACGGTGTATATGATTACCCGCGATCCCGACGACGGCATCCGGAATGGCTGGTATTTGCAGCACGACAAGGATGAGCGTTGTTATCCCAATCTGGTCATTCCCATCAACCAGAATGCCAGGCTGCGGCAACGAAAAGACGCCGTGAATAAACTCTACAACCAATACCGCGGACGATATCAACGGCTGGTTGTCATCCATGTAGATTCGCGAAGCCAGGGCGAAAAAATCGATGTTTTCTTTTATCACGACAAACGCAGCAACGATGGTAAAAAACTGGCAGTCAGCATGCGGGATACTTTTGATAAGAAATACAATACCCACCAGCCCGGCCGGGGTTACAACGGCACTGTTTCGGCACGCAACCTGTACATGCTGAAATACTCGTGGCCGGTTGCCACCTTTATTGAACTGGGAAATATAAATCATCAACGCGACCTGCAGCGTTTCATCATCGAAGACAACCGCCAGGCACTTGCCAATTGGTTGGCCGAAGGAATCCTGCTTGATTATGAACGAAACCACTAAATACCCTTCGCCCCTGATCCTCTTCGACGGGGTGTGCAATCTTTGCAATGCTTCGGTTCAATTTATACTGAAACATGAAAAAGAACACGTTTTGCAATTTGCATCTCTTCAGCAGAAAGAAGCAGGTAAACGACTGGCTGCATTTGAAAGCAGTAAAATAAGCGATTCTGTTTTACTGATTGAAAAGGGGAAGCTGTACCAGGAATCAACTGCTGCACTTCGTATAGCACGCTATCTGAAAGGATATAATTTCTTCTATCTATTCATTGTAATACCTGCCTGGATCAGGGATCCGCTTTACCGCTTCATTGCGCGTAAACGTTACAGATGGTTTGGAAAAAGAGATGAATGCATGCTTCCACAGCCTCACCTGAAACACCGCTTTCTTTAGTAAATCAGTTCAAGGTCACCCGACTCAAAATTTCGATAAAGCCGCGACAGATGTCCCATGAAATTCCCCAGTTTCCAGACTGCTTTTTGCGTTCCTTCCGATACATCCTGTTGTTTCATTTTCAGCATCAGTATCAGATAAAGCGTATTCAGCACCACTTCAATGTCATTGTCCTTTTTCCCTGACTTCTGGCGCACCAGCTCAATGTCGGGTGCGATGTCCTGGTAAAGACGGATATACTCAGCATCGACCTGCTGACTTAGCAGGGCCTTGTGAAAATGATCAAGATCGTTGACCAGATTCACCAGAAACTGCATATGGCCGCTTTGCTGCTTTTGCTCCTTTTGCATCATCAGCACCAGATTGCTGTACCAGTCAACAATTTCCTTATGCTGTATATCATCTGCCTTGTACTGGCTGATCAAAACTTTTTCGATCTGGTTCATGTCGAATTGAAGCGCACGAATCATGTCTTCAATTTGCCACATGTATAAGATGTATTCTGAAATATTCTGCTTTCGTTTCTCGCGGGCTACAATCATTTATTCCTTTACTATTTTGTATGCAAATTGTTTTTGCTTCGTTGAAATATGGAGCAAATATAAGCCCTTTTTCAATGAAGAAAAATCAATCACGGTTTCCTGCCTGAAATTTCCCTGAAGCAAAAGTGAGCCCGACAGCCCCATCAGTCGATAGCTGCCAACTTCGTTGCTTGGCTCATTGTGCCGTATGGTCAAATGATTGATCACCGGATTCGGATATACCTGAAGCTGATTCAGCACTTCGTCGTCAACACCTGTTCCCTCGAGAAAGCGGAAAGGCAGTGCCGGCGCAGTGGTAGAAATGGTACCCGTAACATCCGTAAGGTAAATGCTGGTCCATTCAGGGCGTTCAACAGCATTGCTTTGAATCATCGAAGCCCAGTCCTGATCGGTAAGTCGTTTAAAGTTAGCAGTCACATTTTCGTGATACGACATAAAGGGACCGGTATAAGCAGTATAGTTTCCGCTTTCGCTGTTTTTAATAAGAAAAACCCCCAGATTAATTTTTCCTGTTCCGGTATGTAAAACTTTGCCCACAACATTTCCTATTTCATCGGTTGGCTGCGTATGTACATCAACAACAGGATAATCATGCTTGTTGATATCGTCGGTATTGGCAAAAAGCTGGTTGTACCAGCCTGAATAGGGTGGCGCACCACTGCCCCCGCCTTCAAACAACATCGATTGCAGCCAGCTTTTTTCTGCACTGGAAAAAGGCTGTCCTTCCAGCTCTTTCCGGGCCAGCACTTCCAGCTGATCCATAATTCCGGCAAAAACCGTGAAATAACTTTTTATTTGATTGAACTCCCAATAATCGCTTTCGATCTGTGAGAAAAACTCACCAGCTTCGCGGGTAAAAACAGCCAGGGCTGCATAAAATTCAGGATAGGGCTCCACATAACTGCAGGGATACGAACAGCCGATCATGCCGGTATACGAAGGTTTGGCATACAACAAATTATCGTGCCTCAACTGGCTCCATGATGCCAGCTGGGTATTCAGTTTTTGGTGATGCCATGCCGAAGTACGCATAAAAAATGGCAAATGGCTGTCGTCGTCAAGCGGGTTCAGTTGCCTGATAGCTCCCAACCAGCTGTTGTAATAGCTGGTGGTCCAGAAACTGTCAGACTGGTGATCGATCAGGTAGCGCATGTTGGCCAGATTGGGCCCGTAATGAAACGCATCGATCTGATCGGCCAGCAAATATGCAGCATCGCTGTTGCCTAGGGCAAACGCAGCTTCCAAAGGATCGGGCAGGCCCCTGAATACCTTTTTGCCCTCGTAAATAATTCGGTCGTATACCATGTTGGCCAGCACATACGAATCGATAATAAAACGCTGACCGCTGAGCCTGAAACTTAAAGGCAATTTATCGGGTTCACCTGCATCGGGGTTCGAAAAGAGCATTCCGCCCATGATCTTTTGCTCCAGCTCAGGATGCATGCTGATGCTTTGCTGCCAGTTGGCATACACTTTTGCATCGAGCAGATCGGTGGCTTTCGTAATTCCCTGTTCGTTAAGCAGCTGCTGCAAATCGCCGGGGGTAACATTGTCGCTCTCCCCTACCAGATAGTTAACGATGGTTTCATTCTGCTTGAAACGGGACAGCTCAACGGTGCCTTGCATCAGCTCATTAAGCAAAAGCGCCGTAATGTTCATCCTTTTGATTTCATCCGCTTCCCAGTTCAATTCCCATGGATTATTTACCGACGGAGTCATAAAAAACTCAATCCGCCCCAGCCACATCATCGTCCTGAAATAATTCTCAAGCGAAGGATAGCCCATGGCCTGGTCTGAGGGCGTATCGACATAATGCCCTCTGACTTTGAACTGAGAAAAGTCAATGCGCCGCTTTCTTTCCGTTTTACAGAAAAGCGATAATTCGCTAAAATTTTCAGAAGCGATGGCTGCCATTACCTCTTGAAACTGCTCATTGGTTGCCAGCCTGACCGGCTTATCTTCACCGCTTATTAAGGAATACGCAATGGTGAGATACAGATCGGCATCGGCCAGGCTTTCATCGATTCCCTTTCCTGCATAAACAGTCGCCATTGTCGGAAATTCGGAATACAAATCGGCCAGAAATTTTTCCAGATTATCGCGCATCAAAAAGCGCTCGGTACTTTTCAACAGGTAGCTGTAAGAGCTGTGTAAGGCATGTAAAATGGCATCGGTCGAGATAAATACCGGCAGGTCGTTGGCATAGATGGTGTGAAAAGCAGATCCAAAATTGGGATAGCTCATCCGTTCGCTCACAAAAAAGTGGTGATCGCTAAGCAGTTGTAATTCATCGCTGCTTAATGCCAGGCGTTCGCGGACTGAATCGAGCCATGCCACCTGCGACAAGGCCGGAGTACCGCCATATCCCTTATAATAATATTCAGCCGGGCGAGCATACACAAGCTGCAATTCATCGGAACCGATGACGGCATGTTGCGATTTAAACTGCTGATAAGCATCAAAGTCGATTTGGGCCTGAAGCGATAAGCCGATAGCAAGGCCTGACAGGAAAAGTAGAAGTGTTTTCATTGCTTCTGGTTTAGCGGGTTGAATCAAAATTACAAAACTTTCGCCTAACAGATTAACAATAAAGCTAAAAGGTTGCGTCGTAAAACGAAAAAAGTTTATTCGTCATCACCTGTAAAACGTTCCAGATCGCGTCGTTCCTTCTTCGTCGGCCTGCCGGTTCCCTTGCTGCGCTGCGTTCCCTGCATGTATTTCTGCATTTCGAGGATTTCAAGATTTGAAGCAGGAGTGACATCCTCCATAAAATCGGGAACCAGTTTGGCCCCCATCCGTTTTTCAGTAAGTACGAGCACCTTATAATGATAGGTAACCGGGCTTTTTTGCACATGAATCACCTCTCCTGCATGAAGCTCACGCGATGGTTTTGTGTTGATTCCATTGATACTTACCTTCCCCTTACGACAAGCTTCGGCAGCCATGCTGCGTGTTTTAAAAACCCTTACAGCCCAAAGCCACTTATCAATGCGTACCATAGTGCTCATCTATTTGTTATTAAAGAAGTTCATGGTTCGGTCGAGGCCAATGGTACCGAACGAGTGGATAATTTCAATCACCTTGTCCATCCGCTCGGGGAGCAAGGCTTCTTCTTCGGGGCTCCATTCGCCCAACACATAGTCGATTTGCTGCCCCTTGTTGAATTCATTTCCAATACCAAAACGAACACGGGCATAGTTGCTGGTTCCCAATATCTGGGTAATGTGCTTCAATCCGTTGTGGCCCGCATCACCGCCCTTACCCCGCATGCGTATGGCACCAAAGGGAAGAGCAATATCATCGACAATGATGAGCACATTTTCGAGCGGAATTTTTTCTTTCTGCATCCAGTAACGAACCGCATTTCCACTCAAATTCATATAGGTTGAAGGTTTAAGGAGTACAAAAGTTCGTCCCTTGAACTTGTATTCGACCATGGCACCATAGCGCCGGTTGATATCAAAAACAATATTGGACGCCCTTGCAAGAGCGTCCAATATTTTAAAGCCAATATTATGGCGGGTATTTTTGTATTCTTCTCCTATGTTTCCTAAACCTACAATTAAATATTTCATAATCATTCAGTTAATAGGATCTGATGTCTGGAATGTGCTCCAGCCATTTTGAGTCGAAATTACTTATTCAGCAGCTTCTTCTCCAGCTTCTGCTTCTGCTTCTTCTTCTTCCTCTTCACCCAACGATCCGGCTGAACGTGATGCACGGGTTACCATAACGCGCACAACAGGTACCGATTTGGCGTTCAGGAACTTCAAGGTTTCGGTTTCAATATCGCTAACACGGTAGCTTTGTCCCAGACCCAGTTTTGTTACATCAATGGTGATGGTATCGGGTAAGTCCTGTGGCAGGGCATATACAGTCAGACGACGCATTTCAAGCTGCAGTTTACCACCGGCACGAATACCTTTTGCAAATCCTTTGGTGGTAACCGGAATATTTACTTTCACCTTTTTGTCTTCCGAAACTTTCAGAAAATCGATGTGAAGTGGTTCATCGCTTACAGGATGGTATTGTACGTCCTGCATGATGGCCTGATGTTTTGTTCCATCAACATCAAGATTTACCAGATATACACTGGGAGTGTAAATCAGTTTGCGCAAGGCACTGAAATCACATGAAAAATGTACATTCTCTTCCAGACCGTAAAGTACACAAGGTACCTGTCCTTCATTTCTTAGTCTCTTCGACTCTTTTTTTCCAAGGTTTTCGCGAACCTTACCTACTAATTCGTATGTCTTCATAATGTTTAAAATTGTGGTACTCAGCCCTTCCTGCCTGTTATGCAGGACAAACCGCATACACATGTATAACTATTTATTTAAAGCGGTGCAAATATACAACAATCTGTTAAACTACAAGATTTCAGTAAAAGAAAAAACCATGTTGAAAGAAAGGATTGTCTCTCATACATGGTTCGTTATCATTTAATCTTCTTCCGTTTTACTGAATGTAGAAAGTACTGATCGACTTATAGTAATACACCTTATCGATCACATCGGCTAACAAGGGTGCCAATGATATGATTTTTATTTTATCAGATTCCTTCCTTAAAGGAATGGTATTGGTAAAATAAACTTCTTCGAGTGCTGAATTTTCAATGTTCTCGTATGCCGGGCCCGAAAGTACCGGATGGGTTGCAAAGGCCCTAACACTGTTGGCTCCTTTATCCATAAGCAAACCAGCTGCCTTTGTAATGGTTCCTGCGGTATCGATAATATCATCAACAAGAATGACATCCTTGCCTTTTACATCGCCAATTACGGTCATGTTTCCAACAACATTGGCCTTACTTCGGGTTTTATGACAGATCACCAGGTCGGTTTCGAGCAGCTTGGCGTAAGTGTTGGCACGCTTGGTTCCGCCCACATCGGGTGAAGCAATTACCACGTTGGGTAAGTTCATTTCTTTAATGTAAGGAACAAATAACGAAGATGCATACAGATGGTCAACCGGAACATTGAAGAAACCCTGAATCTGGTCGGCGTGCAGGTCAACGGCAATCAGGCGGTCGATGCCTGCGGTAGACAAAACATCGGCAGCCACTTTGGCACCAATCGATACGCGGGGTTTATCCTTTCGGTCCTGACGGGCATAACCCAGATAAGGAATAACAGCAATTACTTTGTAGGCTGAAGCCCTTTTAGCTGCATCAATCATTAAAAGCAGTTCCCACAAATTATCGGCCGAGGGAAATGTTGACTGAACAATGAAAACATAGGAACCTCGAATGGTTTCTTCAAAACAGGGTTCAAACTCACCGTCGCTGAAACGCGGGCACGATGATTTACCCATTTCGATGTTCAGATGTTTGCATATTTGTTCTGTGAGATAGGAAGTTGAGGTTCCTGTGAAAACCTTAAGCGGGGCTTTACGTGGCATGCTTTAAGAATTTTGTTTTGATTTGATGGCTCAAAAATATAAAATAAACCCTCTCATTCAACAGGGCCTGTTAATTTAGCTTGTTTCAATTTACAACTTTCTCCTAAAAAGGGGCCGCCTTTTTTCATGTTATTGATCAGCATTGTTTACCTTTTCAATAAAATCGAGTATTTCTTCACGTCCCAGACCGGTTTCAGCTGAGCTTTGAAACATGATGGGCGTTTCGGCCCAGGTTTCAAGTAATTTATCGGCATAGCGCTGTTCAAACTGATCCTGGTCGGTTTTATTCAGTTTATCAACCTTCGTAAATACAATCACAAAAGGAATCTGGTTCTCACCCAGCCACTGCATGAATTCAAGATCGTTGTTCTGGGGTTCAAGCCGGGCATCTATCAAAACAAAAATTCCATAGAGATTTTTTCGGTGAAGCAGGTACTTGCGAATGAACTGCTGCCATTTTTTCCGGTCACTTTTCGACGATTTAGCATAGCCGTATCCGGGTAAATCAACCAGGTACCATTGTCCATTGATGATAAAATGATTGATAAGGCGGGTTTTTCCTGGTTTCCCCGAAGTCATTGCCAGCTTCTTCTGGCCGGTTAACATATTGATTAATGATGACTTTCCGACATTTGAACGGCCAATAAATGCATACTCGGGTTTTGTCGAATTAGGACACTTATCGATATCGGTATTACTAATCACAAAACGGGCATCATGAATAATCATAAGAATTGTTATTGGGTGTAAACTTCAAGAAAAACTACTTTATCGTTCAGTGGCTCATAAACGATACTGCCAAGACTTGCAGGCAGGAGTATCGTTTCACCGGCCTTCACATGCGTTTTTTCACCATCGCGACTAACGAGGTTCATTGCACCCGCAGTGCAAATCACGATCACAAAGCTATCAATTGCATAATAGTCACGTTCGGCCTGACGTGTAAGTTCCAGCCGGTTGGTGGTGAAATACTCGCATGAAACCAGTTGAACAGGCTCGTTCTGTTTTGCTTCATATTCAACAAGTGGATTTTTCACCTTCGTGTAATCCATCACATCCAAAGCCATGTCGAGGTGCAAGTCGCGTCCCTTACCATTTTCATCTTTTCGATCGTAATCATAGATGCGATAAGTGATATCCGATGTTTGCTGAATTTCAGCAACCAAATTGCCCGAACAAATAGCGTGTACACGGCGTGCCGGAACAAAATAAACTGCTTCCTTACTTACCTTTTCGTAGTGAAATAGTTCGGTGAGACTTCCATCTTCGAGTTTCGCGATGAATTCATCCCGGTTGGTGTCGCGTTCAAAACCGGTAATTATTTGGCTGTCATCGGCAGCATCGAGCGCATACCACATTTCGGTTTTTCCGAAAGCATGATGACGCTCCCTGGCTTTACGATCGTCGGGGTGTACCTGAATCGATAAATCGGCATTGGCATCGATGAACTTAATCAAAAGAGGAAACTCATTCCCATACTTCCTGTAGTTTTTCTCACCTACCAGTTCATCCATGTAGATCTCCAGTAATTCCTGCAGGCTGTTACCTGCCAACGGACCGTTACTTAGCAGCGAAATGTCCCCCTCAACAGCCGACAACTCCCAGCTTTCACCAATATTTTTTCTGCCCTGAAAATCTTTTCCCAGTTGCGTTGCCAGCCGTGTTCCTCCCCAGATGCGTTCCTTGAGAATTGGCTCAAACTTTAACGGATATAAATTCATGTTGAATACTTAAAATTCGAAATCAACTGCAGCACGTTCAACGGTAATCTCCTTCACAAAATCAACCACTTTCATGTGCTCAGGATGAACCCGGTAAACATCCAGATCGGCCAGAGAATCGAAATGACTGATCAGGCACAAATCGTACGAAGGTGCTTCCAGTTCATGGTGCCTGCCAACTTCGATGTGCTTCAACTCCGGAATCGCTTTCTTCAGTGCCAGCAATTTCGATTTAAATGACTCAAGCGCTTGCTCCTTCTCCTGCGAATTGGCAAATTCTTTCAGCTTAAATAAAACAACATGATTGATCATTTTTCAGTATTTTTTGAAGTTTATTATTTGAAATCCCAAAGAAAACCTTGCAAAGATAGAGCAACAGGATTAAAACAAAGAATTTTAGTAAAAAGAATTGGCAGCCATTGCTTACAGTTAATAACTTGTACCTGCCAGCCAGCCAATCATCCGACCAAGCAGCAAACGATAATCCTCGTTGCTGAATGCATGTCCGTCGTGTCCAGGTTGAAGATAGATAACCGGTGAATTCTGGTAACGATGCACCCAGGCAATGACCTTTCCGCTGGCTTCATGATTGGTCAAAAGCAGTGGAACTACCTGAGGGAGCACTTCAAAATTACCATATACTTCATCGAAGAGTTCAAAGGATTTCAGGCCCCTTGTTACCGGATGGTCGTCATGCGCACTTTGCACCAGGAACTTTGTTTCGTGACGGTAGGTTGAATAGCCCGAAGGCGGTGTACCCTTGTATCGCTTTTCATCATAATACTTTCCACCCACAATTGTGCGGTATTCGTCCCACTGCTGATACGACAGCAAGGAATGGTGCAGAAAGAGAAGTGCTTTTCCATCTTCTGTCATTTTGAGCCAGGCTGCCTTTTCATCCTCGTTTATTTCCTGATACATATCGTAAAAAACCAGCACATCGTAGTCGTTCAGCTGCCTGCGCAAAATCATTTGATTGGCATCGGGCTGGGTCACATGTTTCCATGTCAGTCCATCCATTTCGTCGAATAGATTGAAAAAGGCTGCTTCTTCAAAACTTTTCCCTCCGGTAATCAGTAAAACCGAAATATCACCTGCTTTTAAGGTGGATGAAAAGAACAGAATGGCAACGAAAAAAATCCACTTCATGGTTTAAACTTTTAATTGATTCAACAAGCCAACTGAAAACAGCAGCACTATAGGAACGAATTCAGGCATTTTTTGTTAGAATTTCAGGCTCTTTTCTGATATTTTGCAATGGCAAGCACAAGCATCGTCACACCAAAAAGAAGCGCAAAAACAAGATGTGGCAAAATATCGGCCAGGGAAGAGCCTTTCAGTAAAACCATCCGGTTAACATCGATGAAATAACAAACCGGATTAAACCAATCGACAATCTGCGCCCATCGGGGCATGCTCTCAACCGGAGTAAAAATTCCACCCATCAATACAAAAATCATCATGATGAAATAGGCAATAAAGAGTACCTGCTGCTGAGAGTCGGCCATGGTTGAAATAAACAAACCTGCAGCCAAAATACCAACGAGATACACTGCTGCAAACAAGAACAGAACCAACAGGTTTCCCTCGATTGGCAAATCAAAAGCCACCCTGGCTATTATCAGGCCAAAAGCCAGATCGAGCAGACCAATGAACCAAAACGGAATCAGCTTCCCCGCAATCAGTTGGTATTTTTTAATGGGCGTAACATTCAGCTGCTCGGTGGTACCCAGCTCCTTCTCTTTTACAAGGTTCATTCCTGAAAGAAACATGCCGATGATGGTAACCAGGATCACCAGAATTCCGGGTGCCATGTAATGCTTGTAGTCGAGCGCCTTGTTGTACCAAAAACCAGCGTTGCTTTGTATACGTGAACCATTTGCTTCGAGCGGAACACCCAGGGTTTCGGCTACAATGTTTTTATTAAAACCAAGGACCACATTTTGTGCATACCCAACAGCAATTTCAGCAGCCGAACCGTTGATGGCATTCACAATCAACTGTAATTGCGCATGCTGCTCACGAGTGAGTTTACGTTCAAAATTGGCCGGTACGGTTATAATCAAATCGGCACGACCGGCTGCCAACCAATCTGTTGCTGTTTCACTATCGCTGACAATGCCCTGTACCTTAAAAAAAGGTGAACCGGAAAACTGATTATAAAGTGCGCGTGAGCTTTCACTCCGGTCGTGATCGACCATGATCAGCTTTGCATCTTTCAACTCAAAATTGGCAGCATACACCAAAATCAGCATTTGCAAAACCGGCACTACCAGAATAATGCCCAACATCCGGCGATCTCTCAGGATTTGTATCAGTTCCTTTTGCAAAAGGTAGAACAAGGTTCGCATGGTACTACATTTTATAATTTTAAGGGCAGATCATCTCCCTGATAAACCGGTTTCATGACAGCCTCACTTTGAATTTTTTCACACTCGCTACAACAATCAGCACACTCATTACAAGCAAAATGGACACTTCTTTCATAATTCCCATCCAGGTACTTCCCTTGAGCATAATGTCTTTTACAATGTCGTTGAACCAACGGGCCGGCATCAGGGCACTGAACCACTGCAAAACCAGGGGCATGTTTTCGATTGGAAAAATAAATCCCGAAAGCAGCAAAGTTGGCAGCATCAGCCCGATCATCGAAATAAACATGGCAATCAGCTGCGTGGGGGCGATGGTTGAAATCAGAATGCCAAGACTCAGCGAAAGAAAAATGAACAGAAAACAAACCAGCATCAGCAAACTCAGGCTTCCTGCCACCGGCATCTGAAATACCAGCGTGGCCATCAGTACAATCAGCACCGCATCGATAAAGGCCACAAGCAGGTATGGCGTTACCTTGCCCAGTATGATCTGAACCGGGCGCAGCGGTGAAACCAGCAATACTTCCATGGTACCCAGTTCTTTCTCACGGGTAATCGACACCGACGACATGATGGCCGAAACCAGCATCATGATCATTGCCATTAGTCCGGGTACAAACATGTAAACGCTTCGTACCTCTTCGTTGTAAAACATTCGGCTTTCGAGCTCAATTTGCATGGGCAGCTGCATTTTTCCAAATTCCTCTTCCTCTACCGAACGAATTACCTGGCTTGTGTAGGTGGTAATAAGTCGTGCCATATTGGGATCGCTGGCATCGACAAGCAGTTGTATTCCGGCACTTCCTTCACGTTCTGCTTTTTGTGCAAAGCCGGGTTCGAAAACCACTACTTCTTTGATTTTTCCGCGCCTGAAAATGGCTTCTACCCCATCGTCGTTGTCCAACTGATCAACAATGGAAAAGTAGGATGATGCTTCCAAGCGCCCGATAATTCTGGAACTCAGATAATCGTTTGAGCGATCGTAAACCGCAATCTTAACATCCTGAATTTCGGTTCGAATTACAAAACCAAAAAGCAGCATTTGTGAAATCGGTATACCCAAAATAACCAAAAGGGTACGCGGATCGCGCCAGATATGAAAAAACTCTTTTTTGATGAAACCGATAAAACTGATCATATTCGAATACTTCGTTTGTTCATACAATTTCCGGTCAAACCGGATCTTTTCATCACACAGCTCACTGATTAACCAGCATTTTTCCTGCGCGCCAATTGCAGAAATACCTCTTCCATACTGGAAACGCCATAGTGCCCGATCAGCTGACCGGGCGAATCGAGTGCTTCGATGCGGCCATCGACCATGATGGAAACCCGGTCGCAGTATTCGGCCTCATCCATGTAGTGCGTGGTAACAAAAATGGTGGTTCCACCCGCGGCGGCTTCGTAAATCATTTCCCAAAACTGACGCCGGGTAAGCGGATCCACTCCTCCGGTGGGCTCATCAAGAAATACAATTCCGGGACGATGCAAGATGGCCACCATAAAGGCGAGCTTTTGCTTCCAGCCAAGGGGCAAATCTTTTACCAGCTGATTTTTTATTCCGGGCATATCCAGGTGCTCCAGCAGTTCCTGCTGCCTTACCTTGCGCTCTCTGTAAGGAATTCCGTAAATTCCGCCATAAAAACGGATGTTTTCATTCACCGTTAAATCCTCGTAGAGCGAAAATTTCTGACTCATGTAGCCAATGGTCTTTTTTATTTTCTCGCTTTCGGTATAAACATCGAAACCATTGACCCATAGTTTACCCGAAGTGGGCTTCGACAAACCACACAAAATACGCATGGCCGTGGTTTTGCCTGCTCCGTTTGCTCCCAGAAAACCAAAAATCTCTCCCCGGTAAACATCGAAGGTGAGGTGATCGTTGGCTATAAAATGTCCAAATTTCTTAACCAATTCCTTTACCTCAATTATTTTATCCTGCTGCTTCATCATTTTTTCAGTTAGCTCATTGCTTTGCCATCAAATCCATAAACACGTCTTCGATATTCGAGAAATCCTCAAAAATTTCAGGACGATGCTTGCGTTCTTCCATAAATTGCAGAATATCTGCTTTTTGGGTTCGCTCACTGACCGTTAAATGAAGGTATCTGCCAAAAGGATATACCGAAACAGTTTGCGGCCAGCTCTTCAAATCGCACAATAAGCGATAGGTATCAGCGGCGCTCACCTTCCAAAGTACTTTTCCAAACTGTTTCACAATATTTTGCGGCGAATCGACCGACATAATCCGGCCCTGACCAATCAGGGCCACCCGCTCACAACGTGAAGCTTCGTCCATGTACGGGGTCGAAACAAAAATGGTAATTCCTTCGGATTTCAACCTGGCCAGCATGTTCCAGAATTCATTTCGCGAAACAGCATCAACTCCGGTGGTGGGCTCGTCAAGCACCAAAAGGTCGGGCTGATGAATCAGGGCACACGACAAGGCCAGTTTTTGTTTCATTCCACCTGACAGTTTTCCGGCCCTTCGGTTCTTAAAAGGAAGCAACTGCTTGTAAATTTCCTCAATAAGGTGAAAGTTATCCCGAATATTCACGCGATGAACCGATGCAAAAAACTGCAGATTTTCTTCCACTGTCAGGTCGTGATACAATGAAAAACGACCGGGCATGTAGCCAAGCATCTTTCTTATTTCACGATAATCCCTTACCACATCGTTTCCGGCAATTGTTGCAATTCCGCCATCGGGTATAAGCAAAGAAACCAACATGCGCATGAGTGTTGTCTTTCCGGCCCCATCGGGACCAATCAGACCAAACAACTCCCCTTTTTCCACCTTCAGTGAAACATCGGATAATGCTTCCCTTGAGCCGTATTTCTTCGATAAGTGCTTTACTCGAATCATCTTGAAAGTGCTATTTTATTTGCTCTTTTCCAGGTTCAGTGAACCTCATTTCTCCTGGCATACCCAGCTTCAGACGACCATCGTTCTTCACCCTGACTTTTGCAGCATAAACCAGTTTAACTCGTTCTTCCCTGGTTTGAATAATTTTCGGGGTAAACTCCGACTGTTCCGAAATCCACGAGATGATGCCGGGATATTCCAGCATTTCTCCATCGCTTCCATCGATATACACCTTAACCTTCTGTCCCAGTTCTACCTTATGAAGTTGTTGTCCCGACAAATAGCAACGAAAATCGAGCTCTCCCAGGCGGGCCATCTTGTACAATGGTTTACCCACTGTTGCCAGTTCACCTTTTTCAATGTAGCTTTCAAGCACCAGGCCTTCTCCGGGGCTGATGATGGCACATTTCGAAATTTGATCATCAAGTACATCTTTCTGTTTGCTCAACACGCCGACTTCGGCCCTTACGGCCTCAATCTGAGCTTCGGCTGCCAGTATTTGTTTCTCAATCATTCTGAGTTGTCCGGCTGCATCGTCGCGTTGCTGCGGTGTTGCTGCACCCCCTTCGATCATGTTGAGAATGCGCTGGTAATTGGTATTCACATTTTCCCATTGCTGTTTCTGAACTTCGATTTGTGCCCTGAGTTGTTTAATTTGAGAAAATACTGCCTGTTGACGACTCTTGATTTGTTCTTTCTGGAGAAACAGGGCCATGGTATCGATCTGTCCGAGTTGCTCGTCAGACGCTATCTCCTTTCCCTGCCTGATTACCGAAGCAACGAGCAGCCCGTTCCCCTGTGCCGAAACAATAAGGTCGTCGGCTTCAAAATGACCGTAGGCATCGGCCAGCCCGGCACGCCGGTCGCAGGATGTAAACGACAGGAAAAACAGTGCCAATGCGATGGCTACTAATCCATTGTTTTGATTTGTTCTCATAATTAAAGGCCTAAAAGTGAATTGTATTTTGTTTTTGCTTTCAAAAGCTGAATCTGATGAATTTCGCGATTGATTTTCGCAATGGTTTCGGCATTCAGGTCGCCCAGATAATCGCTGGCCGTGATGGTTCCGTTTTCAAGTTCCAGGGTGGCTGCCCTGAGAATATCCGCTCTCATTTTTAATACTTTAACATCGTAGTCGATAAGACTTTTCAGTTTTTCGATGTCTTCTTTTGTTTCACTTAAACTCAGCTCCACCTGCCGGATAAACTGCGCTCTTTCGATCTCAATCATTTCGCCTTGTACTGCATTGGCTTCAATACTTCGGCGCGTATTGTTCCAGTCGAATACTTTCCAGCTTAAGCCAACTCCCAGCACATAATAAGCATCCATGCTGTTGTTAAGCATATTCAGGCCCGGCTTTCCATATCCGGCCTGTGCAAATCCGAATAATTTAGGATAGCGCGAGCGCACAAGCAGCTCATTGGCTGCACCAAGTTGTTGTTGCTGTTTTGAGAACAATGAAAGCTCAGGTCGCAGCTCCCATCCCTCGTCAAGTGCAATATCGTCAGGTAAAAGCAGCTGAGCAGCCGTGAGCCGGGCACCTGTAGTTATGCTCATTGCCTCTTGCAAGGCCTGGCGCTGATGCCTTGCCTCCTGTATCTTTTGCTGCATATTCAGTTGTTCAACGGTCAATTGCAAACGATCTTTTTCGCGGATCATGCCAGCCTTAACCGCTGTTTCGGCTTTTGTAAGTTGCTGCTGCAAGACCTCGAATTGCTGCTGTAAAATGGCCTCGCTGCGTTCGCTTAATACCAGCATAAAAAAAAGATTTTCCACCATCAGGCTCAGTTGATGTGCCTCAACTTCAAGCTGCTGCTGACTGGTTTTCAGGCTGACATCATTCGCCATACGACGTGCCTTGTTGATCCCGCCATCCCAAATGATTTGCTTTAGCTCCAACCAGGCTTTGTACTGATCGTTTGATAAGGGTTCGAAGTTGAAACCAGGAACCGGCAGATCGAGTTCTATCACATCCGACTGGTAAGTGGCCTGTGCATGCACACTAACATCGGGCAACCAGGCTGAACCCGTATTTTCCTGTTCAATTTGATTGAGCTTTTCCAACAGGACCAAACGCTCCATACGGGGATAATTGGCAATGGCCATTTGCCTGCATTGTTCAAGAGTAAAAGACTGTTGTGCCCACATAAGCGGGCTTGAAAACAACATTAGCATAAAAAGTATACGAATCTTCATAGGGTGATATTTTAGAAATTATCATCAGGTGGCATGCCTTCAGAATGATGCCCCATACCCGACAGCAGGTCGATAAGGAAAGCAGTACGCTCATCCAAAAACTGACTATATTTCGCTTCGTTATTATCAAAAAACATCCGCTGAAAAAGCGGTCGTGCAATGTGTGGGAACAAACACATGCCCATCACATTGGCAATCATGTGCTGTGGAAAAAATTCGGTCTGTTCCGAAACAGGCAATTGCTGCTCAATTTTCCCGATGATATCGCGGGGCCTGATGTTCTGTGAACGAATCAAATCAGCCAGTTTGTCGGGGTGTTGCCATATTTCGTGAAAGAAAAACTGTGGTAAATAGGGATTCTCTTTGAAAATTGTATTATAAAACTCAATGAAGGTCCTCATCATGTTTTCGATTGACAGGTCGGACTGAAACGATTTGGCAAATTCAGGAATCATGACACTGATAATGTCCTGAAATACGGCGTCGAACAACTTGTCCTTCGATCGGAAATAATAATGCAGCAAGGCCTTGTTGATCCCGGCACGGTCGGCAATTTCCTGCATACGTGCCCCCTCCAGTCCTTTCTCAATAAACACCTCATGAGCAGCACTGATGATTTTTTTTTCTGTTTCCTGTTTTACGCCCTTCATTTTAACTTTAACTATTTGGTTAAACTTTTTGGTAAAATTAGAAAACAGAAATAGCAAATCAAATACCTGGATGAAAATTTTTAACCGGATGGTTAAATTATGGGCTTGAAAAGAAGAAACCTATTTTTCGGGAGATGAGGGAGAATAAACTTTATACACCACATCTAATTCGTTACTCAGTGCTTCCAGTTCTTTTTCATTCTCAGCCCAACGGATTGTCTTTCTGATTCGGCTAAGGCTTTGTGGTGTAATATTCAAATACGAAGAAATATCTTTTAACTCACAATACTTTACTACTGCCGGGTACTCACGCAAAAACTGTTTATATCGTTTCTCTGCACTCATAGTACGAAGCAAAGCAACTTTATAGTGCGTCATTGCCAGGTAGTTAGCCACACCCATTGTTGCAAATTTTGCCAAATCGAGATTTGAGAAAATCATAGGAATAAAATGCTCGGCAGGAAACTCAATAAATTCGCAATCAGTTAATGCTTCCAAAGTAATTCGGGAAGGTTTGTTATTTAAAAAAGAGACTGTTTCACTGAGGATAATGGGCGCTATTCTAAAGTCATATACAAATGATTTTCCATTAAAATGGTCTTCGCATTTCACAATTCCTTTTCCCAAAAATCGAACAGCACGTTCTACACGCATATAATCAAGCAACCTAGTTCCTTTTTCAACCTTATAAAAACGCATAATACTGCACATCTGATCCCATGTAGCTTCAGAAACAGGACTGGTTACTTTTATAAACTCATATAATTGGGTTTGGTATCTTATAAAATCATCTTGGTCGAGCGACGTCATGGTATCAGAATTATTAAGTTTTAAAAATAAAAAAAATTACCATTTGTTAAGCCACTATTTATCATATGTTAAATATAAATTTTCTATTTCTAAATACATTTGTGTTTACAAATTCTAACACAAAATGCAAAAACATATTTATTTTCCAAACTCGTATTGCACAAGGCTACAGATAAAGCGAGTAAAAAAACCATTAATCAACGACAAAAATTTTAAAATAAACCACTAAGACAATATTTATGAAAAAATGGATTTATGTATTGCTTACAGGTCTGGTTCTCATCTTGCAGGGCTGTAATGAAACCGAGTATGTTTTATCAGCACCGCAACTCGAATTTACGGTAGTAACCGATAACATGGTTTTTGTTGAAGGCGCAACAGTGACACTTTACAACACCAAAGAAGATTGGACAAACAGAGAGCATGCCGTTCAGTCTCTACCAACCGATTCAAAAGGACAGGTATTTTTTCAAGATCTAAACGAACAGAAGTATTACTTTTTTGTACAGAAAGGAGAAATGAATAACCTGGCGGACATTGCTGCAACAGCCGAATCACTACAAATGGGGCAATTATCTCAACTCCTGGTTAAGATTATGGAGAACCCGTTTTAATCCTGCAATCATAAAAAATAATACGCGATGAAAAACATAAAAAATTATACAGTAAATTTTCTCACAGTTCTATTTTTTCTGCTATTCTTTTCTTCGTGCGAGAAAGAAGTCATTATAGAAGATCCAACACCTGTTTATGATCATGGAGAACGCTTAATATTAAACAATGATTTGCTTATTCTGGACAACAGCGAATTAACATTCGGGGGACAGCAGGGGGTTTCATATGACGACGCAACAGAAGTTTTAAAATTTGATGAAGCGGGGATAATCGATGAGCTCGAAACTGATCTCGACACAGGCATGGTTTTGCTTATTAAAATGGAGAAGGATGTGCTTCTCAGAAAAATTACTGAAGTAACAAAAAATGGAGGCGAATATGAGCTTAAAACCAGCCCGGGGTCAATTTCACATATTTTTGATAATGCACGTTTAAATTTCGATTTTAGTCCCGATTACAGTTACAAAAAGATGCAATCAATGCGTTTGAGCACAATGAATGATGAAGAACTAAGTGCAGCCCTGACCGATAAGGATAAGCGCATACATCCCAGTGAAATAAGCATGAAAATCGGAGGAAAAAAAGAACTTCTGTTTTCAGTGAGTAAAGAAATGTATTTGCCTGCAAGCAAATCAGCAAGTATGGAACAATCTTTCAATGAAAACAACAAGGTTGGGTTCAGCCACCAATTCGATGATCCGTTCTCAATACCTTTGCATGGTCCCGTTGAATTAGTACTTGAAGATTTTGGCTTTTCATGGTATTCAAAGCTAAGCGCCGAGTACAGCAAGAGTATTGGGTTTACATCTCAGTCAGCCAGTTTTAAAGTGATCGCATCAGATATGGATATTGAAGCCTGGTTTGATGCCGCGTTGATTGCCGAAGGTGAAGTGCCGCTGGTAAACGACGAATCACAACTGCTTCTGCCGGTAGTTATCCAATTTACATTTCCGGTAGCAACAATTCCGGTAGTTATTGATGTTGAATTTGCACTTAATCTGGGTACAGAAATCACCTTGGACGGAAAAGCAAGAATTTCTTCGGGATATACAGTAAAATATAATATCCCCCGCTTTGAGATTGGGGCCCATGCACATCATTGGGACAACTGGAAAGGAGATCATCTTGACTGGGGACCGGTATTTAATTACGAAAAAGGCCACATTAGCGACCAACACTTCCACCCTTTAACAATTGAAGCGATGGCTACCTTAAAACAGGTTTATACCATAAAACCAACAATGGGCTTTGCTATCTATGCAGTGGCTGGTCCGGAGATTAACATGGCCATTGGAGCCGAGTATGATTTTAGTGTTGGTGCAGGTGCACGGTTTGATGTAGAAGGAACTAAAGCTCCCGAAACATACATTGGATGGGGAGCGAACCTGGCTTCCAGAATTGGAATCGGTGGCGGAGCATGGATCGACCTTAAGGTGGTTAATAAACATTGGGATATACCTACCCTGCCCGTCCTTCCAAATATTCCTATCTGGCACACTCCGGAATCAATGGAGAAAAAGTCGGATAATGATTTTGCCCAAACGATCGTTGGAGCGTCAAAAGAAGTGGAAGTGGAAGTTAAAGACTCCTGGACCTTACCTGCCCCGGCGATGTTTGTTGAGTGGGTTTCAGACGGCGGAGGATACTGGGAATATCCGATTACACTATCCGGTTTGGGAACCACAAAAAACACATGGCACCCAACAGAAGCCGGCGAATTTGCACCCTATTGCTATGTCAAAAATGGTTCATTGGAAGAAAAGGGCAGGGTAACCTTTAATACCACAACCAAGGCAAATTAGAAAATTGCCGTAGTAAGTAAAATGAGCTGTCTTAAATGAAAAGACAGCTCATTTTGTTATTGTGCAATACATCATGGCAATCATTTGCGTCCACTAAGATATAAGCTGGCAGCCCTTTTAAAAAACCGCCTGTCAGGTCTACTTTTAGTTTTCATCATCAAAAAAAGTAAGACATCAGTAAAAGTAAAGAATTTAGTCAGCAACCAACTTAATAACAAGAACATAAAGTGTTTATACATTATCGACTCATCCACGCTATCGCCTTTTAAGGACAGCAAAATCAATGAAGTTTTTGTTTTCGGGACAACGTTGAAATAGAAAAATAATTTTTAATTTCGCCTTTCATACCATAGCCAATGGCCATTAAAATTGCATTGATCCTTTCTGTTGTGCTACAATTTGGGGCAGCCATCATCGCACTCTCGCTGACAAGACGCACACGCACCAACATAGCCTGGTGGCTCATCTCATTCGGATTCTTACTCATGGCATTCCGAAGATTATTTGAGATTTTCATGGTTTATGACATCGAAAACCGCTTTACTTCACAAATGTTAAGCAGCTGGACCGGAGTAATGGTTTCATTACTCATGTTGTTAAGTCTGGCCTTTGTAAGGCGAATCTTCAACATTCAGCAACAACTTGACGGCTTGAGAAAGGAAAATGAGGCCAGGGTGCTTTCGGCCATTATCAAAACAGAGGAAAAAGAACGTCAGCATTTTGCAAAGGAACTGCACGATGGACTGGGTCCCTTGCTTGCTGCCGTAAAAATGGCTATTTCATCAAGACGCAAAACCTATGAATTCAAAGATCAGGTCATTGAAAACGCAGAGAAATTAATTGACGAATCAGTGCTTACCCTAAAGGAAATTTCAAATAAGCTAAGTCCTCACATCCTCAATAACTTTGGATTAGACAAAGCAATTCACTCGTTTATTAGTAATCTGAAAATCATTGACAAACCAAAAATAAAATTGAAAAGCAACCTGGAAAACAAGCGTTTTAGTTACAACATTGAAGTGCTGCTTTACCGAGTTGTTTGTGAATTGCTAACCAACACCCTGAAACACGCCGAAGCAAACAATGTATACATTGACCTGCTTCTGGAGGATCATCAAATAATGGTCAACTATATCGATGATGGCATCGGATGTCCCGACTATGAGCAGATCAATGGCTCAGGTCAGGGCTTTACCAACATCCGTTCTCGCATACAATCGATCAATGGTGAATATCAATTCTACAGTAGTCCGAACGAAGGAATAAGAGTCGTCATAAGCATTCATCTCTAATAAAATGGATCAATTATCATTAATTCTGGTCGATGACCATCAGCTATTTCGTGAAGGATTGCAGTTGCTCTTAAGCCAGCTTGATTACATAAAAAATGTAAGGCAAGCCGGAACTGCAAAAGAATTTTATCATCTGGTTGAAGCACAGGAACCCGACCTGGTATTTATGGACATCGATCTGCCGGAAATTGATGGCATTGAAGCTACCGGAACCATCTTGAAACAATATCCCCAAATGCGTATTATTGCCTTGTCGATGTACGGCGATGAAGATTACTACACCCGCATGATTGAAGCAGGTGCTAAAGGCTTCTTACTGAAAAATTCAGGCATCGACGATGTGGAAACTTCCATTAAAAGTGTGATGGCCGGCAAAAATTATTTTTCTCAGGAAATTCTAAGTAAACTGCTCAACAGCATTAACCGAAAAAATCAGGTACAAAAAAACACCGACCTCAGCGAACGTGAAACAGAAGTACTTTTCCAAATTTGCAAAGGATTATCAAACCTGGAAATTGCCGATTTACTCAACATCAGCAAACGAACAGTAGACAAGCATCGTGAAAACATACTTTCAAAATCGGGTACCAAAAACACAGCCGGCCTGGTTATTTACGCCATAAAAAACGGCGTGGTCGAAGTGTAGAAAACATACAAACAAAATTAAAAATTGAATCCGTAAAGCAAAAGTGTAATGTGTATTACAAAGCATTTTGCGATTTTTCGGATACTATCTCGATCTAATCCATTACTATATTCTGGCTTTTTCTGTTCCCTCTACCACTTTCACACCCCAAAACCACACTACGTTTTTATACCTAGTGCTTACGATTTAACACGTATAGACATTTTACGTTTTTACGCTGTTTTACCCCTGCTTTCAAACCCCCAACTTTGCACCAAGCTTAATCACTTAATCATTCTTTTAAAAAAAACCTATGAGTAAAATAAAATTTCTGTTTGCACTCTGCTGCTTAATTTGCCTGCAAAGCCTTTCATGGGCACAAATACGCATCGATGCTCAACTGCGCAACCGCTTTGAGTTGCGCGACGGCTACAAAAAACTGGCAGCCGACGGGGCTAATCCAACCGGAATCGTTTCACAACGAACCCGAATTAGCTTTGCCTACAAAAGCGACTTGCTAACCTTGAATATTACGCCGCAGGACGTGCGCCTTTGGGGTGGAGATGCAAGCTGGAGCTCGTCGGGAGTAGCCACAAACAATTCGATTGGGCTGTTTGAAGGCTATGCCGAAATTAAAACCGGCGAAAAATTAAGCATCAAAGTGGGGCGACAAGCTTTTAAGTACGACAGTCAGCGCATGTTAGCTGCCCGCAACTGGAACCAAAACGGGTTGAGCCACGATGCGCTGTTGCTCAAGTTTAAAATGAAAGAATGGAACCTGCACCTGGCCGGTACATGGAACAACCTATCCGATTTAAAAGCGGAAAATTATTACCCGTCGAACCGGATTAAAACCCTCGATTTTGCATGGCTAAACCGGAATTTTAACAACAATCTTACGCTTTCGTTTTTACAACTGGCAGCCGGCACAACCGATACCGACACCACCAACACGCTCAATTTCAGGCACACCACCGGCGTGTATGCACAATACACCAAAGGCAATTTTTCGGCATGGGGAAACGCCTACTACCAATACGGAAAAAACACCGAAGCCAAGGCCGTTAGTGCCTTCATCGTTGATTTTGAAGCCTGCTACAAAACCGGAAAACTGAGCCCTGGGATTGGCCTGAGTTATTTGTCGGGCAACAGCAAAACCGGCAGTGCACAAACTACCGATAAACTATTTGATGTGCATTACGGGGCGCGCCACAGCAAATTTGGGGCGATGGATTATTTTAGCTCGTTTGTCTCACAAACACAGCAAGGCGGACTTGCCCATTACTTCTACTTCCTCGATTATCAAATCAACAACAAGGTTAAAATCAACAATAAAGCACAATATTTTCAACTGGCACAAACCAATCCGTTAACGCCTCAAAACAAAAACCTTGGCTTCGAAAACGACTTAGTATTAAAATACCAATTTAACGAATGGGGAAACCTCGAAAGCGGCTATTGCTTTTTTGTACCCACCGGCTCACTCAGAACCTTGCAGGGCGTGCCCAACAACAAATTTTCGCAATTCGTTTACATTCAACTTACAATAACACCAACACTTCTAAAATAAGAGACTATGAAACGAGCATGTAAAAAATTGACCTCTAAGTTGAAAATAATTCACATCATGCGAGTTCCATACGATACCATAAAAAAACAAACAATTCAATCGTATGAAAACATCTAAAACCATCATTTTTATTCTGATTATGGCACTGTTTAATTCGTGTGCCTCGAAAAAACAAAAAGAACAAACCATTAGTATTTCCGGGGCTTTTGCACTGTACCCTTTAGTGGTTATGTGGGCAGAAGAATACAAAAAAGAAAATCCCGATGTACGTTTCAACATATCGGGTGGAGGTGCCGGCAAAGGCATGGCCGATGCGTTGTCGGGCACGGTTGACCTGGGCATGTTTTCGCGCGAGATAGCCCCGGCCGAAATCAACAAAGGCGTATGGTGGGCCGGCCTTACCATCGATGCAGTGTTACCAACCATCAGTGCTAAGAATCCTTATCTCAACGCGCTAAAAACAAGAGGCTTAACCCGCGACGAACTGAAAGCTGTTTACATTGATGGAGACATTACAAACTGGAACCGGTTTTTTGCAAACGAAGAAGCAAACGAAATAGTTGTTTATACCCGTTCCGATGCCTGTGGCGCAGCCGGAACCTGGGCAAAATACCTGGGAGGCACTCAGGAAGACCTGCAGGGCATTGGCATATATGGCGACCCCGGGTTAGCCGAAGCTGTAGGGAAAGACCCACTGGGCGTGGCTTTCAACAACACCATTTTTATTTACGATATCGAAAGCAGCAAAAAACGCCCCGGCATCGAAGTGATACCCATCGACCTGAATGAAAACGGACATATTGATGCCGACGAAGATTTCTACAACACCTTCGACGAGATACTCGCAGCCATTGCCAGTGGAAATTACCCCTCGCCACCGGCACGTGAACTGTATTTTGTTTCGGACGGAAAACCCGAAAAACAAGCCGCACTCGATTTCATCAAATGGTGCCTTACCTCGGGACAGCAATACATCAAAGAAGCCGGGTATGTACCTATTAGCAAGGCAAAGATTGATGGATATTTGGAGAAGTTGTAATGTTTATGGAAGACTGGATTCTTGGAAAAATGGAAGAATGGAATGTTGGAGGGTGTGTTTCAGGTTTAGGACGAGTCATGTTTGATGCTGTGCGTTCGAGGGCAAAGCCCGTTTGACGCTTCGCGTTTGAAGTCGGGTCACCTCCTATTGCTTTCAAAATGAAAATTACAGGTTTAGCCCGTGAAATGCGACGTAAGGAGAATATCTCACAGGGCTTGCAAGTTTCAAAAAAGCAATGACTCAATAACTGTTGACTATTTACTAATGCTGGGAGCTATGCGACCAGTCCCGATGAGTGAGGCACGAACGACATCGGGAACTATTGACTAAAAAATGTTAAGCAAACGAAAAATAAGCGACCGAATTTCAAATGGGTGGATGATTGCTGCCTTGATATGCATTTTACTTTTACCGGTAATCATAGGGGTCGCACTGTATTTTAAATCGGCACCATTGCTGGGTGAGCACACACTGGGCGAGCTCATTACCTCGTCAAACTGGCATCCCAACAGCGGAAAGTTTGGTTTTTGGCCTTTCATAACCAGTTCGATGTATGTTACCCTATTGTCGTTTGTATTTGCAGCGCCCGTGTGCCTTCTGGCCGGCATTTACCTCACCCAGTTTGCAAGCAAAAAGCTTATCGACATGATGCACCCGGTTATTGACATACTGGCCGGACTGCCATCGGTTATTTACGGTGTGTGGGGCGTACTTATTATTGTACCCTTTACCTCAAATGTGCTTGCACCACTTTTCAACACCGAATCGTCGGGCTATTCTATCCTTTCGGGTGGTATTGTGCTGGCCATTATGTGCATCCCGTATATGTTGAACATGCTTATTGAAATATTCAATACAGTGCCACGTGGCTTACAGGAAGCCTCGCTATCGCTGGGAGCTACGTACTGGGAGTCGGTAAAACATGTGGTAATACGTGGCAGTTACCCGGGCATTATCTCGTCGTTTGGACTGGGACTTGCCAAAGCATTTGGCGAAACCCTGGCCGTAATGATGGTAGTGGGCAACATGGTACAGGCAACAGCCAACCCCTTTAAAGCCGGATACCCGCTCCCCGCCCTTATTGCCAACAACTATGGCGAAATGCTTTCGATACCAATGTACGACTCGGCATTAATGTTTGCCGCTCTGCTGCTTTTGGTTATCATCCTGCTAATCAATCTTGTATTTCGATATTTTATTCATAAAACCCAACAACGATGAAACGAGCAAAGGTGATAGAAGAAAAAATATTTAAAAGCTTATCGGGCATAGCCACCTACTCGCTTATTGTTCTACTGGCTTTCATTATTGTTGTAATTTTTGTGAAAGGCTTCAACGCTCTATCGTTCGACATGATTACCAAAACCCCAAAAGGCGGTTATTATTACGGAGGCGAAGGAGGTGTACTCAATGCCATTATTGGGTCACTTTACATTGCCCTGGGGGCAACGCTTATGGCAATAGTTATTGGTGTGCCCGCAGCATTATTCATCAACGTGCACCTGGTGAGGCACAAGAAAACCCAAACGACAGTCCGTTATTTTCTCGATGCGCTGTGGGGCATTCCTTCAATTGTGTATGGTGCTTTTGGATTTACGCTGATGCTCTATCTGGGGATGAATGCCTCGCTAATAGCCGGAATTATTACTGTAGCTCTACTAATTGCACCAATTGTGGTACGTACGTTCGACGAGGTACTGAGCAAAATCCCCATTGGCATGCAGGAATCGGTGCTGGCCATGGGCTCAACCAAAACCGAAACAGCCTTTAAAATTATGCTGAAACAAGGATTTCCGGGGCTTATTACCGCCATTCTGCTGGCTTTTGGACGTGGCATTGGCGATGCAGCATCGGTACTTTTTACCGCAGGTTACACCGACCTTATCCCCGTAAACCTCGACGAACCCGCGGCAACACTCCCCCTGGCTATCTTCTTCCAGCTTAGCTCGCCCATACCCGAAGTTCGCGAAAGAGCTTATGCCGCAGCTGCAATTTTAACCATTATCATACTCGTCATCAGCCTCTCAGCCCGTGCCTTGTCGCGTCGGTATTCAAAAACCATCATTAAATAAATCGTAAAAATAAGCAACCATGGAACTCATTCAAGCAAAAGTTATGACACCATCTCCACAAAAAGCAACACGTCACGAAAAAGCTTCGGTGCCCAGCGCCATAAGCATCAAAAACCTTGACGTACATGCCCCGGGACATCATATTCTGAAAAACATCAACCTCGAAATCCCCAAAAACAAGGTAACGGTACTGTTAGGCCCTTCGGGCTGCGGTAAAACAACCCTGCTAAAAAGCCTCAACCGCCTCACCGACCTGTACAAGGAGCTTAATGTTACCGGCACCATCAACATCGATGGCGACGACATACTCAACACACGGCAAAACGTTGCAGACCTGCGCCAAAAAATGGGATTGCTTTCGCAACGCCCTTACCCGCTACCCATGTCGATTTATAAAAATGTAGCCTACGGATTACGACTTAAAGGCATTAAAGACAAAAAACTTATTGCGCACAATATTGAGAAAAACCTGCGCGAAGTTGGCTTATGGGACGAGGTAAAAGACCGTCTGCACACGCCGGCCAACAACCTGTCGATTGGTCAGCAACAACGCCTGTGCCTGGCACGCGGCCTGGCCGTTAAACCACTGATTATACTGGCCGACGAACCCACCTCGGCACTCGACCCCATGTCGAGCAGCACCATCGAAAAGCTGTTTCGCGAAATAAAAAGCCACTACACCATTGTGTTGGTAACCCACATTTTACGACAAGCCAAGCGCCTGGCCGACCATGTTGTATTTATGTATTATGGCGAAATTATTGAAGAGGGAGCTCCCAACGATCTTTTCACACGTCCACAGACTGCACTTTTAAGAGATTATCTTCGCGATGGCAACTAAGCAGCAAATAAACATTGGTTCATTTTATTATCTTTGCAGAATTCAAAAGCTGCAATCATGCCCAACAGAATTCGAAAGAGAAAAATTGGAATGTTCCCTCCCATGGAAGGCTATAAGCCCTTTGGCATTCCCATGCGCGAGCTCGAAAGCATCAATTTACTTTACGAGGAATTTGAAGCCATACGACTTGCCGATTATGAGAATCTTTCGCAGGAGGATGCAGCGGAACGAATGAATATTTCACGCCCTACCTTCACCCGTCTCTATGACAAAGCCAGGAAAAGTATCTCGAAAGCATTTGTCGAAGGAAAGGCCATCATCATTAAAGGAGGATCCTATATTACCGATGATTACTGGTACAAATGTGATCAATGTAACGAAACCATCGTTGCAATAAAGCCCATCACCCACTGTCGTAATTGTAATTCAAACGACCTGACAGCCATCGGAAAGGAAAATACAAAAAATGATAGCAGGGGAAGTAAAAATCACAAGTCACATACATAGCATCAAAATGAAAAGCATCGCACAATACAACACCCGTGACCGTGAAATCATGAAATATGCAGAGGCGGCTAAAAACAAGCAACTCGATCGTGTTGACGAGCTATTGGCCTTTGCCAGCCTGGCGGGAATAAAAACAATAGGGATTGCTTATTGTGTTAATTTTAGAAAACAAGCAGAAAGTTTAAGCAAAATCCTCAGTCAACATGGATTTGAAGTATTTAGTGTTGACTGCAAATATGGGAAAATTAAAAAAGATGAATTGCTGCCCGGCACGAAAGGACTGCTCTGTAACCCGGCCGGACAAGCTTCCTATCTTAAGGAACATCAATGTGAACTCAACATCATGATGGGGCTTTGCGTAGGACACGACATGGTTTTCAACCTCCATTCAGAAGTACCGGTTAGTCCCTTAATTGTGAAAGACCGAATCAGGAATCATTATCCTAATTCAAGGTTTGAATCGATCAATGAAGAATAACAAAAATCAAAAACGATGCAAAATACTACCGTACGAATTGCTTTTGCCACAGACAAAGCAGGCCTGCTGCACGCTGGCTTTTTTGGTTCGGCCGACACTTATCAGCTATTTGAATGGAAGAACCAACAATTTAGTGCACCCGAACTGCTTCCTAACCCGACTCCGTATGGCAGCAGTCAAATCGATTTAATGGAAAAAGGTCAGGCCATTGTCGATCTGCTAAATCAACGAAAAATAAATTTACTCGTTTCTGGCAGCTTTGGTGAAAATATCAGATTGATGACACCTCATTTTATTCCGGTGATCATTCATGCCGAAAATATTGATGCTGCATTGCTTGCCATTGAGCGGCAAATGCACTGGATTGTTGAAGAACTGAAACAAGATCGCACCCAGTTTAAGGTTTTTACCATAGGTAAAGGAATCATAAAAAGTAAGGTAGAATCGCATGGCTTTAGATCGAAAAACATCAAGGCATGAAAATTTCTGTACTCACCGACAATGCACCCGGATCGAAAACACTTTCAGAACACGGGCTATCGTATCTTATTGAACACGACGGACAAATTATTTTGTTTGACAGCGGGCAAAGTGATGTTTATCTACACAATGCCCGTATTATGGGAATTGAGCTCAGTGCTGTAACACACATTGTGCTTAGTCATGGCCATTACGACCATGGTAACGGACTGAAATCGCTCAGCGGCGGCAAGCTTGTTTGTCACCCCGGTGCATTTGCCAATCGCTACCGGAAACGCGACCACAGTTACATTGGGCTCAATATGAGCAAAACCGAAATGGAACAGAAGTTTGAGTTGCTCACCTCATCAGCGCCTTACAATATCAGCGACAACATCATTTTTATGGGCGAAGTGCCCAGAACAACCGATTTTGAATCGGAAACCACACCGTTTGAATTCGATAACTACAAGCCCGATTTTGTGATGGACGACAGTGGCCTTGTTTTGCAAACCCCCAAGGGTATATTTGTGCTTACAGGTTGCGGTCACGCGGGGGTGGTAAACACCCTCGAACACGCACAAAATATAACAGGCGACAACCGGATATGGGGCATCATGGGAGGCTTTCACTTAAAAGAAGAGAACCGACAAACCCGCGAGACGATCCGGTACCTGAAAGACAAAAATGTAAAACACATTATCCCGTCGCATTGCACTGCGCTTCCAGCCCTGGCTGCTTTTTACAATGCCTTTGGAATTGAACAGGTAAAAACAGGAAATACGTACACCTTTGAATAAATACCACAATGGACACCATAATCATTTCCACATTAAAGCAATCGTTAATGATTACCGCTTTTGTATTGCTCATGATGGTGGTAATCGATTACATCAACGTACAAACCCGAAACACCTGGGCTGAAAAATTACGTCACTCGCCTGTTTCACAAATCATTATGGCAGCCTTGCTGGGCATTACTCCCGGCTGCATGGGAGCCTTCACCGTTGTTTCGCTTTACACACACCGCATGGTAGGACTGGCAGCACTTGTGAGTGTTATGATTGCCACATCGGGCGATGAGGCTTTTGTCATGTTTGCCCTGTTTCCAGCGAAGGCTCTGCTCATCAATGCCATACTTTTTGCTATTGCAATTATTGGCGGACTTATTGTGCTCCATTTCACTAAAAAGAAACAAAAAACAGCTCGAGAAGTACATGGTTTTGTTGTCCACCAGCAAGATGTATGCAAATGCTTTGATCACAAAATCATCCTGACTCAACTGAGAAAAATATCATTTGAACGGCTGGCCATGATCGTTTTTGCTCTCCTGTTTATTGTGTTGTTGCTTAACGGTGCCATTGGTACTCCAGCCTGGGGATGGAAAAGAGTTACATTTCTGATAGGAAGCCTCTTCCTTCTTTTTGTTTTTATTAGCGTACCTGAGCATTTTTTAAATGAACACCTTTACAAGCACATCATAAAAAAGCACCTGCTGAGAATTCTATTGTGGTCGTGGGCTGCCTTTTTATTACTGCACTTCGTGCTTTCAAATGAACTGATGTCAGGTATAATCGAGAAAAACGATTACCTGATTTTACTTATCGCTGTAGTAATGGGCTTTATCCCCGAATCGGGGCCACATTTGGTATTTGTCACACTTTTTTCGCAAGGAATGATTCCTGTAAGCATACTGATTGCCAGCTCCATTTCACAGGACGGGCACGGCATGCTTCCATTGCTGGCCGAAAGCCGTAAAGATTTTTTCAAGGTGAAAGCCATTAATATGCTGATTGCACTATTGATTGGAGCAGCACTTATCCTGGCCGGCTTATAAAATTTTGCGTCCTGTAATGAACCTATGTTCATTTTATTTTTTACCTTTGTACCGTACTATAGATTATAAGACTTTAGGAAAAAGACTAGAGACTTGCTTCTAAAGACATCAAACAGAACTTACACATAAAAATTAAAGATGATGGCAAGAGGAGACAAAACAGGTCCAATGGGACAAGGTTCTATGACCGGCAGAAGTTTAGGATATTGTGCAGGATATGACAGCCCTGGTTTTACCAGCGGATTTGGCGGCGGACGCGGACAAGGCCGTGGATTTGGCAGCGGTGGACAAGGTCGTGGTTCTGGTGGCCGCAGAGGTCGTGGTCGTGGGTTCGCATTCAACGCCGGATACACCAACGCACCACAAACCAACAGCAACGATGAAATACTCAACCTGAAAGCACAAGCCGAATCGCTAAAAAAAGCACAAGAGGAAATTGAACGCAGGCTGAAAGACCTGGAAAACAATTAAGGATTAGCTCCAGGCAAAATGGATAAGAAAGCCATTGAGAAAGTGGCCCTTCCCAGTGTTAAAAACATTATTGTTGTTGCATCGGGGAAAGGCGGAGTAGGGAAATCAACAGTTTCGGCCAATCTTTCGGTAGCCCTTGCACGGCAAGGTTACCGGGTTGCATTGGTCGACACTGATTTGTACGGTCCATCGATCCCTCTGATGTTTGGGGTTGAGGGGCGTAAGCTTGAAAGCAAGGAAGTTGATGGTAAACAACGCATTGTACCTTTTGAACGCTACGGAGTAAAACTGGTTTCCATCGGGTTCTTTTTAAGCAAACAACAATCACTGGTATGGCGTGGCCCCCTGGTTTCTAAAGTAGTTACCCAGCTTTTTGAAGACACTCTTTGGGGTGACATCGATTATATGATCGTCGATTTTCCACCAGGAACAGGCGATATTCAGCTTACTACGGTGCAAAAAATGAATCTTTCGGGGGCAATTATAGTTACAACTCCCCAACAGGTAGCCGTCGCAGATGCCCGAAAAGCGGCCGACATGTTTCTTTCGGCGCATATCGGAGTTCCGGTATTGGGTATTGTTGAAAACATGGCATGGTTTATTCCGGCACAGCACCCCGACGAGCAGTATTATATTTTCGGAAAGGGAGGCGGACTGAACCTTGCCCATGAGCTTTCGGTTCCTTTAATCGGACAAATACCCTTTATAATGGAAATTGGTGAAAAAGCGGATCATGGCCTTACGGTGTACAATCAGCAAAATAAAGCTGCAATCGATGCTTTTGATTCGATCTTAACTTATATCACACACGAAACAGCAACAATATGATCGCATTCGGGCCGATACCTTCACGCAGACTGGGACTGAGTCTCGGCATTAACAACATTGTTTCGCGCAAAGTCTGTACTTACAACTGTGTTTACTGTCAAATCGGACAGACTAAAAATCGGCAGCTTAAGCGCGAAAGCTTTTACGAGCCCGAATACTTAATTCGCAATGTAAAGGAACATCTCGACAAACTCGACCTGAAACACCAACCCGACTTCCTCACTTTTGTTGCCAATGGAGAGCCCACGCTTGATATCAATCTGGGAGATGAAATAAAACTGCTGCAGGATACTTTCTTAATTCCCGTTGCCATCATTTCAAATGCCTCGCTGATGGCCGATGAAAAAGTGCAGAACGAGCTGATGCATGCCGACTGGGTTTCACTTAAAGTCGATTCGCTTGAATCCGACACCTGGACTAAAATCAACCGCCCCTACCCTGGCATCGACTTAGATGGAATACTGCAGGGCATCGAACGTTTTGCCGGACGGTACCAGGGACGATTGCACACCGAGACCATGCTGGTTGACAGACTTAACGATCACGAATCGGGTCTCGAAGCCACTTCGGCTTTTATTGCGAAACTTCATGTCGAAACAGCCTACCTGTCGATCCCCACACGCCCGCCGGCCGAAAAAACAGTAAAAGCCATTACGCCCGAAAACATTGCCAAAGCCTGGCAAATATTCAATAATAAAGGCATTAACACCGAAAACCTTACAGGCTTTGAAGGCACCAATACCGGCTATACCGGCAATGCCTACGAGGACATATTGAACATTACAGCCGTTCACCCCCTGAGAGATGACACTTTAAACGAGTTACTCAAAAAAGAAAAAGCCGGAATGGAGGTCATTGAATCGCTCATGACGCAACACTACCTGATCAAAAACCATTACAACGGACACGATTACTATACAAGAAATTACTATTTATAGCAATGATGATTCTACCTATAATAAAATATGGCGCATCGGTTTTGCGAGATAAAGCAGGACAAATTGATAAGGCAGATGACTTTAAACAGCTCTCCGAAAACATGTTCGAAACCCTGAAACAGGCTCAGGGCATTGGATTGGCAGGTCCACAGGTCAATGTACTCAAGAATTTGTTTGTCATCGACACCACGCCATTCGCTGATGACGGAACGCCTACAATTGAAAAAGCTTTCATCAACCCCGAAATTCTGCATTTTAGCGAAGGAGAAGAAGATTACGAAGAAGGTTGTCTCAGCATTCCCGGCATTTTCGAGCGTGTCAGAAGGCCCTCATCCATTGAAGTGCGCTACAGAGATCTCCATTTCGATATTAAGGAAGAAAGTCTCACCGGGATCGAAGCCCGTATTTTTCAACACGAATACGACCATCTGGAAGGCATCCTGTTTATTGACCGGATTCACCAACTAAGAAGAAAGCTGATTAATAGAAAATTACAACAAATTTCGAAATACAGACATTGAAAAAAGTCATTGAGGAAAAAGTCATCACCTAATGAAATTAGCAACTTAGCATCACAACTTAATGACTTTTTGACTTTTGACTTAATGACCTTAAAATTAATATTATGCCTAAAATGAACGGAACAGGCCCCGAGGGCAAAGGATCGGGAAGCGGAAGAGGACTTGGCAAGTGCAGGCCTCATACTTCCGATGAGTTACTCGAACAATTGGGAAAAGGACAAGCCAAACGACGCAACACAAGCGGCGGCGAAGGCAAAGGACGGCGTTTGCGCTACAATCAGCAAAACAATCAAAAGTAAGTTGGTTTATTTTCTTCCAAATTGCTTTTGAAGCCCGCCGGTAATCGCCTCGTGGTTCATCACCAGCATGGCTGCTCCCACTACGATCATGCCCGCGATGGCATACGCGTCGGGCGATTCGTCGGGCAACAACAGCCAGCTCAGAATGGCCCCAAGAACCGGAATAATGAATTTCCAGGTATTGAGGTGCGAAATTTTCACACCCGGACGGCGTAACAGGGTAAACCAAATGGCAAAAGCAGCAGCCGACAGAAAACTCAGCCAGGCCAATGCCAGCCAGAATTCGGCAGGGAAAACCCGGTTCAGTTGCCAGCCTTCGAATGACCATCCGATTAAAAACAGCACTAATCCACCAATCCATAAAGAGGCAGAACTTAGCACCAACATCGAAATGTTGCGTTTACTCTTCATCACCACCACATTGTAAAAACCACTGACCAGGTTGTTTCCGATCAGAATAACCACCCCCAACAGTTCATAAGCACCGGCAATACCTTTTGTCTGACGCCCCAGATTGATAATTACAATGCCCAAAATGCCCAACAGAATACCTCCTGTCGTTCTCAGGTTCATCTTGTCGTTGTGCATGGCAAAATGGGCAACAATGGCTGCAAACAAAGGTCCTGAACCAATCACCATGGCACCTACAGCACCGGGCACCATGTTGATGCCGGTATAAAACAGACTGTACATTAGTACGGTTTGTAAAAAGGCAATGAGCAGAATGTAAGAGAAATGGGTTCTTAGTGCCTGCACATAAGCGCCTATTTTTCCATAAAACGCCATGATCATCAGGCCCGAAATAAAAAAACGAATGCCGGCAAATTGCAGGGGACTCATGTATTTCAAACCAATTTTCACTCCGGCAAAAGCAGTGGCCCACAAAAAACAGGCAACAATGGCCAGAAAGGCGGTACCTTTCATTAATTTCCTCAGGTCTTCACTCATGCTAAATTGTTTTCTTTTCGATAACCTGCAATAAACCCTCGGCAGCATCCTCAAGCAAGTCAAGCACCAGTTCGAAGCCTTCGTCACCTCCGTAGTATGGATCGGGAACCGAGCTGTAAGCACTGCGGGTGCAATAGTCAGTCATCTTTGAAATTTTCTTCCTTTGCTCCTCGTTTTGGGCCATGACTTCCAAATCGCTCAGGTTCTGATCGTCCATGGCCACAATGTAATCGAAATGATCAAAATCGACTGCCTTGTTTACTTTTCGCGAAATACTGTCGAGCACATAGCCCCTGCGCCGGGCATGTCGTTGCATGCGCGCATCGGCCGCCTCACCTGCATGTACAGCAATGGTTCCTGCCGAATCAATCTCGTATTCATCACTCAAGCCGGCTTTCTGTACCACACGCTTAAAAACTGCTTCTGCACTGGGTGAACGGCAAATGTTGCCCAGGCAAACAAATAAAACTCGTTTTTTCATCGATCCTTTACATTTGAATAATTGGCAAAAGTAATCGATTACTGGCTAATTTAAAATGAAACGAAATTAGTACCCTTCAAATGAAGCAACTCTTAACACTTACTTATTGAGCTTGCTGGTCCTGCTGTTTACTTTCAATCTGATTGTCAGTCGTTCGCCCGCAATGACAAATCAAAATTTGTCACCGCCTTATCCTTACAAATTGTCAAATAACCGGGAGCAACATTTATTTTTTGTTACTCAATACAACAAAATGTATGATTTTTATAAATTTGTCACTTGCCGAAGAATTGATCATTGAAAATTGTTTTACAATTTTTAATAAAGTAGATAATTGGTTATTTTGCGATTGGATTTAATTAAACCAAAACAATAAAACAAACAACTATGAATTACTTCTTTTTGATACCATTGGCATCGGTCATTGCCTTGGTTTTTGCCTGGTTTTTTTATCGCTCGATGATGAAAAACTCGGAGGGCAATGATACAATGAAGGAGATTGCCCAATACGTCCGTGAAGGGGCAATGGCCTATCTCAAAAGTCAATACAAAGTAGTCGGTCTTGTATTTGCTGTCATTCTGGTTATACTTACCATTCTTGCTTACATGGGGGTACAGAATCCCTTTGTACCTGTGGCTTTCTTAACCGGAGGTTTCTTCTCAGGCCTTTGTGGTTTTCTGGGGATGAAAACAGCTACCAACGCTTCGGCCCGTACAGCTCAGGGAGCTTCGGAGAGTTTAAACAAAGGACTGAAGGTTGCTTTCAGAAGTGGTGCCGTAATGGGACTTGTAGTGGTGGGTTTTGCCTTACTCGACATTTCGGCCTGGTACCTTATTCTTACCAAACTGGTTTACACTGCCGAACACATGCGTGACGGACTGACCTTTTTAGGACTCGACCTGGTGAAAGCCGGTACCGATGAATCGCACAAACTGGTAGAAATTACTGCTGTTATGCTTACCTTCGGAATGGGTGCTTCGACCCAGGCCTTGTTCGCCCGTGTGGGTGGTGGTATTTATACCAAGGCTGCCGATGTGGGCGCCGACCTGGTTGGCAAGGTAGAAGCCGGTATTCCTGAAGACGATCCGCGCAACCCTGCAACCATTGCCGACAATGTTGGTGACAACGTAGGTGATGTGGCCGGTATGGGTGCCGACCTTTACGAGTCGTATGCCGGATCGATTCTGGCAACCGCCGCATTGGGTGCTGCCCTTTCGATGAATTCCGATGAACAAACCTCCAAAATTGTAGCACCGATGATCGTTGCTGCCGTGGGAATTATCCTGTCGATCGTGGGGATTTTTATGGTACGCACCAAGGAATCGGCTACACAAAAAACACTGTTAAGAGCGTTACTTATCGGAACCGGTGGAAGTACCGTGCTCATTATTGGCGTCGTAGTGATTATGGCTGCTGTTGGAATGATTACCTGGGGTATTGTTGGTGCTGTTGTTTCAGGACTTATTGCCGGAACCATCATTGGTCAGGGAACCGAATATTTTACTTCCGATGAATACAAACCCACCAAGGGCATTGCACGTCAGGCACAACAAGGGCCTGCCACTACCATCATCGATGGTATTGCTACCGGGATGTATTCAACCTGGATTCCTGTGGTGACCATCGTAGCCGGCATCATTGCTGCCTATGGTTTTTCAGGCGGCTTTACCAACTTTGGCGAGGGTGTTTATGGAATTGGCTTTGCTGCAGTAGGCATGCTTTCCACACTGGGTATTACCCTGGCAACCGATGCTTTTGGTCCCATTGCTGATAACGCCGGTGGAAACGCCGAAATGTCGCACCTGCCCAAAGAAGTACGCGAACGCACCGATGCACTCGACATGCTCGGAAATACCACTGCTGCAACCGGAAAAGGTTTTGCAATTGGCTCGGCAGCCTTAACGGCCATGGCCTTGCTTGCAGCTTATATGGAAGAAATTAAAATCTGGCTGAAGAAATTGCTTGTCGATGGGGAGGTTTTATCGCGTAATGGTATTCAGTTTATGAACGACGGTACCGAAACTGCCGTTGAAGGTGCCAAACAGGTGCTGCTGAACAATGCGACCATTCAGGACTTTTCGATCTATTACGATCTTTCTCTCTTCAACCCAATGCTTTTGGGTGGTTTATTCCTGGGTGCCATGATGGCCTTTGTTTTCAGCGCCATGACCATGAAAGCCGTAGGACGTGCCGCTGGTGCCATGGTCGATGAAGTACGTCGTCAGTTCAAGGAAATCCCTGGAATACTCGAAGGAACATCCAAACCTGAATATGCCAAATGTGTGGCCATTTCGACCAAGGGTGCTCAGCGTGAAATGATCGTTCCCTCCTTACTTGCCATCATTGTTCCCATTGTGGTAGGACTGGTATTCGGTGTAGCCGGCGTCGTTGGTCTGCTCATGGGCGGTTTAACCACCGGATTTACTCTGGCAGTGATGTTGAACAATGCCGGTGGTGCCTGGGACAATGCCAAAAAATACATTGAAAAGGGCAATTTCGGCGGAAAAGGAAGCGAAGCACACAAAGCAGGTGTTGTTGGCGATACCGTAGGCGATCCGTTCAAAGACACCTCAGGTCCGTCACTCAACATCCTGATTAAACTGATGACCATGGTTTCGGTGGTGATGGCCGGCTTAACCGTTGTTTATCATATTTTCTAAATCCATACTTTTTTATAAGGAAAAGCCATCATCTGTTACGGGTGATGGTTTTTTTATGCAACTGAATGTAGGTGACAAATGTGTCAGGAAACAAGACGCACGTATCAGGATGCAATAAAATTTATTCCCGGTGTGGTACGATTGGAATGCACGCCAAGGCGCAGAGACGCAAAGGGGAATAAGCTTTCAATTCCAGCTTGGCGATTGGTAGCTCAAGCTCGAAGCCAATCAGAAATTGAATAAAGCCGTTTCAATTCCAGCTTGGTACGATTGGTAGCACCCGGCAAGCATGATCACCGGGCTGGCCACAGGTTTCAATTCCAGCTTGGTACGATTGGTAGGTGTTCTTTCACAAGGATTAATAGATGGTGACAATCCCGTTTCAATTCCAGCTTGGTACGATTGGTAGAAAATCGACTTTAAAACCACCCTCGACCAATTTCTGTTTCAATTCCAGCTTGGTACGATTGGTAGCATATATAACACGTTATAGCCAATTAAGGCTCGTGTTTCAATTCCAGCTTGGTACGATTGGTAGTTTAACAAATATATCATCAATAGTTTTAAATGCTGGTTTCAATTCCAGCTTGGTACGATTGGTAGCAAAAGGAACAGGTGATACACCAACCTTAAAACTGTTTCAATTCCAGCTTGGTACGATTGGTAGTTACAGGCGAAAAATCAACATACTGATGGAGTACTACAGTTTCAATTCCAGCTTGGTACGATTGGTAGCGTACAAAGATGCCACCGGGGTGTATCACGAAGAAGTTTCAATTCCATCTTGGTACGATTGGTAGAAACACAAAGTAGTTATTACTTTATTATATTCCTGGTTTCAATTCCAGCTTGGTACGATTGGTAGTGTACGGGCAGTCGTGAAACAATTAGCAATTAAGGCGTTTCAATTCCAGCTTGGTACGATTGGTAGCCAGCCCTCCGGCTTGACCACTTGCACGGCCAATAATGTTTCAATTCCAGCTTGGTACGATTGGTAGAGCCCTCCGGCTTGACCACTTGCACGGCCAATAATGTTTCAATTCCAGCTTGGTACGATTGGTAGCAAAATACGAGCGTATGCGTTGGCTGCATTGGCTAGTTTCAATTCCAGCTTGGTACGATTGGTAGCATTTTTAACACTCCACGCACGACGCATAATTTATTGTTTCAATTCCAGCTTGGTACGATTGGTAGATAATTCACATAAAGGACAAGCAAGCTAATCTGTCGTTTCAATTCCAGCTTGGTACGATTGGTAGTTTCCAATTTTTCAGGGGTTTTTGCAATTGTGGTTCGTTTCAATTCCAGCTTGGTACGATTGGTAGCGTAAGGAGTGGCTGTGTTGTCACCGCTATCATACGTTTCAATTCCAGCTTGGTACGATTGGTAGTAAATTCAAGGCTTTTCCCGCTTGCCTTTGCAGCGTTTCAATTCCAGCTTGGTACGATTGGTAGAACTTTCATGCTTGCGTGTTCCTTCATAACTTCATGTTTCAATTCCAGCTTGGTACGATTGGTAGCCCTGTCGTCAATTGCATAATAGCAATCTTCTACTGTTTCAATTCCAGCTTGGTACGATTGGTAGTGTCACCAACAACTTTTCTTCCGCTTTCGCTTTTATTTTGTTTCAATTCCAGCTTGGTACGATTGGTAGAAACCATGTCCGAAATGTGGTGAAAATTTGCTGACAAGTTTCAATTCCAGCTTGGTACGATTGGTAGTTCGCAGCGGTGTAAAATGTGGCTATTGACACGCGTTTCAATTCCAGCTTGGTACGATTGGTAGAGCTTGCGAAGTCGCTGAAATGCTACATAGTCTGCGGTTTCAATTCCAGCTTGGTACGATTGGTAGTCCCGCCCTCGCTACAATCAAAAAACAAACATTAGTTTCAATTCCAGCTTGGTACGATTGGTAGTGCCGTTGACATGAACACTGCAAATGCTGTTCGACCGTTTCAATTCCAGCTTGGTACGATTGGTAGTCAAAGAATGCTGTTATGATGATTGCCTTTTTCATGTTTCAATTCCAGCTTGGTACGATTGGTAGAATCGTAAGCCTGATTCCAATTAACTGTATTGAAGTTTCAATTCCAGCTTGGTACGATTGGTATTATCAAAATCAAAATTATCAGATAAATTATTTGATAGTTTCAATTCCAGCTTGGTACGATTGGTATCTGGAAATGCTCGCACAAACATATTCTGTGCTCAGTTTCAATTCCAGCTTGGTACGATTGGTATTTTCGCCGTAAGCGGCAATAAGGGCATCGCCGCCGTTTCAATTCCAGCTTGGTACGATTGGTATCAGTAACCTATCCACATACACTGAACTAAATTAAGTTTCAATTCCAGCTTGGTACGATTGGTATCTATTGCACAATGTCACGATTCTGAATATAACTTGTTTCAATTCCAGCTTGGTACGATTGGTATTCGTTGTCGATTACATTGAAACACTCAAAAGCGATGTTTCAATTCCAGCTTGGTACGATTGGTATCAAGCGTTAAGTCAGCATCAAGCGCAATCGTCAAGTTTCAATTCCAGCTTGGTACGATTGGTATCAAACATGATTACAGGGCTGGCCACCGTGGCCACTACGTTTCAATTCCAGCTTGGTACGATTGGTATTACCCTCGATCTGCTCGACTATGCTACAAAGGACGTTTCAATTCCAGCTTGGTACGATTGGTATATTGCTTACCAGTTAAATGTTGTATCAAAATATATGTTTCAATTCCAGCTTGGTACGATTGGTATAACTATTAAACCTGCACATCAATCTTCCATGTCTGATGTTTCAATTCCAGCTTGGTACGATTGGTATTCAATTCCTATGCAATTGATTTGCTAATGGGTACTTGTTTCAATTCCAGCTTGGTACGATTGGTATAATACGATGAGGGAACAGAAGCGCGTGGTACAGGTGTTTCAATTCCAGCTTGGTACGATTGGTATTTGACAAATACGACAAGGCCGGGGCTTTACTTTCGTTTCAATTCCAGCTTGGTACGATTGGTATATATATCAAATCCGCTTTCAGTATAGCTACCATCGTTTCAATTCCAGCTTGGTACGATTGGTATCAAAACTGAAAACGAACGGGTTGCCGAATACAAAAAGGTTTCAATTCCAGCTTGGTACGATTGGTATCATAATTAATCGTGAAATAAAAAAATTCATAACCAAGTTTCAATTCCAGCTTGGTACGATTGGTATAGGTGTAATAACAACAATTAAGAACGAGCGACTCAAGTTTCAATTCCAGCTTGGTACGATTGGTATCCGTTCGACGACTAAAAAAATAGAACTCATTTTCAATGCAATGAGCGAAAACAAAGATAGCTTTTTATACCTAAAAGTTGTCGTTTATCTAAACGGTAATTTTACCCCTGGTTCGACAAGTAGATATAAGTTGTTTATTTTCAGTACGTCAAAGAACTTTTTAGCTGTATTCTCTCGTGCTACTACCTTTTCTCTAAAGTATAAAAAACGTCATCGACAAGCCCGGCTCATAAAAATGTGTCCAAATTCTGCCTTTCCTGCCCCACTACCTCTTTATCCAGCCACTTCTCCTGACGGGTCTTAAAGATAATTAAACTGTCGGACTCAACATCCATAATCGCCAGCGCTTCCTGCTTTAATTCCAACAGTTTTACTTCTGACAATTCTCCTTCGAAAACCGAATTCTGAATCCAGTTTAGATACCTGCGGCAAAGCTTTAACATCTTCCCTACCCGCTTTTGGCCTACGTCGTATACTAATATGATGTACATGCTTTTTAGATTGAATGAGATTGAAAAAAAGATTGAATGAGATTGACTTAGGTGCTACTTCGTTTGCGCATGGATGCCAGAAGCTTTAATAGTTCAAGGCTTTCAGAATGCAATTCTTTCGCCAGCTGATCGTTGATTATTCCTGAGGTCACTGTCAGTTCGAGCCACATTTCCGTTTCATCGGCCTCTTCCACAGCAACAGATAATTTGCTGAAAAACTCAGCTTTTGACCTTCCCCGTAAAGCAGCCCGATAGTTGGCATACATCGATGTACCCGAACGGGTAAGCTGATGATTGATGATTCGCCCTCGTTCAGTTCGCGGTAACAGTTCTGAAAAATCCAAAATCTTTAAAGCGAATTTCATGATCCGCTCCCGAATTTCGATCTTGTAATTCAGCCATTCCTGGTTTTCCATAGTAAGCAATTATTAGTTTTTTAATTGGATTGAAGGAGATTGAAGAGATTGATCCAGCTATTTCAACCATCTTTTTTCTTCCATCTTTTTCATCAATCATTTCATTCATTTCATTCATTTCATTCCTCACCACCACATCTTAAATGGCTGATAGTCTTCAATTCCCAGCAGGTGTTTCTGTATTTTGAAGCATTCCAGCTTGATGAGGTGTTTATAGCTGACCGAACGGTTCAACGAACGATGTTTAATGGTTTCCTGCAAGCGGTCTTCAAAGGCCTGTACAAATACTTTTCGGCCTGGGTTTTTCAACAAGACCCGATTCAGGTTCTCCTCAAAGTGTTTCGAGCTAAGCATCTTCTTATTCATCACTTTAAAAATTACCCGGTCGACAAGCAGTGGCTTAAAAATTTCGGCCAAATCGAGCGAAAGAGAAAAACGGCGTTCACCGGGTGTGTGCAGATAACTGATTACCGGGTTGAGTTGCGTTTGATGAATGGCCCTGAGACATTGACTGTAACACATCATGTTTCCAAACGAAATCAGGGCATTTACCTCGTTTTGAGGAGGACGGTAGCTGCGTCCGTCCATACTGAAATCGTTAATGATGAGCTCAAATGCTTCGTAATAGTTTTTGCGAATATTCCCCTCAATCCCCATTAACTGATCAATCTCACGAACTCCGGCCATTTGTGCGCGAAGCGCATCGATGATTTCGATAAGGGGAAGCAGGTCTTTTCCGCGTGAGTTATAATAACGAAGGTTTTTAATCATATTAAACGAAGCACCATCGAGTATGCGCCGCGCCAGATCGATGCGTTGATGTTTATTTTCATGGCACTTCACCTGGGCTACCAACATTTTGCCCGACAACTGGGCCTCACGGGGCATAAACGATCCGGTATAATTTTCGTAATAATCGAAGAAATGCACGGGAATTTGTTCCTGACCCAAAAAGTTGTACAAAGCCGAATTGGCATCAAGGTTGCCAAAACAGTATAGTTCCCCAACATGCTCAACAGGAAGGAAACGTGGTTTTTCTTCCTTGCCCTCTTCATCATAAGGGGTGAATTTCAGGGTATTGTCGCGGCGCTGCAGCAGGCCAGGGTTGAATAAGTAGTAGGTTTTTTTTGACATGTTTTTGTATTATGACAGGATTGACAGGATTGACATGTTTTTGATTTTGACGGGATTCACATGTTTTAATCAAGTGTCAGGAACTTGTGTACTTTCGGAATTTTCTTTTTACGACAACTGAACTCCCGAAATTAATTAGCAACCCTATATCCAGTCCAATACCATTAAGATAATTGACCACCTGCACTTCGTGTTGCTTTGTCAGGTTTACAACAGCTTTTAACTCAACAATCACTTCATCATTTACCAATAAGTCGGCATAATAATCACCAACCTGGATGGTTTCATAAAATACTGGAATTGGGAATTGCTGTTCTACCTTCAGCCCACTCTTTCGTAGCTCTATCGCCATTGAGTTTTCATAAACTTTTTCCAAAAAACCTGATCCAAGTTTATTATGAACCACATACGCACATGCGATAATTTTTTTTGTCAATACATCTTCTTCCATATCTTGAAATATTTAAGTGTTGTTTAAATCCTATCATGTTCATCTTGTAAATCCTGTCTGAATTTTTACATTCAATATGTTAATCCATTAGATCTTTGTCTATTCATCTTTCTCCCCGCTCCAGCAAAAATCAAAATAGCTGCACTTTTTGCACCTGCTCTTAGCTATTCTTTCAGGACATGCTTCCTGTCCGATGATGCGCTTGATGTTGGCTATCATTTCCCTGATCAATTCACGGTCGGGGCCCGAGAGTAACACTTCGCTGGTTTTATGCAGGCGCGGATATTCCAATAATCCGGTAGCACCTTCAATGCCATTTTGCTCCAGTACATACAGGTAATATTTCACCTGCCATTCGTGCGCCTCTTCGTGTTTGTCCGACTTTTTAATTTCGTGCACTACCTTGTTGCGCACATCGTAATAATCGATTTTAATGCCGTCGATGGCCACTTCCTGGTATTTCTCGCTGCGGCGGGGGTACGATGTTTCATGCAATAATTTTCCCTCGTATACCAAATCGGAGGTCGATTCCATGTTGATGCCATTGGCAAACAACCACAGTTTGCGGTGACAAATCAGGTAGTAGTTGAAGTGGGTGCCGGTGGTGTTCATAATGAGTGAATGAATGAATGAATGAGTGAATGAGTGAATGAGTGAATTAAATTTCCTTGAACATACCGCATTCAAAGTTGGGGTCGTCGCGTTGGTCGTTTCGGTTGAGCATGCAGAGGATGTTTTCTTCGGCATCGCCGGTATAAAACGACCTGCACCTGATGCATCGATCCGGTGTGGGTACTGTTTCAGGATCGATGCGTGTTCCATCATCATCGAACAAACCGTTGCTCCCTTCAGTAAAAAGATCGTTGGCCCTGAGATCCTGCCAAATCACAGCCCTAACATAATCTTCAATCGAGTTTTGTTTGAAAGTGAGCCAGTTTCTCTTTTCATCCGATTGTGATACGATGGCATTAAACTTTTCCACAGGGCTTTCTGAAATCAACGCATCAAACAACTTGCTCCTTAAGGGTTCAGTCCGCAGTCTGCTTGCAAAATCTTCCATCATATCGGTCATTTCATAGGCAAGAAGGGGTTCAATCCTGAACTTTTCACCTGGGCTAAAAATGCGCTCATCGTCTGGGTACAAAATATGCAGCAGGGCATCAGGATCATCGGAGTTATAGTATTCTTTTTGGCTTATTGTTTTTAACTCCAGCGTATCGCCAAACAACAGGCACACCCAACCAGCATCGATTACCCAGGCTATTTGGGGCAGTATTTCTGCGTATTGGTCGGGTATTTCCCTCTTTAGTTCAAAGTATTCTTCGTCATCGGGCCAAACGATGCCACAGGTGCAAAACATGCCATAGGGGCATGTTTCCGGGTCTCCGGTACAAAGTTCAAGGTCCATTCCTTCTTCAGGCAGGTATTGCACCTGATGATCCCAGTTGCTCGTTAGTGCCTCGTAGAGCCATTCTTTGGGCATGCCTATGGGCGCATCGACGAGTTTAAGTTTTAGCGAGTCGAACACTTTGAAAATAGCATCGAGCACTGCCCTCCAATGGCGGCTGTGCAAGCCGTTGAATTCTGGAAAAACTTCCTGCTTGATTCCCGTGAGTACTTCGATTGACTGATAAGGGGTGAGCCCCAGATTTACAATGGCAGGCTCTTCCTCGAATCCCGGAGGAGTTTCAAGGTATGGTGGATTTGGCGGGTTTTTTGCCGCTGCCTCCAGGTCCTCGATAAGCTGTTGTATGTATCGATCCATGTGCTGATTGCTTTCTTGTTATTGTTTTTGCTTACTAACTCCAAATAATCCTCCATTTCCTGATGTTTCCATCCCTAACGAGATTAACGAAAATATTATCACCAACATCGCGATCAAGCGATAGTCCCGTTAGGGACTTTATATTGGTAGATCGTTTGAATCCTGCCATTCAGTAAGTGCCGTCAGGTACG
>NZ_JBNPXV010000007.1:0-37944 GCF_050433125.1 Roseimarinus sediminis | reverse complement strand
ATTCTTTCAACATTTGCCGTGTTGTCAGGTTTTTTATTTCGTCCCTAACGGGACTTACATTTTTTTTACGCCATTGTTTCTACCAATATACGGTCCCTAACGGGACCAAAGAAAATGTTATCAACTACCAATATTCCAACTCTAACGAGATTAATGAAAATGCTATCACCTAACAATATTTAATCTATAACGAGATTAACGAAAATGTTATCACCAACATCGCGATCAAGCGATAGTCCCGTTAGGGACTTTATATTGGTAGATCGTTTGAATCCTGCGATTCAGTAAGTGCCGTCAGGTACGGTATAATCAATATCCACCGGTTTAAACACGTAACGGGCATCATATTCAATCTCAAAATCCTTCAACATTTGCCGTGTTGTCAGGTTTTTTATTTCGTCCATAACGGGACTTACATTTTTTTTACGCCTTTGTTTCTACCAATATACGGTCCCTAACGAGACCAAAAAAAGACATGGTTTGGAACCCTGCCAGAGATTAAATAAATCAATTTGGTTTTAGTAAAACTGAAAAAAGTAATCACCAAGCGTATCATGAAAGCCCCAGCCAATATCCAATGTATTATCCACTATTTTTCTGGCTCTGTTTTCAAAATCAGCTAAAATCCCGGCCTTTTCCATCAACTCCAATGCTCGTAAATACATCGTCTCCATACTGCTGTAAAACGATTCATTGATATCGCCATAATCATTGGTGAATTCAACACCAGTTTCAACATAAAACAGCATGAGGTCGGCCATAGCCTCATCGGGCAATCCAAGCTTTTTTGCTTCGCTAACAGCCTTGCGGGCCACCGACAGGCGCATTTTTGGCTCTCCACGAGCGGGATAGAATTCATTTTCAATTTGTTTTTTATACGTCGCCAGAACACCATCAACATCATTATTTACAAATACAAGATGATACTCTTGAACAGGCTTGAATTTTTTATCAAGCTCGATAATATGCTTTACAAGCTGCTCTTTAGTTAGCGTGTTTAAAATCTTTTTTAAATTTTTTGTTGGCATGGTTGCTTCTATTTTATTTGTTGCTTTTGCTTATGGTTTTCGTTATCACCTCTGGCAGGGATCCTAACCCTGCCAGAGGTAAACAATTAAACTTCCGCCAACTGATTTTCGTAATCGAATGCCATCATCAGGTCGATGAGCTTTTGCTCAGCGAGATCGAGGGCATCGGCAGATTCTGTTTTTGTGCGAATATATCCACCAGCCGAAAGGGTTACATAAGATTCAACTCCCTGCATGTTTTCTTCAATAATAGGTTCTGCCTTATTCTCTTCCTCTTCTTTTAGTTTCGCGCGTATGCTTCCTGCAATTTTATTGGCATTGTTTGAGATGGACACAGCCAATGTTTCCATTAAACTAAAAGTGCGCGATTGATTTGAAGTAATGGTCCAATTGATAATGGCATGTGCCAAAGCAGGAATTAATCTTTCGCGAACAGCAACAGGTGCAAGCAAACAAGTTCCAAAAACAGTTTGTGTTTCTTCCCATCCGGCATCGCGCAATTTGGTTTCCATTTCATCGCTAATCTCCGGTTCCAGTTTGTTTAACAACACACAGAAAAGACGACGTAAATCAATGGCCATGTCTTGAACAAAAAGACCTGTGGCCCTGCGGTTATCAGGTATCCATTTACGACTTAAGCTTCTGTCTTTTCCTAACAGAAGTTCAGCAATTTGATCTTCAGTTAGTTCATCGCCTTTTTCATTTCTGATAATAACTGCATTGTTTGGTCTGTCACTTCTATCAAATGAAATATTTTCTGAATCAACACCTGCCAATAAAGGATGCAGTCCTCTCATTGAAGATATAGACAGTGGACTTCTCCTTTTTATTGTCCTGTCCTTACCTCCTTTAGAAGCTTTCATCCAACCGCCTAAAAGCTGATCGGCATAAGTAGGATCACAGGTTGCGTAAACTTCACCTTCTTTCATTTCACCATCTTTGTTTACATCAAATAAAAAGGTGGTAGGTGATGGGATTTGATTCAAGGCTCTCGACAATGAATCAATAAATGATTTTTTTACTTGCTGTCCGCTTGAATAGGGTATACGTCTTGAAAATTGCGGATCGTAATAGGTTTTTTGACCATCGGCCACACAAAAAACAGTATGTTCTGCTCTCTTTAATGTTCTAATATAAATTGTACTCATTTTTTATAGATTTAATTGGTTATAGATTTCTTTCGGCATAAGCATAATCAAATTTCAACAGTACCACAAAGTAGCCAAAGTCTTCGGCTGACATCAAGTGCACTCTGTCGCGTAATTCTTTAAACAGAGGTAACAACGCTGCATCAACGTCCTTTATCACTGTAGTAAGGGCATCTAAGAATGCTTTCTTAGATTTTGCAACCAGCAACTCTGATTGGATTAAATTCTTTCTGTCCATTTTTGTTGCTTTAACTCTATACTCATGAAGTGCATTGGCTACTTCGGCAGTATATTCTAACGATTCTTCTTTGTTTTTAGTAATCATAGCTAATAACCAGGTTTTATAAGTTCTGTAAGTAATAATATTGTCGTAATCTTTTTTTTCTGCTTTTTCTTTGCGGGTTTGAAAATCCTCTTCCAATTCTCCATTTTTGAGAGTTACAGATGGTTTAATCAATTTCAGGTTGGCATCATTCCCAAAATATTTTCGCAAATCTTTCGGTTCCAGAGCTTGTAAGCCGATTGAACCCAACTCGCATGCCCTCTTTATATGGATGCCAAAAAGTGCTTCGTAATCTTTAGCATCGTTGATGGCTGCCTGTTCTCCAAAAAGAATTTGATAATATTTAATTAGTGTTTTTGCTTCTGAAAAATGAAAGGGGTAAAATCCTAATGTTTTATTGGTTTGTCCGAGCGTATAGACATAACCGATGAAGGTTTGATTTGGGAAATGATTTGAAATATTAAAAAAGAGTTCGCTCCATTTTATGGTATTTACCTCAATCACTTTTTCATCAACTGAAAATACGCCCGCTGAATGAAGTCGTGAGAAATCAAAATCATCACGAAAATATTTATTAAAAGAATAACTGAGCCATTGACCATTCCATGTGTTGATTTGATTTCCTCTTAATAGATCAAGTGTATTGTCATTTAAATAAGCACGATACGTTTTCCATCCATCGTACAATTTCAAGAGTATTTCCGGCTCGTCGAAAAAAATGGAATACCCTCCGGCAATGCCAATGCCTAATCCTCCACCAATCCACGAGGAATAAACATCTTCAATATCAATATTGAATTCGATATCGGATACTGATCCTGAAGTTGTAGCATATTCTTTCATTTCAGAAGCGGGGAAACCAATGGCAATACTGGCTTCAATATTGTTTGTATTTTTAGCTTCATTTATTTTATTCACAAACTCTTTTAAAATCTCCAGCCTTTTCTGAGCATCGAGCTTTCGAATAATCTTGACTTGTTTTTTTGTTTTTGTTTTGAATCCTCCAAAAGAAGGTTCTTTCTGCAATTGTGAACAAAAATCGTCTAGTTCCTCGTCCGTATTAAATTGCTTGGTGTTGCCATTCTCATCCTTTATTACAGTCATTAATCCAAGCTTTCCATTATTCAATGTAGTGATCCCTTGTACAAAAGGTGAATTTTGTGGCCAGAAGAAATACTTGTCATGATTGAAAAATCGATCAAAGTAAATTTCTTCGAAGAACTCTTTAGCTGTATAATGAGTTCCTTCCCTTTCATTATACGCTTTTAGAAATGTGTGTCCAATTGTTGATGCTATCATAGTTGGTTTTTTATAAGAATGAATATGCTGAATTGTAATTACTGGCTTTTGCTAAGGAAACATCAAAGCCGGTTTCTGAATTGTACGAAGAATCGGGCACAATAAAAGGTTTTGAGCCCCAATCTAATTGGCGTAAATCTTTAACCACATAATAGCGTGTGCTGATTTCCATCCGGGCACGTTCTTCGTAAGTGCTTTCCAAATAAATTTCTTCATCGGCTTCGCAAATACAGCTTACACTGTCAATCTCCAATAAGTCGAGTAAAATGGCTTTTGGGTTGTGTGTTAATTTATCGATGCTCCATTTTCCACTTTCCTTGAATACAGAGTGTTGTTCAATTTTCAGAAAATCAAATTCAGTAAATACCTGATCGATTCTGGTTTGTAATTCAGTTTCATCTAAAAGCTCACCATTGGGCAAGGCCTCATAACTGCGTTGAATTATTTCAAGAGAATAGGGTAACGCTTCCTTTTCATCTTCTGGCGGAGTCAATACATAAATTGGTTTATATTGGCCAATGGTCTCTGACGATCGTTTTCGGTTAACACGTCCAAAACGCTGTGCCATCGAATCGAGTGGAGCCGCTTCGGTAATCATACAATCGAAACTAATATCAATGCTCACCTCAACAACCTGGGTTGATATCACCAAACAAGCTTCTTTCGATGTATTGAAATTTCCGTTTTCTTTGCCCATTTCATCCAAGCCAAGCAGCAATCTTTCTTTCACATTTCGATCCGATTTTTTGAATCGGCTATGGAGCAAAAGAATTGGAATCTCAGGGAATTGAGCTTTGTATTGGACATATTTTTCTTGTGCTGTTTTAACACGGTTGCAAACCACTAAAACTTTCTGTTTCGTTTTAAGTGCATTTTCAATGATTGATTCTGCTCTTTCCCAATTTTCAATCTTGTGTATGATGTGTCGGTTAAAAAGTCTTAGCTCTTCGTTAGTTAAGGCCACTTCATGTACATTCTCTTTGCCTAAAATGGCAAGGATTTTATCATATAGTATGCTTGGCATTGTAGCCGTTCCAATGTGAATTTTGCAGTTTAAATGTTTCAAAACTTCAATGATTTTCAGAACAATCGACCGGGTTACGTCAGTATAAGTGTGAATCTCATCCAGAATAACATCACAATCCTTAATATCCATAATCATGGCCTCGTAACCATTGGTGCCAAAAGCAATGGCCGCAATTTGGTGAGGGGTTAATACTTTTATCGATGAACCTACATGCCCCTGAATAAGCTTTTCTTCTTTTTTAATACCTTCCAGCGCGATGCTTGATGCAGCATGTAACAAACGAATATCAAGCTCAGGATTATCTGGAGTTAGATCATTTTTCAGTCGTTTATACATGGCATTGATTGACGCCTGAAATGGAAGCGTGTAAAATACACGCCCTTTGCACCGTCGGAAAAGGTAATCGGTTTTACCCGCACCCGTACACGCCACCACCATGGTGTGTTTCTTGTCTGAATTACTGTCTCTTAACGAAAGTGGATACAGAGAATGTTGCCTGTTGAAGAACTGTAAATCTGGAATCGAAAAAGTTCTGTTGAGATATTCATCAGTGTTATCCGATAAGGCAGAAGCAAAATGATCGGCAGCCATTAAAATACCCCGCCATTGCGAAAAACCACGTTCTCTAACTGCTTTTTCGCAATATTCAACAACGAAATTGAAATTATCTTCTGCTTCTTCCTTACAGATGTCTCTGATTTCAATTCCAAAAGATTGTAGTATTGTTAAAGCATCAACTTTCCATGCCTCCCAATCTTTTATATGCAATTCGAAAGTATCGCCACGGTTTTCTTCAAGGTCTAAGATTCCTTTATCTCTGGTATCGTGTAAAACAGATTTATGATGAGCAATTACCATTTCAATTAACTGAGGATACATTGCTTCATTAAATAATGAAAGAAAGAAACAAGAAGCTATTTCATGTCGAAAAGGGGTAGTTGGAATCTTTGTATCATCCAGACGTTTTTGAAATACAGAACTTGCTTTTCCGATATCGTGCAAAATAGCACCAAGTCTGGCTGTTTCTGAATCGAGTTTTGAATAGTGTGCAATTTTCACAACAACCTTACTGACTAAAAGCAAGTGTTCATAAAGGCTGGTTTCTTCAGGCGATCCTTTGGCTTTGATATGTGGGCAGGTAATTTTCATGTTAATAATTGGTTTTTACCGGATTACCCACTGCTTTTAAATGTCCATACATTGCCTCATTCTTTTTAAGTCGGTTATATCCAACTAAAAATGAATTATCATTTCGTTCAAAAATCAACTCGAAGCCTGAAAAAAGTTCCTCATTTGTATCGAATTCTACATCTGAAACTTCAATTATCTCTTCATCCGGATACAGTATGTCCTCATTTCTAGCCAAACAAATATGTTGTGTTGAAGCATGAAGAGCATCTGTTTCATTTCTAAAGGCAAGGAAAAGAACAGGTTCAATCAGTACGCCCCTAACCAAAATTGCATAAGGCCGCTCATAGGTTTTGTTATTTCTTGTTCCTTTTTCGTTCCAACCACGTGGTTGAATTTGTTCTTGCTGTTGCGAAATTTGTTTATAACTCAACCTGTGCCTTGCAATTTTCTTAATTATACCATCATCATTCTTTAAAAGTTCGGGGAAAAGTTTTCGTTCTATACCCGCAACTATCGATGGCGTAAGAAATTGCTGGCTGTAGGTTTCGCTGTCTCTTACGGCTGTCCAGGGTTTGATAAACCCGAAGGGGCCTGAATATTTTACAATGTATAGCATAGATATTTTCTTTATTCATTTACTATCTCTGACAGGGTTTGGAACCCTGTCAGAGATAAAAATCTTTATTTAATTGCTCCAAAGCCAATTCCCGTTGAGTTTCCCAGTCCTACATTCCAGGCAAACAACTTTGTTTCGGGTTTCCCTTCGATAATTACCGGGCACCAGCTGGCACGGTTCTCTACCTCGTTGTAGGTTATTTTCTTTGTTCCTGCTTTGAGATAAGTCAAGTCAAACCTAATTGAAAGCGAGTCATCAGAAAGCCCTGCTTTTTTCATCTTTGTTTGAAGGGTTTCTTGTAAACAGACATTGGCTCGCGGATCGTCATAAACAATGTGATCAATTTTTTCTCCATTACTCCTTTTGATGAAAATAGGACTTGCCACAAAGAATAATTCCCGATCCGACAAATCAGGGTCTTCCTGGATAATCAGCTCCAAAACGCTTAAGCCATGAAATAGGGTTGGATCAGCTTGTATACCTCTAATCAATTGCTTTATTAAATCGGGATGATGGGTGCTTATAAAAATGGAAGTTCCCCGTTCAAATCGTAAACCTTTGGGGGTCGCCTTTCCACCTTCAAGGCGCGAAAAAGAATATAAAGATACTTTTCCGTGTTCCTCATTCCATCCCAGCCATTTATGAATTGTCCCGGTTAATAAGGGTTGATGATCAAATGGAATGAGTTCGTTAGCTGTATTGATTTTTAAATGTATTCGCATATCCTTTCGTTCTTAATTTTTATTGTCGTATTCTGCGGCCTCATCAGCCATTCGTAGTTAATCGTTTTGTAGCTTTGTTTCATTTTGTGGGTGTTTAATCTTCGTTCCAGTATCTTTTGCCAATGCCGACAGGCCCCTCGGACGCTGTCGGGTTTTGGTGGGCTTGCAGACCATTGTCTTCACCTTTCTTACATCCTGTATGTGTTTTATTTTACCAGCCCGGCCTTTCGCATTTCGTCTTTCAGTGCGGGCAGGTTGGGCTTGTGGGTATAAAGTTGCTGAATCAGCAACAGGACATCGCTATTGAACCCGGGTATTTCTTGGGCCAGTTTCAGCCATCGGGCGATTTGTTCATAGTGGCTGCGTCCCCGTTCTGTTTCTAAAGTGCTTATTGCATTCATTTTTATATGCTTAAAACAAAAGTCGGGATAAACTTTGATCAGGGGCTGGATGATGTCGGCAAAGTCCCTTTGGCTGACTCTGCCCTCAATCATTTGTTTAATTTCGTCATAGCGATGCTCAGCTTCTAATATTTTCGCTTTAAAACTTCCATAGAATTGCACATCTCTCAGCAGTTGATCAACATCGGCTTTGCTCAAATATTGCTGCACAAACAGATAATCGTCGATATGAAGTGTTTTGGCAACAAACTTTAGATATACCCTTACAAACAATTCTTTATCGAGTTGGGGACTTACATATTCTTGCAGAAAATCAACCCATTTTGGCTCGTTTTCTTCAAACAATTCCCGCGCAAGGGCTATAAAAGCGGGTTGATTGGTTTCGAAGTAATATTTAAGCAGGTCACGGGCTACGGGCTCACTGTGTTTGTAAAAATCGAGGGCCGATTGCAACCATGCCTCTGAATTGCCCGATGTCTTGTTCAGGAAAAGGGTGAGCTGCGGCAGGGTGCTTTGCTCAATACCTGCTCCTGTAAATATTTCAAGCAGTTTCGCGGGATTTTCTGTCTTATCGGCAAATGCGATCAATAAGGGTTCAAAATGTGCGGGGAAATACGGGTTGCCGGGGTATTCCTCATTGCAGTATTGGAAAAAAAGCTGAAATGCAGTGCCAATTTCATTTTCGAAGAGGGCGCTTAACTTTATTTTATCAACCACCTTTGCAACAGCATTAGCGTGTAAACCGAGTAAGTAGTCATTTACATCGTCGAAGGCCCCGGTATCATCCTCTATTTCGGCATTTTGTGTTGCTTCGTAAAAGCCGGTAAACATGGCCAGCAGCTCAACGGGATTTTGTTCTATTATTTTGTCAAGCGCTTTTGCTGCAAAAGCATCGGCAATTGCATCAAATTCCTGCTCACTGGCATACTGATAAGCCTCATAATCGGGGATATAACCAGAATAGGGTGGATGATAATTTTCCCAGTCGGGGTCTTCGGTATCCACAGCTTCAAATTGCTTTTGTAGTAAAAGCAGTGTATCAGAAACGATCCTGGTGAAATCGGAATAGCCCAACCCGTCGATTACTTGTTTTGTGCTTCCTGTAAAGGCTAGAAACTCTTTTTTGAGTTGATCGTTGTGCTTGATAATGGCATCCAGAAACCTGAGCTTTTTATGCTCAGGAGTGTTGTTGTAGGTTTTCTCAAAATCCATAATGATGTATATATTATTAGTCTGCTCCCCTGATAATGTCCACTATTCATCTCAGTTCAAAAACGATGCTTACTATTTTAAAAATGGTGCTTACCATTTTAGGATTTCATGCTTATGATTTTTAAAATGGTGCTTACCATTTTGGGGAACGGTAAGCACCAAATAAAACACACATCTATGAAGTCTTTTCAAACTTCACATTGTTCATCATTTCTTTCAGCTTAGGACCGGGCGTGAAAATCACTTTTTTACTTTTAATGGCCGAAGAGCTTACTTTGTCGACTTCTGCTGCCGGTTCGCTACTGATACTGAGGCGCAGGCTACCTAAATCGCCAAGCCGTACAATCTGTCCATTCGACAATGAACGGCTGGCCACCGAAACCATGGCATACAGCACCGCACGGATATCTGCACCGCTTGCAGTACTGCTTTCCTCGATCAACGAAGTCATTCCTTCCAGCGTAATTTCACCAGAGGAAACAACAGTTGCATAAAACTTTTTTTCGCCACCACCGACTACGCCAGGCTGGCCTTTTTCAATGACTTTAAATTTAACAGTCATGGCTAAATGATTTAAAATTAAACATATCAGCCCCTGTGTGGGCCTTTTTATATCATTTATTTCCAACCATATTCCCAAATCACACTTTCTCGGCCGATATTCTTTGTATGTGCGGCTTCAAATTTTTCTTATCCTCCAAACCAGGCCAGTACCTCATTGCGTTGGAGCGTTGGTGTACTTACAAGGCCCGTGTTCCAATTTTTCGTTCAACTGCATCTTTTTCTTTTTTAGATTGAAGGGATTGATCAATCTTTTTCTTTTCAATCTTTCGTCACTTTTTCAACGGTTCCTTCTCCTGTAATCTGACTTCCCGTACCTGTTTTCGGCTACATGCAAAAAAGTATCAAAAGTTAATTGCTTTTAGGCACTGTAAAAAATAAATTGAGTGAATGGCCGGAAATATTGAGTGAATGGTTGCTTTTATTGAGTAAACAGAAAAAGCCGGGCTTGAAATAAAGCAAACGCAGCATGAGAATAACAATGAATCACCAAAGCATGTAATGCTTCAGTACATTGATTTTCAGAAGGAATAAAGTCCAAAAGGCTTTTAACAAGGGCAGACCTCAAATAGAGTGCGAACAGTTCATGACATTGGCATACGGCGTCAAACAAAGCAAAGAAAGTATTGTTATTATGCAATCATCGAAAAAGCAAAACGAAAGTGGCAGGCCCGGCAATTTGAGAAATTTAATAACAACGAAAGTGAAGATATGCCTAATCCGCACCAAAAGGGGAATAAACGATGGACAGAATTACCTTTTTTAAAACATTGTTTCCGCTGCTGGCAGCGGGATCAATAAGTACCAGCGCCATGAAAATAAATGATTTCCACAAAATTGCCGGTCATTTTGCTGGCACAGAAAAAATGCCTGTGTTGTTCCTGGGGCATGGAAGTCCGATGAATGCCATTGAAGAGAATGAATTTGTAAAGGGCTTTCGAAACATTGCCGGGGAACTTCCCGGGCCCGTAGCCATTTTGTGCATTTCGGCGCACTGGGAAACAAAAGGAACCTTTGTTACGGCCATGGAGCAGCCAGGCACCCTGCACGACTTTGGTGGTTTTCCAAAGGAATTGTTTGCAGTGCAATATCCCGCACCGGGGAGTCCCGATTTAGCAAAGGAAACCCAATCGCTCATTGACAAAACCAATGTCGGACTCGATGAACAGTGGGGCCTTGACCACGGAGCCTGGAGTGTGATTAAGCATTTGTATCCCAAAGCCGATATTCCCGTAATTCAAATGAGTATCGACTACAGCCAGCCAGCGCAATACCACTATGAACTTGCCAGGCAAATCAACTCGCTTCGCCGAAAAGGAGTGCTGATCATAGGCAGTGGTAACATGGTGCACAATTTAAGGATGGTGGAATGGAACAGACTCAATGAAACATTTGGCTTTGACTGGGCCCTTGAAGCCAGTGAACGAATGAAAAGCTATATTCTCAAAGGAGATCATCAGCAGTTGATCGACTTTCGCTCGCAGGGAGAAGCTTTTAATCTGGCCATTCCCACGCCCGAGCATTATTTGCCCTTGCTCTATACCCTGGCGCTGCAGGAGCAGAATGAAGAAGTGAAATTGTTTAACGACAAAGCAGTTGCCGGTTCTCTGACAATGACCTCGTTGAAAATCGGATGAAAAGACCTGGGAAAGTTTCCAAGTCCTATGTCCTAGGTTCTGATTCTCATTTCTTGTTTCTTATTTCTTATTTCTTGTTTCTTATTTTTTGTCTTGATACCTGATACCATCTTCTCCATCTTCCTTCTTCTCATAAACTCTCTTTATCAATGACTTATTGACTCAATGACTTTTTCCTTAATGACTTCCTGACTTCTTCCTCTTGTTTCTGATCATTCAATCAGCAGATTGCCTTTGTTTCGGTAATGTTCAGGAATTTCAGGTACACCGTCGCCATCGGCATCCTTGAATGCTTTCACAAAGTGATACACCAACAACCATTCTTTGACTTCCTGTATTCCATCTCTTGCAGGATCAGTATCCAGAATCAGTTCATGAATGGCCACCGCTTCCCCAGCGGCATTTTTGGGCACCACATCGACAATTCCCTTACTCATGCTTTTCAGGTGACCAATAAAGCCAATCATGTACGAGTTGGCTGCAACCGCTACCAGTTCCCGGCTGTGTTTGCTGATGTCAATTGAACGATAGCCCTCCTGGTCGTTGCCGATCTGAATGGACGAAATCTTTTTAAATAAGCCCTTATGTGGCTGGTATTCGACCCGCATGCCTGAGAAATAAAGGTAGAAACTCGATCGTATGCGGTAAACACTCAGTACCAGCTCCATGACTTGTTTCAATTCATGTCCGTTCACATAAACTCTGCCCAGCGGAGTGCCTGGTATCCCATCCTTCCCTTTTCCAAGGGGAACCACATTAAAAAGGTCGCTGATGTTCTGATAGCCCGACTTTCCTGTTTGAATATTATTTCGAATCACCCCGGCAGCCACCAGCACCACATCGGCCTGAAGTTGATATTTTTGATTGAGTGTGTTATGAATGGCATCGGCTACAAAAGGTCCCAGGTTGCTTTTCCCGGGCTCGTGCTCGTTCATTACCAGGTCGAACGATGTTTCAACAATCTTTTCATTAAAACCGACGTCCAGCTTCGAAAGCACCTTGTCTTCAATGGCAGGCACTTCGGCATCAATTTCATTTTGAATTGAAGGATCAGCGGCGATACGATCATCCATTGGCACCAGCTGGTACTGTACCAGCGGCTTTCCAAACGAATCGAAACGCACTTCGATGCGCCCCACATGGGTACCATGAGCTCCGGTTTGAACCACGATGGCATTGCCTGCCTGCAGGGGCTTTTCCAATTTTGAATGCGAATGTCCGCTAATGATGATGTCGATGTCGGAAGCTGCTTTGGCGTAACTAAAATCCTCTCCTTTCCACTCACCTTTCTTATCTCTGGCAAGTCCGCTGTGCGACAAGGCAATGACCAGGTCGGCCTTTTCCTTTTGTTTTAGATAGCGGGCTGTATTTCGTGCTGTCTTTTTAGGGTTTTCAATGCTGATGCCATAGTAGGAAGCAATCGATTCCTGTGCGTCGTGCCCGAGCAAACCGAAAATGCCGATGCGATAACCATTGCGTTCGACCATGCTGTAAGGCAGAATGGTGCTGTCGGCAAATAGTTGTAAAAAGCGTTCATCGTTCGAGCGGTCGGCCCCTTTGTAATTGGCACAGAGCAACTGAGGAATTGGCCCGCGTTCCCGGGCACTCAGAATGATCTGAGCCAGCGTATCGGGACCAAAATCGAATTCATGGTTCCCAATGGCCAGGAAGTCGTAGCCCATTTTTTTCATGAGTCGAAGTTGAAAGCCATGATCGGTTTCGATGGTTTGAAAAAGCGTGCCCATCAGGAAATCGCCTCCGTCGAGCACCAGCAGTTCATCGGGGTGCTTTTCCTTCTGCGTACCAATAAAGCCAGCAATACGTGACAGACCGCCACGGGTCGGATCTTCATCTGCAAGCAGGGGTGTGTACTCGGCTTCGGGTGAAAAACCATTCAAATGAGAATGAATATCGTTGGTATGTAAAATAAGCAGATCCTGCGCCTGAAGTGTCAAGGCAAAAAATAAGCTTGCAGCCAATAAAAATGCATATTTCCTCACCAGACCTTTTGAGCCGGTAAGTTGAACATCAAAAATAAATGTGATCATCTCCCTGTTTTTTCTGCTGAAAATATAACTCGACAGCAAGTTAAGCATAAAGAGGATATGAAATCTGTGTTAACAAAATATTACACAACATATCCCGAATAATTCAAACAAAACAAACGAAACGATTGTTTTTCTTTCTGAAGTCTTAAGATCATAATAAAAATTATTCAATATGGCTAATCTAACAACATCTTACATGGGTATCGGCTTGAAAAACCCAATCATTCTGGGTGCAAGCAACATGGTAAACGATATCGACCAGATCAAAAGAGCAGAAGAAGCAGGAGTATCTGCGGTAGTTTATAAATCGTTATTCGAAGAGCAGATTCAACTTGAAAGCTTACAGCTCGATGAGGACATTCATGAATACGACTATCGCAATGCGGAGATGGAAAAGATTTTTCCTTCAATTGAACACGCCGGGCCACAGGAACACTTGCTGGCCGTGCGTAAACTAAAGGAGCAGCTCTCCATTCCTGTTATTGCAAGCATCAATGCCATTTACAATCCAACCTGGGTTGAATATGCTCAACTGCTCGAAGAAACCGGAGTCGACGGACTGGAAATCAACTTCTACCGTGTTCCCATTGCTGCCGATGCCGATGCCAGCATGATTGAAGAGCATCAACTGAACATTCTGAAAGAAATCAAGAAGGAAGTTAAACTTCCGGTGAGTGTTAAGCTAAGCACTTTCTACACCAATCCGCTGCACTTTATCAAACAACTCAGCAAGAACGGGGCCGATGCAGTCGTTGTTTTCAACCGCTTTTTTCAACCCGACATCAACACCGAAAGCGAAACCTTTCATTTTCCATGGGAACTGACCAAGACCGGAGATTACCAGGTCACATTGCGCTATGTGGGTCTTTTATTTAATAAGATCAAATCGAACATCATTGCCAACCGGGGCATCAAAACCAGCGACGATGTCGTTAAAATGTTGCTTGCCGGTGCCGATGCAGTGCAAATGGTAAGTGCCTTCTACGAACATGGCACCGGTCATGTGAAGAAAGTACTGGAAGAACTCGAAGGCTGGATGGATCAGAAAGGATATCAATCGATTGCTGACTTCAAAGGCAAGCTTTCAAAAGATCAACTGAACGATGAATATGCATACAAACGTGCACAATACATCGACATCCTGAAAAATTCAGGCGAAATTCTGAAAAAATATCCATTACGATAAGTTTTGCATTTTCATGTTTTAGTTTAAGGGGAGGTTCACGGCTAGGATCTCCTCTTTTTTATTTCCGCATCCATCAGGATGTTGTATTCTTTTACCAAAGTTTGCAGGATGGGATGCTTCACATTGAAATGGTACTGCCCTATACAACACACCGGCAATACCTTTGGTGAGGTTCCGGTAATAAAAAGCGCATCGGCCTGCTCCAGTTGCTCAAGGGTAAATGCCTTAAAATGGATGGGATAATTTAACTTCCTGCTCAATTCAAGTACCCTGGTCAGGGTAATCCCCCGAAGTACCTGCTTCAATGGGGCGGTATACAACTCGTTGTTGCTGATGAGCACCAAATTCGAACGGCTGCCTTCGGTCAGCTCATTGTTTCGGTTCAGCAGGAGTACTTCGTAAACGCCCGTTTCGGCGATGATTTGATTGGCTGCCTGACGTACTGTGCTTTGAACCACTTTGGCCGGGGGCCTGACTCGTTCGGCATGCAACACGCCCGCTTCGATCCCCCCTTCATATTGCTGTTCGGTGGGATAAACATGAGGAATGAAACGGATCAGTATGCCGGGTTTTTCACTGCCAATAAAAATGGTGATCATCACATTGCCTTCAGCCACATGATTGGCTTTAGCCAGACTGATTACCCTGTCGAGCATTTCATTTGATCGGGCTTCCAGCGTACAGCCCATCAAACGGCAGGAAGCAAGGAGGCGCTGCCAGTGATCATCCCAGAACAAGGGTACAAAACAAATCAGTCGTAGTACCTCGTACACCCTGGTACTGTCCTCATAAAAGGGATCCGCCCAATCCGCTTCATTCACCAGCTGTCCGTTCCAAATCAGCATTTGCTTCTTTTCATTCATTTTATAAGCAGCTAATTCAATTAAATAATACAATCAAAGATATAAATACACAGGCGCATTACAAGGTACTTCGGTAATTTATAAAAAAGCTTAAAACGATTGATTTTGCCTGCAATATAAAGTACCTTGTATAGGCAATCATCTTTTTTAATTCAACTTTTAACATTAGAGCCATGGATACAAAAATGAAAGAAAAAAAGATACACCTGCACTACTGGGGAAATCAAAAAAATACGGAAACAAGAGCAGTAAGCAGCCAATTCCCTCCACCTAAGTTGCCCTACTCTTATTCTGCTTTATCTAAAATAGCGGATGCTACCAACATCAAGGACCACTATTTTAATTTTCACTGGCGCAGTTTTGAAGTCTTGCTTGATGAACTGGCCCATATCGACCCGCAGCCTCAGAGCATTATCCAACTCCTGCAACATCCCGACGACTATCCCGATGAACTGGTTGATTCGGCCGCCGCAGTATATAACCATCAGTCGTTTTGGGATAATTTAAGTCCTTATTGTGGCATTGCCTCCATCGATTTATTAGCCGAAATCAACAGCCGCTTTGGCACTTTCTACCGCTTAAAGGATGAACTGATTCGTTCGGGAAGTACAATCGATGAGCAGGGATGGCTTTGGTTGGTATTGAACAAGCATGGAAAGCTTGATATTACGAATACGCCCCACAACCTGAACCCGCTAATGAAACATAAAAATAAAGCAGGAAGCCCGCTTTTGGCCATCGACCTGTGGGATCATGCTTATGAAAACAAGTTTCACAACAATACAACGGCGTATTTAAATGCAGTTTGGGGAATTATCAACTGGAGCGAAGTCAGTGCACGTTTCAAACAATTGAAATGAAGCAAGTGCTTGTGTAATCAATCGAGATCGACATAGAGTGGCGACTTAATTATAAATTGCATGATTTGCCCGGGTTGGAAATAAAAGCGCTTTTTAAAATTCAGATAGTTGTGTGAAACATCAGCATCTTCAAACACATACTTTGAGAAATCGTTGATCTGAAAGCCCAATCCTTTGTTGATGGCCAGCAGGTCAACCCGGTTTTCTATCAGGCGACGCTGATTTTTGTTCAGATAGCGAACACCCAAGGCAATGACTTCCAATGTGTTTCTCCCTGAGTAATCTAAAACATGGGCCAGCTCATGACCAAATACACCAACCTGGGCATTCAGCGGAAGTTCTTCAAACAGCACACCATCGAAACCCTCTTTTTCCTTGTCGACGACAATCAGATAAGTACGCTGGTCGCGCTGGTGCAAAAAGAAATCCCACCGGGGACGGCACTGCATGGTTGTTTTGATATCCCTGCGAACCACCTTTATTTTTAAGTGCTTCAATTCTGGAAAGTATTCAAGTGCCGCCAGAAACTGAGGCATCAGTTCTTCTGTAACTTCCTTGTTGCTTCCCAGTTCCTGCCATAAGCGATCGAGTTTAACTTCTATTGAATCCTTGTGAATATTCTGAACAGGTTCAACCCCTTTAACAAAAAACGATGCAATGAGCATCGGTAATAACACCAGCACGTATCTCATACTCCCCAAAATTTATGATCTTTTCTTTTCCCCTAAAAAGACAAGTGAGCCATGAAGATACTAAAACTTTGGAAAGCAATGAAATGTTTATGTACAGAAAGCAACCGGTTTTTGGAATAACAGTTGACAATTGCCTTACAAGGCTAAAGTTGGAAATGTTGCTGACAAGGGGGTTCAGGCATTAGAACAGCACTTACTAAATATCGGAAACAGACCATGTTAATCTTTGATTAAGTTTTTCAGCCTGCTGATTACCTAAGATGATGATTGTTGCATCCGGATTTGCCTGGCTAAAAGGAATCGTACCATTCATCCTACTCGATGGCAAACCTGCGAATCAGCAGACTGTTCACCGGCTCGGGATATTCAATATCGGAAAGAAACAGGCCACATCCTGGTACCGATGCCCCTGCACGACTTCGATCTTTCATTTCAATAATCTGTTTGAATTCATCCAGCGTGATTTGCCTTAGCCCCACCTTTAACAGCGTCCCCACAATGGCCCTTACCATGTTGCGCAAAAAGCGGTCGGCTTTGATCTCAAAAACCAGCAAATCATGCTTCTGCTGCCATTCAGCCTTCATGATCAAACAGTTGTTGGTTTTCACATCGGTATGCAGCTTACTAAACGATGTAAAATCGACATAGTCGAATAAACTGCGCGCAGCTTCGTTCATCAGTTCAACATCGGGCTTCGATGGAAGAAAAACGGTAATGTCGTTTCCAAAAGGTTGTTTCTGGCTTGCAAAATAATAATGATAAGTACGCGACAAAGCACTAAAACGGGCATGCATCGATTCGTCCACCCTGAAAATAGTATCAACCCTTACATCGTTGGCTAAAAAACTGTTCAGTTTAAACACCAGGCGGCCACAATCAGCAATTTCGTTTTCAGTTTCGAAATGCGCCACAAAGAAAGAAGCATGAACTCCGGTATCGGTACGACCTGCACCAACGAGATTAATATCTTCGCGTAAAATGGTTGAAAAAGCCTTGTTCAGGGTTTCCTGTACCGTCATGGCATTGGGCTGAAACTGCCATCCGTGATAAGCTGTGCCATTGTAGGCTATTTGTACAAAATATCGTTGCATTCGTTTTTGGCTTTCTTTGCAAAGATATAACAGCGCGATGAATTGCCTTGCGCAAACTGATAAAATGGCACATTCTGCGCACTTTTCTTTTTACATTTTTTCACTAACTCAGGCCATAAGTTAAAAACCACATTGCCCACTCAACTCCTAAACATTGCTATACTGCTACTTAACAATGTATTTCACTTAATTTTACTTAACATTTTTTAACGGCACAACATTTCTGTAAATTTGGCAATCTTTTAATTTCGTGGTTCGAAAAAACAGGAGGAATAAAAACAAAACTCCTTTCATCTTTTTTTGTTTTACCATTGCATTTAATCAGTAACAACTAAGTACCATTAATAATTTAACAATATGACAATTAGTACAGATATCAGGGCTTTGAACGAGAAGATTGAAAAGGAAAGCCAGTTTGTCGACCTGCTTACCATGGAAATGAACAAGGTCATCGTTGGACAGAAACATCTGGTTGAAAGTTTGCTTATCGGTTTACTTTCCGACGGGCACATTCTGCTTGAAGGAGTTCCGGGACTGGCCAAAACACTGGCCATTAACACCCTTGCAAAAATTGTGAATGCTGATTTTGCCAGGATCCAGTTCACCCCCGATCTCTTGCCTGCCGACTTGTTGGGTACCCTTATCTACAGTCAGAAAAATGAAGAATTTGTAGTAAAGAAAGGACCTATCTTTACCAATTTTGTACTCGCCGACGAAATTAACCGGGCCCCGGCCAAGGTTCAATCGGCTTTGCTCGAAGCCATGCAGGAACGACAAATCACCATTGGCGATCAAACCTATCCACTCGAAGAACCCTTTTTGGTGATGGCCACCCAAAACCCCATTGAGCAGGAAGGAACCTATCCTTTACCCGAAGCACAGGTTGACCGTTTTATGTTGAAAGTGGTGATTTCGTATCCGAAGAAGGATGAAGAAAGACTGATCATCCAGCAAAACCTGCTGAAGAAATTCCCAAGCCCCAATACGGTACTGACACCCGAGGACATTATCAGGGCACGTGATGTGGTTCGTGAAGTGTACATGGATGAGAAAATTCAGAAGTACATCGTCGACATCGTTTTTGCCACACGTACTCCGGCCGAATACCAACTGGAAAAATACAGCGACATGATCAGCTACGGAGCATCACCCCGTGCAAGTATCAGTCTGGCACAAGCTGCAAAAGCCTATGCATTTATCAAACGAAGGGGTTATGTAATTCCCGAGGATGTCAGGGCGGTATGCCACGATGTACTCCGCCACCGTATCGGACTGAGTTATGAAGCCGAGGCCAATAACCTCAGCACTGAAGAAATCATCAGCGAAATTCTGAATACGGTAGAAGTTCCATAGCAATAGCATTACAGCTACCAGGAGGAGGAAGTTGAAATCCTCACCAACATGCAATGAAGAATAAACACAGACAGCTGTTTTAACTTTTATCCCTAAGTGAAAAGGGCATCTTATGGAACATACCGAGCTATTAAAAAGAGTCAGAAAGATTGAGATTAAAACGCGGGGCTTATCGCGTAATATCTTTGCGGGGGAATACCATTCGGCCTTCAAAGGCCGTGGTATGGCCTTCAGCGAAGTGCGCGAATATCAGTTTGGCGACGACATCCGGAACATCGACTGGAATGTTACTGCCCGCTACAACAAACCCTTTGTTAAGGTTTTTGAAGAAGAACGCGAACTGACAGTCATGATGCTGATTGATGTGAGTGCTTCACGAAATTTTGGCACCTGGGATAAATACAAAAAGAATGTTATTACAGAAATTGCTGCTGTGCTGGCATTTTCTGCAATACAAAACAACGACAAGATTGGTGTCATCTTTTTTTCCGATCAAATTGAGAAATTTATCCCGCCCAAAAAGGGCAAGAGTCACATTTTGCGTATCATCAGGGAGCTGATCGATTTTGAGCCCGAAAGCAAGGCAACCAACCTGACCAATGCACTGGAGTACCTCACCAATGCCATCAAAAAGCGATGCACTGCCTTTATAATTTCCGATTTCATCGATGAAAATCATCACTTACAAAAGGCACTCAGCATTGCCAATAATAAGCACGATGTGGTCGGACTAAGGGTATTCGATGAGCGCGAGGCTGAATTGCCATCCATCGGCATGATCAAACTGAAAGATGCCGAAACCGGAAAATATACCTGGGTCGATACTTCGAGCAGTAAAGTAAGAGGTGCCTATGCCCATTGGTGGAAACAACTCAGCACCCAGCTCGACGAAGCCTTTACAAAAACCGGTGTCGATTATGTGAATATCAACACCCGCGAAGATTACGTTAAATCACTCATGACCCTTTTCAAAAAAAGAGGCAAATAATAATGATGAAGAAAACATTCATAAAAGGCATATTGGCTGTACTTAGCATGTTTTGGTTTTTTCCGGGCTTTGCTCAGGAAATCAAAACACGGGCAGTACTCGACAGCAATATCATACTGATTGGTGATCAGGTAAAACTGCATCTTGAAATTGAATTTCCCGACAGCATCGAATTCTTGTTTCCGGTGCCTGCCGATACGCTAATTCAATCGGTTGAAATTGTTGAACGCATGCAGCTTGATTCCATTCCGCTGGAAAATAACAGGCTCAGATTGTCTCAGGATTTTCTGATCACCTCGTTCGATACCGGAAGGCACGAAATACCACCGTTTTACTTTTCTTTCAATTTCAACGGGATGAGCGATTCGGTGCCATCGAATGCTGCCATGCTGCACGTGTTTACCCTGCCAAAACTCGATTCGCTGATGAACGCCCTGCAGGGCCCCATCGATATTAAGGATCCCTACGAAGCACCAGTCAGTTTCAAGGAAGTAGCACCCTGGATTTTTGGTACACTTTTGCTTGCCGGACTGATTTTCTTAATACTCTATGCCATCAAACGCAAAAAGAACAATCAGCCTGTTTTTGCTTTTCCACAAAAGCCCAAAGAACCGGCACACATCATAGCCCTCAGGGAACTTGACCGCATCAGGGAGCAGAAAATATGGCAACAGGGCAATGTAAAGCAGTTTTACAGCGAGGTAACCGACACGCTGCGCGACTACATCGAGGACCGTTTTGGGATCAGAGCACCCGAACTAACCACCGACGAAATCATTGCTGCCTTTAAGTACCGCAACGATTTGATTGACAAAGCTGTTTTCGACAACCTCGTTAACCTGTTAAGCACGGCCGACCTGGTGAAATTCGCCAAATTTGAACCGCTGCCCGACGACAATAATCTTACCCTGGTGAATGCCTACTTCTTTGTGAATCAAACGAAGCTTGAGGTAAAGGAACTTAAGCCGGAGGCGAATGATGAAGGTGAAGGAGATGAAGTGACTTTAAAATAGAAAAAAATGTTCAACTATACTTACGCACATCCCGACCTGTTTTATCTCTTATTGGGACTGATCCCGATGATTGCCTGGTATTTGTTCAGGCAGAAAAAGTTCAGTGCCAGTTTGCAGCTAAGTACCATCAGGGGGCTTGAAAATGCACCCAAAACCTGGAAACACTATTTGCGACATTTGTTGTTTATTTTCAGAGTACTGATACTTGCACTGCTGATTGTTGTACTGGCCCGTCCGCAATCGACCGAGAACTGGGAAAATGTATCGACCGAAGGGATTGACATAGTGATGGCCGTCGACGTTTCGACAAGTATGCTGGCCCGCGACCTGAAACCCGACCGGCTTGAAGCAGCCAAAGATGTGGCTACTCAGTTCATTGCCGGAAGGCCTTACGACCGGATCGGGCTGGTAGTTTTCAGCGGCGAATCGTTTACCCAGTGCCCCTTGACAACCGATCATGCGGTAGTAAGCAACCTGCTTCGCGAAACCCGTACCGGTATACTCGAAGACGGAACAGCCATCGGCAACGGGCTGGCAACAGCGGTGAATCGTTTAAAGGAAAGCGATGCCATTAGCCGCGTGGTCATTTTACTCACCGATGGTGAGAACAACCGTGGTGAAATTCCGCCACTCACAGCCGCCGAGATTGCAAAAACCTTTGGCATTCGTGTTTATACCATTGGCGTTGGAACGGTAGGAACCGCCCCCTATCCTTTTGAAACTCCCTTTGGTACCCGTATTCAACAGGTTCCGGTAAAAATTGATGAAGAAGGCTTGCAAAGCATTGCTGACATTACAGGAGGAAAATACTTCAGGGCAACCAACAATGAAAAACTTCAACAGATTTATGAAGAAATTGATGCCCTGGAGAAGTCAAAAATAGAAGTGAAGGAATTTAGCAAAAAGCAGGAAGAATTTCAACCTTTCGCACTGGCAGCATTGATACTGCTGGTACTGGGAATTCTTTTGAAAATATCGGTATTCAGAAACATACCGTAGCATGAATTATTAAAAACAGAAAAAACTGCTTACATGGAAATGTTCAGGTTTGCCAATCCCGCATATTTAACTGCCTTGGGAATCATACCAATTCTCATCGTACTCTATATTGTATTTCGAAAAAAACGAAACAGTGCACTCAGGCGCTTTGGAAATCCCGAAATGCTGGCACCACTGATGCCCAATGCCTCGGGTGCCCGACCAGGATGGAAATTCTTTATTCTAATGCTGGCCATGGCCTTTCTGATTACCGCTCTTGCACGTCCTCAGTTTGGTTCAAAGTTGCAGAAAATCAAACGGGAGGGCATTGAGCTGATCATTGCACTCGATGTATCGAACAGCATGATGGCCGAAGACATTCAGCCCAACCGGCTCGAAAGGGCTAAGATGGCTATCTCACGGCTCACCGAAAGGCTCACCAATGACAAAATCGGACTCATTGTCTTTGCCGGAGATGCCTATACACAATTGCCCATTACCACCGACTATGCCTCGGCCAAACTGTTCATGTCAACCATCAATACCTCCATCGTGCCCCGTCAGGGTACTGCCATCGGGTCGGCCATCGAACTGGGCATGCAGTCGTTTACGCCCGAAAGTGAAAGCAGCAAAGCCATCATCATCATTACCGATGGTGAAAACCACGAGGACGATGCGGTGGAGATGGCCAAAATGGCCGCCGAAAACAACATCATTGTACACACCATAGGCATGGGGCTTCCGCAAGGTGCTCCCATTCCTGTTATTGATGCCAATGGAAGAAAGGAATTCAGAAAGGATAAAGACGGTGAAATTGTGGTAACCAAACTCGACGAAAACATGTTGCAGAAAATTGCAGCTGCCGGAAATGGCACCTATGTAAGAGCCAACAATACCGAGGTTGGAATCAATAATATCTTTGACGAAATCAGCAAAATGGAAAAAAGCGAACTCGAATCGAGGGTCTATTCCGAATACAACGATCAGTTCTTTTATTTCATCATTGTTGCCCTTATTTTGCTTGTGCTCGAATTCATTATTCTCGAACGGAAAAACAAGTACCTGAAAAACGTAAAATTGTTTAAATAACAATAAAGCAGAAGAAGAATGAAACGATATATGCTCATTTTAGTGTTTGCCACCATTTCCATCACGGTGTTGGGTCAAAAAGAACGAAAGTTCATCCGCAAGGGAAATGATCTTTACCGACAGGGTATCGAAAACAGTGATTCAACAGCCATCGATTCGCTGAGTTTTGCCAATGCCGAAGTGGAATACCGGAAAGCACTCGATAAAAAGCCCAACGACCTGAAAGCACAGTTCAACATTGGTAATGCCCAGTTCAAGCAACAAAAAATGGCCGAGGCTGCCACTCAGTTTGAGCAAACACTCGAACTTTCAGTCAATAAGGAGGACAAGGCCAAAGTCTGGTTCAACTACGGCAATGCCATGCTGGCCCAGCAGAAACTCGACGAAAGCATCGAGGCTTACAAAAATGCCTTGCGCAACAATCCTTCCGATCTCGAGGCAAAATACAACCTGGAATTTGCACGACGAATGAAACAGCAACAAGAACAGCAGCAACAAAACCAGGATCAGAATAAGGATCAAAATCAGGAACAGAATAAAGATCAGAACAAGGATCAGCAGGATCAAAATAAAGACCAGCAGGATCAAAATAAGGACCAGCAGGATCAGAACCAGGATCAAAACAAAGATCAGCAGGATCAGCAGCAGCAACAAAATCAGCAACAACCCAAAATATCAAAACAAAGTGCCGAGCAAATGCTGAAAGCACTTCAGAACGATGAAAAAGAGACTCAGGAAAAAGTGAAGAAAGCCGAGGCAGCAAAGGCCAAAACAAACCAGCCTGAAATCGACTGGTAGTTTTATCGTGCGGTTTGCAAAAGGCTTTTCACGGTCAATTATTGAAGCTAGTTTTATATTTTTGTAGCATACAAACAATCATCATGATAAGGAAATTATTATTCATCGTATTGTTGTTCACCGGAATCATGGGCCGGGCCGATGAGGTACGTTTTACCATGTCGGCACCCGAAATTGTTACGGTGGGAGAACAGTTCAGCCTGACGCTTTCACTCAATGCCAAAGGAGAAGATTTACGCATGCCCGAACTGGCCAATTTCGACATCCTGATGGGGCCCAGTGTTTCATCCAGCCGGAGTTTTCAAAGCATTAACGGGAAGATGACCCAGTCGGTCAACTACAGCTACACCTATATCCTGCAGGCCAGCCAGGAAGGAAGCTACACGCTGTCACCTGCGACCATTAGTTCAGGCAAAAAAAGATATCAATCCAATGCACTCAGCATAAAGGTAATTCAGGGACGTCAGCCTGCCACTACAGGTGGCGGATCGACTCAGGGTGCACAACAAAACAGCAACGATGCTGCCATTAGCAGTGAACAACTGTTTATTCGCTTTGAAACAGATAAGAAAACCGTTTTTAAAGGTGAAATGATCATGGCCACCTTCAAGTTATACAGTCGTGTGGGGCTTTCGGTTGTCGATCAAAGCATGCCCTCGTTTGAAGGCTTCTGGACCCAGGATATTGATCTGCCCCAGGCCGATCAGACACGCACCCGAGAAGCAGTCGACGGAATTATTTACAATGTATACACCCTGCAGAAAAAAATACTCATTCCGCAACAAAGCGGCAGGCTCACCATCGAACCGGCCGAAATGATTTTCGACGTGCAGCAGCGCGTGCAGCCACAAAGCATCTTCGACGATTTCTTTGGATCGGTGCAAAATGTAAGGACCAAAGCTAGTAGCGAACGGGTAAGCATCACGGTGAAAGATTTACCTCCTGCACCGGCAGGCTTTTCGGGAGCGGTTGGGAAATTCAGCCTGCAATCAAGCATCAACAAGCAGGAAATAAAAGCCAACGAAGCCATTACCCTCAGAACACAGATTGAAGGCAGTGGCAACCTCAAACACCTTTCGGCATTTAAATACAATTTTCCGCCCGACTTTGAGGTGTATGATCCCAATACCACCTACAACATCAGGGCCACTGATGCCGGTCTGACAGGAACAACCACTTTTGAACAGGTGGTGATCCCCCGATTTGCCGGCGAATTCATTATTCCTTCGCTTCCCTTTGTTTATTTCGATCCCGGAACAAAGAAATACGTCACATTGAATACACGTGAATTCGCGATAAAGGTTGAAAAGGGAGCCGATGATCAGCATACTACAGTGGTGAGTTCGATTTCGAAAGAAGATGTGCGCTTTATTGGTCAGGACATCCGCTATATTAATACAGCCAACATTCAACTCAGGCCTTTTGGCGACCATTTCTTTGCTTCGCTGCAATTCTGGTTAATGTATGTGATCTCCTTGCTGCTGTTTATTATTCTGGTACTTGTTTTAAGGAAAAAAGCGCGCGAAAATGCCAATGCAGCGTTGATGCGCAACAAAAAAGCGAGCAAAATTGCCCGTAAACACCTGAAGGCAGCTTCGCTTTGTGCCAAAAACAACAATACCGACGATTTCTATGAAGCCTTACTTAAAGCATTTTGGGGCTATTTAAGCGACAAACTCAATTTACCCATATCGGAATTGAGTCGCGATAATGCCCGCAGCACTTTAAGTTCTCACAATGTCGACAACAGCACCATTGATGAATTCATGCAGCTGATCGACACCTGCGAGATGGCTCGTTTTGCACCTTCAGCTGTCGACCAGTCGGTTGCCGAGTTATACAAAAAAGGTGAAGAAATGATTGGTAAATTTGAAAAACAAATTCGTAAAAAGTAGGATCATGAACAAACTGATCAACACCACCCTGTTTCTTTTTACTGCTTTTTTTGCATGGGCCACACCGGCCGATTCGCTGCAAAAAGCCAATCAGCTTTATGCCGGCGAAGCCTACGAAGCAGCCATTAACAGCTATGAAAATATTATTGACAGCGGATACGAATCGGCAGCGCTTTATTACAACCTGGGAAATGCTTATTTCAAAAGCAATCAGCCCACCCGGGCCATACTGAATTATGAAAGGGCCCGTCTGCTTGATCCTTCGAACGAAGACATCCTGTTTAATCTTGAACTGGCGAACCAGTTTGTAGTTGACAAAATAGAAGCACTGCCGCAGCCATTTTTTGTGAAGTGGTTCGAAACGATGGCCGACCTGCTAAAAAGCGATGAATGGGCCGTAATAAGTATTGGCAGCTTTATTTTGATGCTCATTCTCGCTGCACTGTACCTCTTTTCGAGGGTTCAGACGGTAAGAAAAACAGGTTTTATGCTGGCTGTTTTCATGCTGGTACTAGCGCTTTTCTCCTTTTCGATGGCCCGGAAACAGTATTTACAAACCATCGACCATCAGCATGCCATTATTTTCACTCCTACTGTTACCGTAAAAGCATCGCCAGCTGAAAGTGGTACCGATTTGTTTGTAATTCACGAAGGCTTAAAAGTTACTATCTCCGACGAGCTGAACGAATGGTATGAAATCAGGCTTGAAGATGGAAACAGCGGCTGGGTAAAGCAAAGTGTCTTACAAATAATCTAATCACAAATGAAAACAGCATTGGTAGCAGGTGCCACGGGCCTGGTCGGCCTGCATCTGGTCGAAGAATTAATTAAAAACAATCAATACAAGAAGGTACTGGTTCTTTCACGCCGAAAAATGAACATCAAGCACCCAAAACTTGAAAACAGAATCATTGATTTTGATCAGCTGGAGGCGCTAAAAGTTGCTGAAAAGATTGATGATTGTTTTTGTGCCCTGGGAACCACGGTTAAAAAGGCAGGAAAAGAAGGACAGCTGAAAGTTGATTATCACTACGTTCTGAATCTTGCCAAATGGTGTTCGGCCCACAGGGTAAGGCGCTTTTTAGTGGTTAGTTCGCAGGGAGCCAGTCATAAGTCACCCTTTTTCTATATGCGTACCAAGGGACAAATGGAAGAAGCGGTGAAAAAGTCGGGCGTTGAAAGTATTTATATTGTAAGACCATCGCTGATCACCGGAAAACGTGAAGAAAGCAGACTGGCCGAAGAAATGGGCTACTACCTATACAAGGCATTTAGTCCGCTAATGATTGGTAAACTGAGAAAAATGAGACCGATAGCAGCAGCACAAATTGCACGCTGCATGATGGTACTGGCCCGAAGGACAGAGAAAGAAATACTTACCATCGAATCGGACGAAATACAGGCCTACTAAGGGCTTAAAACTCTGCCGCAAGCTTCAGATTGAAAGTAATTCCGGTTAAGCGGTTGGGTATGGAATGATTGTTTCCATAAATATCTGAAACAAAGAAATAAGAAGATACATTATCGAGATCCATCAGGTTGAATATTTCAAAACTGAGATCCAACTCCCTGAACTGATTCAGAAAGGTCCAGGCCGTAAGGTTTTTACCTTTACTCACCAGCGAGCGCGTTAAACCTATGTCAACCCGTTTATAACTTTCGATTCTTGCTATCTGGGTATGGCGCTCACTACGTGGCATCCCATAAGGTGCCCCGGTAATGAAATGGCCAATCAAATGCAGCTGATAGGCAGGCAGTCCGGGAAGGTAATCCTGAAAATACATGCTGAATTTAAAACGCTGATCGGTCGGTCGTGGGATATAACCAGGTTCAATCTTTCGTGTTACTACAACTTCATCATTCTCAGTAATCCCGTGAAAAATTCTTTCTCCCTCACTGTTAAAATCAGCAAAGTAGAAATCACCTTCAATATCTTCTTCGGTTTTCATCAGCGACATGCTGATCCACGACTGGGTACCACTTACAAATTCCCCATTGATTTTCAGGTCGGCTCCATAGGCATAACCGTTCGAAATTTCGTCCGACAAATACCTGATACGCACATTTTCAACCTGATAGGGAATCAGATTACGCAAAGCCTTGTAATAGGTTTCAAACGACAAGCTGAACGGACGATCCCAACCCATAAACGAATAATCGACTCCGGCTACTGTTTGGAAGGAACGTGGTGTTTGAATGTCGTAATTCACATGGCCGTCCATGTCCTTTATTTCCCGGTAAAAAGCCGGCTGATGGTACCATCCCATCGACAAACGGGCGATAATGTCCCGCTCGATTCCCGTAGCCAGTGAAGCAGAAAAACGCGGACTGACCGACCAGAGATCGGTAAAGGTCCAGTAATGGGCTCTGATTCCACCGGTAAGCATTAATGTACCAATATCGACGGGAAAGCTGTAGGAATTCTGCACAAAACCGCTGTAACGTTGTTCCTGGTGTTGGTGCAAGGTTTTTACCCGGTAAAACAACTCCACTTTTTCGGGGGAATATGGCAAAGAATAACCTGCCGAATCGCGGTATTCCCATTCATTCATCCGGTCGTTAACATCTTCCTGTTTGAAGGTTACGCCCCACTGCAAAAAGTTATTGTCGCTTTTCACTCCGCCACGATGCGCCACACTTTTTACTGTTGCATCAAGATAGTTGCGTCCATGTTCGTGGTAATACCCTACTCCAATGTTCATTGAACTGTCATCCTGCTCCTCGGTTCCTTCCTTCTGCACTTCGTTAAGCAGATAGTAACCAATGATGTCGAAGGTTTCCTTTTCGCTGGTGTTAAACGCCGAAGCTGTAAATTTCAGGTAAGTCTCCTTTGTGGGCTGATAGGAATAGCTAAGTGCTCCGGTATAAGTCTGATAACGATCAATCTCCTGTCCCTCGAACAAAACAGTCAGTTTGCGCTGATCGTTCCATACACCGGTGGTGGTTTCACGCCGGGTTGGAACAAACTGGTATTTGTTCGACGATGCGGTGCCTAAAAATGTCAAGGCTGATTTTTTGCCCAAAGCATAGGTAAAATAACCCTGGTAATCGATAAAGGATGGATTGTAGTATCCCTTTTCCTCGAGTGAGCCCAGCATGTAGCTAAACGTTTTGTACCTGATGCCCATGTTGTAGGTAAATTTTTTGTTCTTGCTGATGTTTTCAACATGTGCTTTTGCACCCAGCAGACTGAGCGAAGCCGATGCACTGAACTCGGTGGGTCGGTGGTATTTGATATCGAGCACCGACGACATTTTATCTCCATATTTGGCATCGAAGCCCCCGGCCGAAAACTCAATCGACGACACCATGTCGGTGTTGACAAAACTCAGCCCTTCCTGCTGACCTGCCCTGATCAGATAAGGTCGGTAAACTTCTATGTCGTTTACATACACCAGGTTTTCATCAAAATTCCCTCCCCTTACCGAATACTGATTACTTAGTTCATTGGTCGAATTCACCCCGGGCAGCGTCGAAATAATGCCTTCAACACTTCCCATTCCGGCACTTGGCAGCGCGTCAACTCCTCTCGGATCAATTCGTACAATGTTGCCCGATGTCTGGGCCCGATCGGTGACCACCACTTCATCGAGCGCCTCACTTTTGGCTTTAAGTGTCACATTGTACTCATGGTTTTCATCAGAACTCAGGGTGATCTTAATTTCTGCAAGCTCATAACCCAGTGATGAAAAACCGACTACAATCTCCCTTCCGGTAGGAACCCTTAGCAGGTATTCGCCTTTGCGGTTACTTACTGTTCCAAAAGGATAGTTTTTTAGCGCTACATTGACCATTTCAACCGGCTTGCCCGCTTCATCACGCACAACACCAAACAAAGTGGCATTGCTGGTTTGCCCGAAAGTGTCATGGCTGGTTGCAAAAAAAACGACAAGGATGAGTAAGTAAAAAATTCGGTTCATGCGATGCAAAAATAATATTTCGATAAACATTTAACGCCATTAACGCTGTTGAATTGTTGTTGTGTAAAGTATATTTGCAAAATAATTTAACGATACCATGCTGTTTGAGTTATTCAGAAAAGGACTGATGATTGGATTACTGGTTTCATTGCCCCTGGGACCACTGGCTATATTAGTAATACAACGTACCGCCAACCGTAATTTCAAATCGGGTTTTTATACCGGGCTTGGAGTTGCTGTTGCCGATTCAATATGGGCACTGGTTGCAGGGTTTAGTGTTTCGTACATAATTACTTTTCTGCGTCAGCACCAGACAAGCATACAAATCATTGGTGCTTTCGTTTTGCTGCTGCTTGGCTTGTATATTTTTAACTCACACCCTTTGGCTGCATTAAAGAAATTCAAGCGCAAAGGTACCAGCCCCATACAGTGTTTCGGATCGGCCATGCTCATCGCTTTTTCAAACCCGATGATTGCCCTGGCATACATCGCTGTATTTGCCAGTGCCAAGGTCGTATTTGACATTCATCACCTGGCATCACCCCTTGTTTTTTCTACAGGTTTTATGATGGGAGCATCGGCATGGTGGCTGGTAGTAACCTACGGCATCAGTCGCTTCAGGCACCACTTTAATCTGCGCATACTATGGTGGTTCAACAAACTTTCGGGTGCTGCCATTATTCTGTTTGTACTGGTAACGACCATTTTGGTGATCATTCGAGGGAATCCTTCGATATAATTCAGTAAAACACTAAGTTTTTTTATCATAAAAAAAAAGCTGCACCGGCAGGGTACAGCTTTTTTATTATGTGCTAATGCTTCTATTCCTTGTATTGCCCGATAACAGTTATTGTTGTACCAGCCACCGCATCGGTAGTTACATTGGCATTGGTAATATGAATAAGGTAATAAGTAGTTTCTACTTTTGTACCCAGGGTCAGGTCGTAGGTTTTACTTTCTTCTGCCGATATTTTCTCCCAACGATCCATATCATCGGCTGCCTCAATGGCCTCAGTCAATGCTTCAAGGCTGGTAATGTTGATCCAGTCTTCAACATCGAGTTCAACAAATTTGTCGGCACCCTTTTTAATTACGGCGCTGGTCGAAGTATTTTCCGTCCAGGTAAGACCAAATTGTTCCAAACCTGTTGCGGCATTGCCACCTACACGTTCCCATTCGAAATCGGCTGCTTCGCTTAACGGAGTTTCATTCTTCGAAATTACCAGTACTTTTGTTTCATTGGTACTTTTAAGTCCATCTTCAACTACAAAGGTTACTGTTGCATTGCCTACAGCCGCACTTTCTGTAACTTTTGCAGTCACTGTAACACTTTCATTATTGGTATCATTAAAAGTGAGATTACTATTCGAAAGTTCAATCCCTGTAGCTGAAACCATGGCTTTAAAATTAGTGAGGCCATTTTCTGCTGATAAGGCAATGCTAAAGTCGACTGAATCGCCAATAAAAATATCGATGCTGTCGGCCGCAGGACTACTTACTGTAATAACAGGACCTTCATCACTTACCACATCATCAATACACGAAGTAAAAAAACCGGCAATGGCTATGAAAAGCATTGCCAACATCACATTATTCTTTCTCATAATTATTAATTTTAATTGAAAAGCTTAAAAAACCAATCGTTTTGCAAAGTTCGTAAATAAAAAAACAAAATACCAGTTTCTGTCAAATTAGTAATCGAAGTACTTTGTTTCACCAAACAGAAACATGCTGATTCTTTTTATTCACACATTTGTAGGCATAGCACGTTATGCGCTATTAAGTAGCATAAACGAATCAAATTAGAATAGGGTATTCGATGAAAAATCTATTCTGTAGATACAAAAAAGCGACATTGCACAAAAACATCTGCTTGTTCGTATTGAAAAAAGAAATGTAAAATATTATATGTTAAAAAAAGACGATGTTTTTTTTAGTTTTGTAGCACAAGATAACACAATAGAGAAAGTATCTGAATGAATTACACATTTTTTGATCTGCTAAGACTCATCGGCTCGCTTGCCTTTTTTCTCTTTGGCATGAAGCTCATGAGCGAATCGTTGCAAAAAGTTGCCGGCGATAAAATGCGAAACATTTTGGGAGCAATGACATCCAACCGTTTCAAGGGAGTATTAACCGGCGTCTTAATTACGGCCATAATACAAAGCTCATCGGCAACAACGGTAATGGTGGTAAGTTTTGTCAATGCAGGTTTGCTAAATCTGGTTCAGTCGATTGGTGTAATAATGGGTGCTAATATTGGAACAACCGTCACAGCATGGCTGATATCCCTGCTGGGTTTTAAAATCGATATCAGTGCTTTTGCCCTGCCATTAATTGGCCTGAGCTTACCATTGGTATTTTCGAAACTGGCAAAACGAAGATCAATAGGCGAACTGGTTGTAGGCTTTGCCATGATATTCATGGGCCTTTCGTACCTCAACAGTTCGGTTCCCGATATCAACAGCAACCCCGACATTCTTTCCTTCATTACCAATTACTCCTCGTCGGGCTATTGGTCCATTCTCTTTTTTCTGGCTACCGGAACAGCCATTACACTGGTTTTGCAATCATCGAGCGCAGCCATGGCGCTTACACTGGTAATGTGCTACAACGGATGGATCGGTTTTGACATGGCAGTAGCCATGGTGCTGGGACAAAATATTGGAACGACGATAACCGCCAATCTGGCTGCATTAGTAACCAATTCCACTGCCAAGCAAGCTGCTATGGCTCATCTCTTGTTCAATGTATTTGGGGTAATTATTGCCATGCTGCTTTTCAGACCATTCGAAAATGTGGTTTTTGCTATTATGAATATTTTTGATCTCACATTACCCAATACAGCAAACGGTCAAAGTATTCAGCAAGCCAATGCAGCAATGCCCCTTGCCCTGTCGATTTACCACACGGTATTCAACATTGTAAATACCTTATTGCTCATTTGGTTTGTAAGCCCCATTGCCAGTCTGGTGAAACGTATTATTCGTACAAAAGACGACGATGATGTGGTTTTCAAATTAAATTACATCAATACAGGGCTTATGAGCTTCGACGAGCTTTCGGCTTTGCAGGCACGTAAAGAAATTGATGTTTTCATGCAACGCACCAAACGCATGTATCAAATGGTGAAAGAAATGCTGCTTGAAGACAAGCCAAAAAAACTTGATAAAACCATTGCACGAGTTCAAAAATACGAGGAAATCGCTGATCGTATGGATGAAGAGATTGTAAGCTTTCTCACCCAGATCACCCGAAGTGATGTTAGTAAAAAGACGGCAGCTCAGGCCAGTGCCATGATTAAACTCGTAAGTCGTATTGAAAGTATCAGCGATTCATGTTACCTGATGGCACAACTGATTATGGCATCGAAAAGCAGGAAATCATCCTTCAACAACGAAATGATTCAGAATTTGCAGCAAATGTTCGGATCACTTGATATTGTAGTTGAAAAAATAGAAAGGATGCTGGAAGAAAAATCGAAGCCAATCTACCTCGAAAGTGAGCGAAACTTCCGCGACAAGATCAATGACGATGTTGAACAACTGAATATGGAACACCTGAAAGCAATTAAGAAAGGCAGCTACAAATATAAAATTGGCATCCTGTATTGTGATTTCTTCTCTGAACAGGGCGTTTTGGCCGATCACTGTTATCATGCCTTGAAATACATTGATGAATTGAATGCGGCAAAATAATCAAAGGAAGTGCATCGCATTTGTTGAAAATTTTTATTCAAACAGTAAGAAATTATCATACCAACATTTTTATTGCCATTAGGATCACAGCAAAAATAAGCACGGCTTTAACCAGTTTTTCGCCACGACGAAGTGCGAGTTTTACTGAAATATAGGAACCCAAGGCGTTGCCCAGTGACATAATAATGGCATATAAATAATCGATTTTCCCGTTGAGACCAAAAATTAAAAGAACCGGAAGGGTGTAAATCAAAACAATGAAAATTTTATGCATGTTTACCCTTAACAGATCGAAAGATAATAAATGTCGCAAAACGGCCATAATAATGAATCCGACACCTACCTGAATGAACCCGCCGTAAAAACCAATCAAGATCATCGCCGGATAAATCAACCAACTTTTCCCGATTGCCTGTGCCCTTGCTGTAATCGATTTTTGGGGTAGGAACATGGTCAGAACAATGAAGATCATCACCATACCAAGTATTTTTTGAAACCATTCATTTCCTAAATGAACAGAAAACAGGGAACCGGCAATTGCTCCGGGAATTGCACAGATACCAAGCGTCAAACTGGTTCTAATATCAGTAAATTTTTCAGCCCGATAAGTGATGGCACCCGCTCCGGTTCCAAATAATACCCCTATTCGATTGGTACCATTGGCAATAATGGGTTCAACACCAATAAGTATCAAGGCCCCTATTGTCAGCATTGAACCACCTCCAGCCATCATGTTCACAAAACTGGCCATAAATCCGGCACTAAATAATAAAAGGAGCTTTATCAACTCATCCATACCTGCATTTTAAATTTCACGCCAAATATGATAAATACATTCGTTCAAAACTATTTTTCAGCCTGATCATCGAGGGAAAATAATGTAGTAATGAGCTAAAAAAGTGATTTTTACATGTCAAATTTCGTTTATTCACAGCTTTTATCGATATACTCAACATGGCGATCACGGCTCTTTTTGGTAATAAGTTATTCGTTTTTAAAACATTATAGAGCACAGTCGGATTTTTTGTAAAAAATGGAGGTGATTTATTTGGAGCAAAAAAAATTTCACGTATTTTTGCAGCGCCTTTGACAAACGAAAAGCACGTTGGACAAGGATTGTAAGAATAGATTTTTAGTAAAACCAGTCTAAATAAAAAAGGCGATTTTTTAATCGAAATAGTAAAAAAGTGACCGACTCAGTAGCTCAGCTGGTAGAGCACATCCCTTTTAAGGATGGGGTCCTGGGTTCGAACCCCAGCTGAGTCACTTTTTTCTTTTTATAAAAATGTCAAATAATACATAGTGACCGACTCAGTAGCTCAGCTGGTAGAGCACATCCCTTTTAAGGATGGGGTCCTGGGTTCGAACCCCAGCTGAGTCACAAAAAGCTTCAACGGTAACGTTGAGGCTTTTTTGTTTTATGGAAGGTTTGGTATTATTGGAGAAGCGTATTGTTAATCATAATAATATGGCTTGAAATAAATAATGGTGAGCAGAAAACTACTAACCATTAATTTTTGACCGGGTGAAACATAGGTGAAACAAAATATGCCGTTTATTTCACCAAATTTTCATTAAGTTACGTTTACCGCACCATGTTGACTTGGTGAGAAAATGTAATTTTCAACACTTTCGAAGAAAACATACACTTGAACCTCAACACCTGCACCATACGGTAAAAGTACTTTGGCTGATTCTGTTTCTCTGGTAATTTCGATGTCTTGCAATACATTGACTTCTCCATTACTGATAGCCAAAATACGAAATTCATCGGAGGCAAGTGCGCTACCTGTACCAGAATTGTCCTCCCAAGTAATTGAAACTCCCCCTTCTGTTTCAGCATCATCAGCAATTACAATATTCTCAGGTAATGGTAAATCCCCAACTGAAACTTGTAATTGACTATAATCTCCAATGTCTCCATCAGCATTAAATGCCGATAGATTGGTTTTTGTGAATAAATTGAATCCTGACATCTTTACCGCCTTTTTGTTCCAAATAGGGCGAATAATCGTGTCGATAATCAATTTTGCAAAAGCGACACATGCTGCAAATTTGGTGCGTTGCTTAACTTGTTTCTCCGAATTTGCATCATTGTAGTGATCTGATTTGACTCTAAGGTATGTAATACCTTTCCAGGAGCCACCAACAACATTTCCGATTGTTCCTGAGACTCCTCCTAAAATACCCTGACTAATTCTTCCCATGACTATTAAATTTAAAGAATGAATAAAATTTGTGTTTAACTGTTAATTAGAACTTGGTATAAGTTTATTAAGAATGCGAATCAAGAGTTAAATTGCTAAATTAATAAATGCCGCAGCAAGTTTTCCAAAAGCATGAACTATTAACCCTTTAGTTGATCGCACCTTGCTAGCTTTCTGAATGTCAGCTTTTTCAATTAACCAGTTAAATATAGCCTCAATGGGTTGTCTGACTTTTGAAACTGCTGTTGAAAACAGATCATCTGCCGCTTTAATTCTTTGTTTAATAACTTCATGCATTCCTTTAATGGCTTTTATTGGTGCAAGTGTTTCAGAGTTTCTATTCTTTAACATGCTCTCATTTAAGTCATTCACAAAGTATATTTTATCACCAAAGAAAACCCTATCTTCGATTTCAGCCCACGATTCTTTAAACACGGTAACATCATTGACCGATGCAGGTGTAAACAATATTTGTTCGGGATGGGGTAATTTACCTATCCTTCGGAAACCCAACAGGTGCATTTTTAGCCCATAATAATACATTCCTTTAGTAGAACAATAACCTTTGTCGGTTAGCTCTCTGGCAACTTTCCCTATCCGTTTGCCAGAACAGGTAATAATTGGCATAGAATCCATTAAACTCTGGTTCAGGCAACAGTCTTCTGGTTGATTATCATTTAAAATAATTTCAGTAAGCCTGGTGAAAGCCCCACCAAGTCTGTTTAGCCTATTATTAAAGGCCTGATAGCTTCCAAGCTTTGGAAACCATGACCTTAACCAGTCTGAGGCAAAACGGTAGATGTGTTTTACCTTGGTGTGCCCTGCATGGTTTATGGCATATAGGTATATTGTCATAATTTCTTGATCTGTAAATTCAGGTTGCTTGTTATTACTGAACCGTTCACAATAAAATTGAAGTTCTTCAAATTTCTCACAAACAAAAAAGTAAATTCTTATTAACTTGTCGTCCTTATCCTTGGAAATCATATCTAAATATCGCTTCGAAAACAATATTAAGATACTGATTTCCAGGGATTTAAGCAAATTTAATTGCTTGATTTTCATACATTTAATGAACTTTTTTTATCGTATTTTCAACCCTTGATTCACATTAAGAGTTTATACCCTGACTCTTACTTCGTGGTTGTTTTTTGCCATTTACGTTTTATCCATGCAACAAAAACAGCAGACAAAATACCACTGAGTAAACTGACCAGTGCTTCGATAGAATCGACTACACCTGTAGAAGCTTCACTTGCAGTTTGAACTGTATCGGGGAGAGCTTGTGCTACTCCAAAACTGGATATTGATCCAATTAGAAAATTTCCTATGTTCTTCATGACTAAAAATTTTAAAGATTACTGCATCTTACGGAGAAATGATTTTTAATTCAAAAGAAAGAGGATGGTGTGTATGATTATTCTATGTAATCGATTCTTTTTCTTTAATTTTCGTATGAGTGAAATGAGAATAGAATGTATATGAAACCGATAAACAACTCAAATTTTAGTGGGCAGGCAAAGTCAAGGCTTTTAGGAAAAATACTACCCCCGAGGTACGAGGATGGAGATTTTTTCTAAAACTTGTTTTGGCCTTGATGTGCGGGGGCGTAAAAATATCTTTGTTTTGAGGTTTCATTTTTTGGATTCCACCGTTCTTCTTATTTCTTCGGGTACTTCAGGGAAGGTAGGTTGTTGGAACGAGACAGGATGTTGTTGGAGGGTGGGTGTTGAGGTAGTCTTTACGCACGAGCGGACAAGTGCTGAGGAACGAAGCTCTTGTATTTGCCTCAACCTTTCAAAGTTGAACTAAAAGGCTCTAAAACCAGAGTGAACGAAATGAAGCGAAAAGTAGCGGTCGGGTGTGGAGTGAAACGGAACGTCTGCTGCGGATTGGAGTGGCAATGAAGTGAAAGGCGGTTTTTGTGCCTGGTGTTGTTACAAAGTGCTGCTGGCCGCGACCGGGCAAGTGTAGTAAGGGAATGAGCAAAATGTGGTGAGGGTACGAGCCGCTTTTGGGAATGAGTGAGACTACTCTTGCATTCTGCAATGTCACTTCAATTAGCTCAGGTGTTAAGTTTTGTTTGAGTTTTTGGAGTAGTGAGGTGTTTTAGCCCCTTAAATCATCGGACAAAGATATAGATTTAAATCTGTACTTTTATGACGATGAAAAAGCGAAGTTTTACAAAAGAAGAGAAGCT
>NZ_JBNPXV010000006.1:65720-317463 GCF_050433125.1 Roseimarinus sediminis | reverse complement strand
TGCCAAATATTTTTTCAAATTATTTGAAGTTTTTTTTCTCCCCTAAGCTAAGTGCCTAAGTAGCAAAAAAAAGGTGAACCAAGTTAGTAAATCTTAAACCTGTGGTCAAGATCTACCCGGCCCTTTTTGGTAAATATGTTTGCCTTTTCAGAATGTCAATAATCAACGTCGCTCCTACCAAATACTCGCCGTATCTCTCAAAGCGGCTGCAAAGAAACACCCTCTTTTTGCTTTTTCCAAATTTATTCTCAAGATTTTTTGGATAGAAAAGTCAAGCCCCTACTCAATGATTTGATCCTGTTTGAATTGAACCAGCAAAAAAATACACAATTGGCAGTCTATCCGAAATCTCTATCTTTACAACACACGAATCCACACAACTATGAAGAACCTGTTTTCAGCCATCGCTCTATTGATCTACCTCCCGCTTTTTGCGCAACAGGTCAATCCCAATCCATGGGTAATGACATCGCCCCCCGACGCGTTGGTGACCTACCGGAACCCGGTTATACCGGGCTTCTACCCCGACCCCAGCGTATGCCGGGTTGGTGATGATTACTATCTGGTGAACAGCACCTTTGAATTTTTTCCGGGTGTCCCGGTTTTTCATAGCAAAGACCTGATCAACTGGAAACAGATTGGTCACTGCATCGAACGCGAGGAACAGATCGATGGCGAAATCAACATCTTCGCACCGACCATCAGATATCACAAGGGTACTTTTTACATGATTACCACCAATGTAAACCATGGCGGAAACTTCTTTGTAACATCCAGTGACCCGGCCGGGAACTGGAGCGAAGCCATTTGGATTGACGTGGATGGAATTGACCCTGACCTCTTTTTCGACGACGATGACAGAGCCTATGTGACCACTTCAACATTCGAACTTGCTGAAATTGATATAAAAACCGGGAAACTGCTAAGTGAACGTAAAAAGATATGGAACTCAAGCGGTGGCCGGTACCCCGAAGCTCCACACATCTATAAAAAAGACGGGTTTTACTATCTGATGGCGGCTGAGGGTGGAACTGAAGAAGCCCATATGGTAACCATCGCCCGTAGTCACAATCTTTGGGGGCCTTATATCGACAACCCGGCCAACCCCATTGCCACTCACGTAAACGTAGCAGGCATGGGCAAAGCCATTCAGGGCATTGGACATGCCGACATCATTCAGGCCCACGACCAAAGCTGGTGGATGCTCATTCATGGTTACCGCAGTGTAACGGGCTATCCCCCACATCATATTTTGGGACGCGAAACCTGCCTGGTACCAGTTAGCTGGCCCAAAGGCGGATGGCCGGTCATAAACGGAAACGGAACTGTTGAAGTTGAAATGACCTGTCCAACTTTACCTCTGGTACCGTTTGAAACAATCCCCCTTCGTACTAATTTCGACGAACAGGTTTTAGGGCTCGAGTGGAATTACATACAGGCTCCTGGCATTGGAAACTATCACTTAAACAGCAAAAAAGGAACACTCACCTTAATTGGGTCGGCCCTCCGGATTGGCGACAAAGGAAATCCAACCTTTGTGGGTCGTCGTCTCACCAACATTCAGTTTGAAGCCATCGCACGTATGGAATTTGAGCCTGAAAATGAAAATGAAGAAGCCGGACTTACACTGGTCAACAACGGATCACATTTCGACCTTTTGGTGATTACAAAAAACGGGGAACGCTTTGTTGTAGTAAAGCTTCAGTTTGGACGTACTATTTATTTCTCTGAGAAAATTGAATTACACCCCGGCTTTGTCGACTTAAAAATTGAAGGAAACGGGCCGGAATTTACCTTCTCGTACTCCCAGAACAACGGCGGGTTTACCATTGTGGATATTGCTGATGCCCGTTTTCTCAGCACCCAAACAGTAGGCTGGTTTACCGGCGTTTATGTTGGCTTGTATGCAAGCGGAAACGGAGCTCCATCAGAGGCTCCGGCAACTTTTGACTGGTTTGAGTACAAGGGAAATTAATTTCCCGGAACAAAAAGAGACATTAAACCTTCTTTTCCCAAAAATACATGGGGGGCTCGCATTCTACAAAGCCACTTTGTTTGTATAACTCCTGAGCACCATGGTTGTCGTGCCTTACTTCGAGGGTTAGCTTGCAAAAGTCGTTTTCGGCTGCATATTGAATAAGATAATCCATCAGCGCCTTTCCTATTCCCAAACGACGGAAATGAGGGCTTACTGCAAAATCGTGAATATTTATCAGTTGCTTTGCTTTGAAAGTTGAAAAACCAATAAAACAGTTGGCCAGACCGGCTGGCTGCCCATCGTATTTCGCAATGAAAAAAAGATAGTTGGATTGTTGCTTCAGTTTTTCAAGATTAGCGGCAGCTAACGCTTCTGAAATCGGGCCGTGTCCGCCCATTGGATCCTGCATGTATAAATCGAGTAATGCCAACATATCGGCAGCATCCTGTTCATTCTGAATATTTCCTTTGACAATTTCAATCTGACTCATTAAGCTGGTTTTATGGGTTAAAATATTTGAATAACAAGAATTTTGGATCTTATCTGGCTGGCAAAAATAAATTTCTTTTTACGTAAAAGCCAATGAAATCAGCAATTCACAATATAAAGGGAAAAAGCCCTATCCCTTCAACCAACCTGTAAGACTAATTCTGAGCCGGTTCGACTGCAGCACTTCATGTTCGATGGTGTCGCTCCTGAATACAACGGTAGCAGCCATTTGGGGAAGCACTTCCTTCGCATCTCCGTTCAAAAGATAAGCCTTTAAAATACCTCCATTGTTTATCTGCCAGTCTTTATTCAGATACGAAATCAAAGAATACTTTCTTGAGCGATCGTTCTGAAAACAATCGAGGTGACGTTTGAAAAAACTACCATCGGGATAAACGGCATAATGAAATTCGTAACTTTTGATGCCGGTATAACAGCTTTGATTAAGGTAGACCACCAAATCGTCGACCTGTTTAAAAAACTGTCGTTCAAATACATTGTCACTTTCATTATCAAGCCAGAGAATATGATCGTTGCGTATGGACTGATTCTGCTGATACTGCCTGTCCTTCCCGATCCCCGCCGGTTTCATCCTCTGCAGCCGATAAGCCTCCAGCGCATTTTCCCTGAGGCTTTCTGCGAGTTCGGGAGACAAGAAATTATTAGCTGTGGCAAAATGATTGGTGGCCAAGCCATCGATCAGTTGCTCATACAATTCAAATTTAGCTTCGGGCTTCATATAAATAATTATATCGATTGCGAATGACAGAAGAAAACAATAAATGATGTTTTAAGTTCTTTCATCCCAAACATTAATTCAATTTATCTGTAATATAAGCGTTTTTAAAGTAGAAGAAGCAAGCAGAAAAATAAGATTTCATACATTTATACCCGCTTTTAAAATAAGAAACATGAAGACCATCCGCATGCTATACCTGTTTTTCATTTCAATTGCTGTAAGCCAGCTTTCTGCAGCACAGGCTCCAGACAGAGAATTCAGGGGAATATGGATTGCCACGGTTAACAACATCGACTGGCCCTCGAAGCCCGGTCTGCCGGTTGAACAACAAAAAAACGAGCTGATTGCCATGCTCAATCAACTCGATTCGCTCCACTTTAATGCAGTAATTTTTCAGATCCGACCAGCAGGTGATGCCTTTTACCAGTCGAAAAGCGAACCCTGGTCGCAATGGCTAAACGGTACACAGGGAGAAGCACCCAAGCCTTTTTGGGATCCCCTCCAGTTCATGGTCGAAGAATGTCATCGCAGGGGAATGGAACTTCATGCCTGGATGAATCCTTACAGATTAAGCCAGAGCAGTGCTGCCCGCTTTTCATCAAAAAGCATCGCCATGCGCCATCCCGAGTGGGTGGTCAGCTATGGCAACAAACAATACCTCGATCCGGGAATTCCGGGTGTTCGCAACTACCTTTCACAAGTGGTTCGCGAAGTAGTACAGAACTACAACGTGGATGCCATCCATTTCGACGACTATTTCTATCCCTACCCCATTGCGGGAACCGATTTTCCCGATTCAACCTCGTTTAAGCAACACAGTCGGGGCTTTGCTTTTGCCGATATTGACCAATGGAGGCGCGAAAATGTTGATTTGATAATTGAACAGCTGCACCAAACCATCCGACAAACAAAACCAAAAGTAAAATTTGGCATTAGTCCGTTTGGGGTATGGAAGAACTTTGATGAAAACGACGAAATAGGCGGCTCGGCCACCACGGCCGGCAACACCAATTACGATAACCTGTACGCCGACGTGATTAACTGGCAGCGCAAGGGATGGATCGACTACATGATTCCCCAGCTTTATTGGGAAATTGGTCACAAAACGGTCGACTTTATCACCCTGGCCAACTGGTGGAGTGAACGCTCGTTTGGACATCATGTTTACATAGGTCATGCCCTTTACAAGCTGATTGAAGGCAGTTCGGAAGCATGGAAAAACGAACGTGAACTGCCTGAGCAAATTCTCATTGCACGCCGCATGAAAAACATTCAGGGAAGTGCTTATTTCAGAATGCGTTTTTTGGAAAAGAATCCAATGAACTTCACTTCGCTGCTCGAAGAGGAAGTTTACACCCACCGGGCCTTGCTGCCGGTAATGCCCTGGCTCGACAAGCAGGCCCCTCCAATGCCCGATAAGGTGAAAGCAAAGGGCTTGTTCAAAAAAGATGAAATCAAAGTGAAATACCGGAATAAAACGCCCAAAGCATCCGATCATTTGGGCTACATTGTTTATGCCAGCAGCATCGAACAAAGCCCGATGGCTTTAAAAGCAGAAAACATCGCCGGTTTTATGAAAAGCGATCACTTTTCTCTGGATGCGCTTCAACTGCCCGATTCGAAAAAAGTTTATTTGTGGCTCACTGTAATCGATCAACATCACAACGAAAGCCCAGCCAGCGGTCCCATAAAAATAAAAGTTAAGCAATGAACATGATCACTTTCGCTCCATACAGTACATCCGATTCGAAACTTCCTGACAACTGGCAGCTGATAACTCCGGAAGTACCGACTCTTGACACGCCCCTCACACCACTGTCAAGTGCTCATATTAAATCGATTAAAGAACAACTTCAACATGATGAATTGTTGCTGCTGCAACTGGTACCGGGGCCGCTTGATTTTGATGTGGAAAAGGTTGAATTCATGGCCGAACGACTGCTTGCATCAGAAGCTCCCTTTGCTTATGCCAGTGCAGAAAAAATGCAACAAGGCAGACTGATGAAGATTCCAACCATTGCCTGTCAAACAGGAAGCATAAGAGATGATTTCAACTTTGGACCTGCAGTTTTGATTAAGACATACTATTTAGAAAAGTACCTGAAATCTTCTTCTCCTGATTTTCAATATGCAGGATGGTACGATTTTCGCTTGTTCATGATGCGCCAAGGACTTCCGTTGCAAATTCAGGAATATATTTTTCGATGGAAGGATGATGATGAAAGGAAATCAGGGCAGAAACAATTCGACTATGTCGATCCGGGTAAACGAAACTATCAACTGGAAATGGAACAGGCTGCCACCAGGCACCTCGAAGCCATTGGTGCCAAAGTAAAGCCGCCCTTCGAAAAAGTAAAATTGAAAGAGCAGCATTTTGTCACTGAAGCTTCGGTGATCATTCCTGTTTTGAACCGTGAGCTTACCATTGCCGACGCCATTGATTCAGTGCTAAGACAAAAAACGAATTTCACATTCAATCTGATCGTTGTCAACAATCACTCGACCGACCGCACCGGCGAGCTCATTGAAGGTTTTAACGACGAAAGAATCATTCATCACTTTCCTGTCAGCCGGGAACTGGGAATAGGCGGATGCTGGAACGAGGGCATTCATCACCCCGCATGCGGCCGCTTTGCCATACAGCTCGACAGCGACGACCTGTACCTCGATGAGAACACCTTGCAAAAAATAGTCGATCAATTTTATGAAGAAGAATGCGCCATGGTAATTGGAAGTTATCAGATGGTCGACTTTGAACTACACGAAATTCCGCCGGGCATAATCGACCACCGTGAATGGACTGATGAAAATGGCCCCAACAATGCTTTACGCATCAACGGACTAGGAGCACCACGGGCCTTTTTCACTCCCCTTATTCGTCAGATTGGCTTTCCCAATGTGAGTTATGGCGAAGATTATGCTGTTGGTCTGGCCATTAGTGGACGCTATCGGGTGGGAAGAATTTACACCCCTGTTTATCTCTGTCGCCGCTGGAACAACAATACCGATGCCAACCTGAGCATCGAAAAAGTAAACGCACACAACCATTACAAAGACACGCTGCGCAGTAAGGAAATTGCCCGTAGAATTGCTTTTCCTGCTTAATAATCTTTTCAAAACGAGCATTAAACGGGCATGGCAAATCAAATTTTTATTGCTTTGCTGTGCCCAAATCTAAATTCAGAAATTTTTTTCTACATTTTTTTTACATCTGCGTACTGCTCAAATAAAAAATGTTTTACTTTTGTCTCATTATGAAAACGATAACAATGCTAAATATCATTCCGTTTATTCCGGTGAGCATCCGCTTCGCCTCGTAAAGCATTGTTTAGAATTTCCTTTTTTCCAACCATAGACCTATTGTTTCTGTCCTTGCTTTTTGAGGTGAATACCTGGCTGTATTACTGAAAATACAATCTATTTATTATCGTTTTCAAAATAAGCTTATGAATATCCTGCATCAAATAAAACCAATATACAAAGAAATAATCGAAGCCCTGAGAGGCACAGAACACGATTACACCTCAGGCAATATCAAAAGAGCCGTATTTCTACTTTCAGTTCCCATGGTACTTGAAATGCTCATGGAATCGGTATTTGCCATAGTCGACATTTTCTTTGTAAGCAAGCTGGGAGCCGAAGCAATTGCCACAGTTGGAATCACCGAGTCGGTAATTACCATCATTTATGCTTTGGCCGTTGGATTGAGTGCTGCTGCATCGGCCATGATTAGCCGCAGAGTTGGTGAGAAAGCCTATCGTAAAGCTGCAATCAGTGCCTGGCAGGCCATCCTTACAGTCGTATTTATTTCTGTTTTGCTGGCAATTCCCGGAGTGTTTTTCACCCAATCGATCCTTGGATTAATGAATGCTTCCGAAACTATCATTCATGAATATTCGTCGTATACGGCCATCATTTTTGGCAGCAATGTTGTCATTTTGCTCTTGTTCATTAACAACGCCATTTTCCGAAGTGCCGGAAACGCAGTGCTGTCAATGCGCGTATTGTGGATGGCCAACCTGCTGAACATTGTACTCGATCCCCTGCTAATTTTTGGCTGGGGTCCAATACCCGCCATGGGCATTAAAGGAGCAGCCATAGCAACCACCATTGGACGCGGACTGGCAGTAGTTTATCAGTTTTATCTTTTATGGAACGGGAAGGGGCGAATTAAAATCAAAGGCATTAGTTATCGTCCCGATTTCACACTGATCAAACAGTTATTAAAACTGTCAACCGGTTCGGTAAGTCAGTACATTGTGGCCACTTCGAGCTGGATAATACTGATGCGCTTTGTGGCTGTTTATGGCAGTGAAGTACTCGCAGGTTACACCGTTGCCCTGCGCCTCATCATGGTAGCCTTGTTGCCGGCATGGGGAATCGCCAACGCAGCCTCAACACTGGTTGGACAAAACCTGGGCGCACTGAATCCCGAAAGAGCCAGACAAGCGGCCTGGATAGCAGGAAAAGCCAACATGATGATTATGGGCCTTGTAAGCATACTGCTGTGTTTTTTCCCCAACCTTTTTCTGGGCTGGCTCACCACCGATGTCGTTGTAATTGATCACGGAACCATCAGTTTGAGAATTATCAGCTACGGTTTAATCATCTACGGACTGGGGATGGTATTGGTTAACGCCATCAACGGTGCAGGCGATACACAAACACCCTTTCGAATCAATCTGGTGGCATTCTGGATCATCGAAATTCCACTTGCATGGCTGCTTAGTTCGCTTGCAGGATGGAACCAGGCAGGTGTTTTCTGGGCCATCTTTATTTCAGAAACACTTATGACCTTTATGGTGCTCTTCTTTTTTATAAGAGGAAAATGGCAGCAAAAAACGGTGTAACAAAAATTACTTACAGGAAATAAGGAAGCCTGATACGATCGTTCAACCCGTGATAGATCTGCTTCAGAATTTTACCGGCTCATCGCGTTGCGGTGGGCCAGTACCATTCTGATTTCGTTATACGAAACTTCATTAGCCAGTTGTTCCCGCAGCTGGCTCGCATTCAGTAAACGATTCTTCTCAAGTGCATCGTTGATTCGTTCTATCTTTTCCCGATCAAGCAAATCATACACATCGGCATCTCCTTTTTCGATGTGATGTACCATGTGCCCTTCGATGGTGGACAATGCCAACCCGCGTTTTTGTGCAATGTTGAGCAGTGAATAGTGCTTTTGATGCATTTTAAGACTAATGTCGGGTGAAGACAGGCCGGCATAATCCAGCTCCTCGGCTGCCTTTTCGGGAATGCTCATGCCCTGCTCCTCGCGGTATTGAAGGATCAGTTCCAGAAGTTCCTTTCCAAACTGACGCATTTTGGTTCCCCCCATTCCTTTGATCGACTTAAGGGCCTTAACGTTGTCGGGCAACAGGTTGGCTATTTCAGTCAAAATTGACTGCCGAAGCACTTTCGATGCTACTGTATCATTGATCTCCGCCTGTCGGTTGCGCCAATAGATAAGTTGTCGGTAGAAATCGGGGTGCCTACTTTGCTCAATGATACGTGAAGTGGCTTGTTTTTCACCCGGTTCAACAAGCGCCGCCCTGGCTCTTACAGCCAGAAATTCCTTGATTTCGAAGCCCTTACTACAGTAGTCAAGACAAGCCCGCTTCACAGCCAGTTCTTCTTCCATTTTTCCAATGGTATTGTTTAACTGCTTTTTCAGCGCCTTGTTGTCGGTTTCATAAGCCGCCGATTTCCATGGGCCGTCTACAATTGTCTTGAATTTTTCGGAAAAATAGGCAGCTGCCTGTTTTACACGAACTTCAAGCGGATTTTCCTTTTCGATATGCCGCTGTTCCCTGAATAAAACTTCAAGTTGGGGAATAAATTTACGCGCTATGTCAATTAATTCGGCTGCTACAGCAGGCAGCATGGCATGCATCACCGTGGGCATGTTTCCCAGAATGACACTTTCGTGTTCCTTCATGGTTTTCAGCAGGTAGTTTCCCATCCGGTGAAAAGCCGAAAAATCGAATAGCTCCTTCAGCAAGTGTTTCTCATAAGCCTGCCGGGCCATGTCGAGTTCCTTTTGTCCGGGTTGCTGCTCCTCTACTTTGCTGGTAAAACGGATCACAGTAGTATCGTTGATCACACTGTCGGACTGTAGTGGTTCACTGAGCACCAGGCCTTCAAGGCTTTTGCATCGGCTCAGGGCCACATATACCTGCCCGTGCGCAAACGACTGACGGGCGTTTATGATGGCTTTTTCGAAAGTGAGTCCCTGACTTTTATGAATGGTAATTGCCCAGGCCAGCTTCAAAGGTTGTTGAATGAATTTCCCTACCACCGTTTCTTCGATTTCCTGGGTCGTTTCATTCAAATGGTACTTGGTATTTTCCCAGATTTCCTTTTCAACCGGGATGGGCTCTGTATCTCCCTGGCACAATACTTTCACTTCACCACTGTCGGTATCGATGGTCACAACCCGACCAATTTTTCCATTGTAATAACGCTTTTCAGCCGAAGTATCATTCTTAACAAACATTACCTGCGCCCCTACTTTTAGCTGCAATTTGCGATCGGTAGGATAGGCATATTCCGGAAAATCATCTTCGACCTGCGCCTCAAAATGATAAGTGCGGGTTTTGAGCTCTGCCAGTTTTCGGTCGTTGATCTGGTGGGCCTGATAATTATGGGTGGTCAGTACAATATAGCCTTCCTCATCAGTGGCTTTAAAATCTTTAATATACCTGCTGTTGAGCAATTGAAATGCTTCTGCGTCGACCTTGTTATCGCGTACTTTATTCAGCAAATCGATAAAATGCTGGTCGCTTTGACGGTAGATGTGCTTTAACTCGATGCCGATGAATCGTGACTGCTTTAAGGCACGGGAACTAAAGAAATAAAAGGTGTCGTAATAAGAACGCAACAGGTTCCATTCATCTTCTTTAACCACCGGTGCCAGCTGCTGCAAGTCGCCAATCATCAGTAGCTGAACACCGCCAAAAGGCTTGTCCCGATTTTTATAGCGCCGCAAAACGGCATCGATCCCGTCGAGCACATCGGCACGTACCATGCTGATCTCGTCGATCACCAGTAAATCGAGACTACGGATGATGTTAATTTTTTCTTTGCTGAAGCGGTTAATTCTCGATTGCTGTCCTCGTGACTTACTACTTTGTTCGTCACCTGACTGTTGTGACAAAACAAAAGCAGCTTCGTTACTGTTAGCATTAACAGGAAGCTGAGGACCAAAAGCCATCTGAAAAAAGGAATGAATGGTAACACCCCCGGCATTAATGGCTGCGACGCCCGTAGGAGCTACTACCACCATGCGCTTGGGAGAGCTTTGTTTCAGTTGTTTAAGAAAGGTGGTTTTTCCCGTTCCGGCCTTGCCGGTCAGAAAAACATGCTGATTGGTAAACTGCAGAAAATCGTAGGCAAGTTTCAGCTCGGGGTTAGGTAAAGCTTCCATCAGTATTTTTTTACTATGGAACAAAGTTATAAAAATTAGATTGGAAACGATATTATGAAATTAAACAACAAGACAGCCAACGGACAAATTTACTTTTGCGAGGGACATCAATTATACCATCTTGAATTTGGAAATGTATTGATCAATTTGAATGAAGATGAACTGGATAAATTTAGAGAATACATTACTGCTTTATCGTTTACCAGCAGTCCGTTTGACCCTGAAAATATTTCCCGGAAGAAGAAAATTACAATAAGCCTTGGGCTTAGCACTGCTTTTATCAGCCTGACACCGGCTGAATTTATGGAATTGAAGCGTTTGCTTTCGCTTCACAAGAATTCGGAACTACTTCAAAACCACGAAGTAATCAACTACAATATGATCTACAACTAGCTGCTTATTTTTTCCAAACAGCCACCGCAAGCAATACCCATCCTACAATAAAACTCAAACCACCCAGGGGCGTTATGGCTCCAAGCCATTTAATCCCGGTAAAGGCCATGGTGTATAAACTCCCCGAGAATAAGATAATACCGGCAAACAGAAACAGGGCTGCCACATTCAACAGGCTTGAAGGCATGTACAAAGCCAAAACTCCCACGATGAGCAAACCAAGGGCATGGTAAAAATGATATTCGACACCGGTTTTATATACCTGCATTAAATGCTCAGGCAACTTTTCCTTCAGAGCATGTGCTCCAAAAGCACCCAATATCACAGCCACGGCCATTAAAATCGCTCCGCCAATTAATATGCTTCTGTTCATCTTCGTACTTTTTAGGCTAATTCGCCGTTGTATGCTTCCATTAATTTTTGAAGAACCAATTTTTTGATTGCTTCAAAATCCTGCTTCTCACCCAGCTCTTTTTCAAGCGAAGTAACTCCCCGGTCGGTAAAGCCGCAGGGATTGATGTGCTGAAAATAGTTCAGGTCGGTATTTACATTGAAGGCAAAACCATGCATGGTAACAAAACGCGAGCTTTTCACGCCTATGGCACAGATTTTCCTGGCCGTGGGCTTCCCCACATCGAGCCATACACCCGTTGCTTTCGGGTCGCGGCTCCCCTCGAGTCCGAATTCGGCAATGGTTTTGATGATGGCCTCTTCCATCAGTTCGATGTATTTCCGAAGCCCGATTCCAAAATTTTCGAGGTCAAAAATCGGATAGCCAACAATTTGCCCCGGACCGTGGTAGGTGATGTCGCCTCCCCGGTTGGTTTTTACAAACGAAGCATGGGCTGCCTGCAATTGAATGTAGTTAAGCAGCAGGTTTTGTTCATCGCCACTTTTTCCCAGGGTGTAAACATGCGGATGCTCTACAAACAGCAAATGATTTTCAGAAAGTTTTTCAGGATTTTCCTTCTTTTCCTTCTTCTGATCAATAATCATCTGCATCAGTTGTTCCTGATAATCCCAGGTTTTTTGATACTCCGAAACTCCTAAATCTTCAAATATTATCTTGTTATTCATCGCTAAACAATAAACTATTCAACCAATTCTCTAAATTTTCTTTTAAATACAATTAGCTCGTCTTTTTTCAGTTGCCCTAATCTAGCAATTACACTATTAGCCTTAAGAGTAACAATACGGTCTATCTTAATCACTGAAACTGCCCGGAGATTATTTATTGAATCAGGATAAATAATCATTTCATTCCGGGATAGCTGTTTAGGAATAACGCAACTTATTGCGGCTAATACAAAATCCATGCAAAGGTCTGCTGTCTTCGATATGAGTACAGCCGGTCTAGCTTTAACTCTGTTAGACTCAGCAAAAGGAAAAGGAATCAGAATTATGTCTCCGGTCCTCATCTCTTTGATTTTTTGTTAGGCAGATAATCCTGATACAGGTCTTCATCTTCAACCTTCCAGAAATCCAAACCATCTGTTTGTGAAGCAAACTCACGTATTTCATCGTCAACACCGATTTCCTCCACAAAAGTTACAATCACCTTGTATTTTTTTTTATCTGTGGGCTTATCAATGAGTCTTACTTTATCTCCGTCGAAAACTCCTTTAAACGATAACATACTATTTAGCTTTTTTCAAAGGTACGAAAAACATCATCCGACTGTTTCTAAGCCCTTACCCTTTTTTATACACATGCTTTTCGGCATGATAACTTGAACGAACCAAGGGGGCACTTTCCACAATGCGGAAACCTTTTTCCAAACCAACCCGCCGGTATTCATCAAACACATCGGGATGAACATATTCCTGAACTGGCAAATGGGCTTTCGTGGGTTGCAGGTATTGCCCGATGGTAAACACCTCACAACCAACAGCCAGCAAATCGTCCATGGTTTCAAACACTTCAGCGCGGGTTTCACCCAAACCGACCATGATTCCGCTTTTGGTTACCAGTCCACTGTTGGCTATCGTCTTCAACACCTTCAGACTCACAGCGTATTTTGCGCGACTCCTAACCTGTGACGTTAACCTGGCAACTGTTTCCAAATTATGCGAAATAATATTAGGTCCGGCATCAATAACAAGCCCGATCAATTCAGGTTCACCATCAAAATCGGGAATCAGTACTTCCATGGTCGTTTCGGGATTGATTTTTTTAATTGCTTCGATGGTTTTTTTCCAGTGCCCGGCGCCCTTATCGGGCAAATCATCGCGGTCGACCGAAGTGATTACCGCATGTTTAAGCCCCATCAGTTGTATCGATTTGGCAACATTCTCCGGCTCCTTTTCATCAGGTGGAAGCGGCTTCCCGCTTTGAGTTGCGCAAAACTTGCAACTTCGGGTACAGATGTCTCCCAGTATCATCAGGGTTGCAGTACGTGCTGCCCAGCATTCGCCCATGTTGGGGCATTTACCGCTGGTGCAAATGGTATGCAAATGATAACGCGCTACAATGTCCTTTACTTCCTTAAAATTAGTTCCTTTGGGAAGTTTGATTTTAAGCCATTCGGGCTTACGTAAGATTTCTTCACTCATGGTTTTTTGAATCAGCTCGCAAGATAAAAAACACCTGGAAAACAGATAGAAGATTTTATCAGCTTTATTTACGCTTAAAAGAAAAAAGCATACCGATTATTCATACAATCCTCTGCCATTGATTACTAATTCTTCATACTTCCTCCAGGTTTTTTGATTTCAACCTGAACATGCGGTATACCTCGATGCTGATAAAACCATATTCTTCCATCACCTTGCCTTCGATGTGGTAACAGCCGGGACCGCGAAAGGGATACTGCTTGGCTACATGGGTAAAATGAACGGTATCGATCCACTGCCCTTCGCGGTCGAGCCAGGTTCCAAAATACATGGTTCCGCCACTACTGCTTCGGGTAGGTTTGCGGGTGATCAAAAATCCCGTTACCGACACATAGCTGCCAATCAACGTCGGTAAATTGCTGGCCAGCGTTTTGTTTTCACGTGTATGTTCTACCAGATCGAAGGGCGATTGCAGGGTAAAGCCCATGATCTCCATTTCGTCGAAAGCATCGTCGAGCTGATGCTGCCACAAGGCCGGCAGTTTAAATTCCTTTACTTCGGGGGCAAAAAGCACCGGACTTTTACTGTTGTGGGGTTTCCGCTTTAATCGGTAATGAATGTCCCACAGCAATTCTTTCTTTAATTTCTGTGTAAAACGAAAGGCCCCGATCCGGATCAGTATTGATAACTGTTCGACCGACAGCTGAACCCGTTTCAAAAAATCGGGCAAATCGGTAAAAGCGCCTCCCTTCATTCTTTCAAGCAGAATAGCACGTACATTCGACTGTTCCAGTTCATGCAGCAGGTAGAATCCCAGATAAATGGTATCACCGTCAACCACGTTGAGCCACTCACTGCGGTTGATGCAGGGCTTTTCAATTTTTGCGCCCTGAAGCCGTGCTTCATGCAGATACAGCTGTGGAGAATAAAAACCACCGCCGTTATTCAACGTAGCAGTCATGTATTCGACCGGGAAATAAGCCTTCAGGTACAGGGCCTGAAAACTCTCTACCGCATAACTGGCCGAATGTCCTTTGGCAAAGGCATAATTGGCAAAACTCTCAATCTGCTTCCATATTTCCGATACTTTACTTTCGTCGTAGCCTTTTCTGAAACAGTTGGAGAAGAATTTCTCTTTTACTTTCCAGAATTCATTTCGTTCACGGAATTTCCACGACATCCCGCGTCGAAGCACGTCGGCCTCATCGAGGGTAAGCCCTGCGAAATAATGGGCCACCTTGATCACATCTTCCTGGTAAACCATCACACCGTAAGTTTCTTCCAGTATTTCGTACAGTTCGGGCAATTCGGCCCGTGCATGATCACGAAGGTTCTTATTTTGAAAGCGCAAAATGTACTCGCGCATCATTCCGCTTTGCGCCACACCCGGCCTGATGATGGAGCTCGCCGCCACCAGGCTCCGGTAATCGCCAGCTCTCAGTTTGGTAAGCAACATGCGCATGGCGGGCGATTCAACATAGAAACAGCCAATGGCCTGACCGCGCTTCAAAAGGTGCTTTACACTCTCGTCGTTCATAAATAAACGGGGATTGTCGATATCGATATGGAGCCCACGATTTTTCCTGATCATCAGGACCGCATCGCGAATTTTGCCCAAACCACGCTGGCTCAGAATGTCAAACTTATGCAGCCCGACATCCTCAGCCACATACATGTCGAACTGCGTCGAAGGAAAACCCTTGGGCATCAGCTCTGTGGCTGTAAAATTTCTGACCGGCGTTTCCGAAATCAGGATGCCACTGCTGTGGATGCTGCACTGACTGGGAAATCCTTCGATGTAATTGCTGTACATGATCACCCATTTCCCGTACTGATCGGCTTGTTTCGGATCGGGATTATTCTGCAAACGCTTGATTTCTTCATCGGGCAGGCCAAAAACCTTGCCTATTTCGCGATAGGCCGATTTATGGTTGAAAGTAATGTAGGTTCCCAGTAAAACCGTGTGTTCGTAACCGTATTTTTCAAACAAATAGCGGGTAACATCATCACGGTCGGTCCACGAAAAATCGATGTCAAAATCGGGAGGCGAAGTACGGTATGGATTGATAAAGCGTTCAAAATAGAGATCGAGCTCAATGGGGTCGACATTGGTAATTCTCAACAGGTAAGCCACCAGACTGTTGGCTCCGCTGCCGCGACCTACATAGAAATAATTCCGGCTGCGGGCGTAATTCACCAAATCCCAATTAATCAGAAAATAGGCACAAAAACCCATGTCCCTGATCACCTTCAGTTCTTTATCGAGTCGGTCGAATACTACATCGTCGGGAGCATCGTAGCGGTAAGCCATTCCTTCGTAGCTTGCCTTTTTCAGCAGCTCGAAATCTTCTTCTTCCGACCGGGTAAAAAAGCGCTTGTTTTTGTTGCTGCCAAAATCGAAATCAATCTCACATTGGTCGAGCAGACCTTGGGTATTTTCAATGAGCAAAGGATAATCCGAAAAATATTTTTCCAGATCAGCAGACGACATCAGCTGTTCCTGTTCAAAAACTGCCTGTTCCGATCGGGGCAACCTGCTCAGCAGAATATTGTTGTCGATGGCACGTAAGAGCCGGTGGGCATTGTAATCCTTTTTATGCCGAAAAGTAAGGGGCTGCATGATTACCAGTTTCTCAGGATAATCCTTCCAGAATGAAAAGGGCAGGCGACTCAGATCGTTCACCCCCACGCCCATGAATTCATTTTCATTCAAGGCTCTTTCTTCCATTTGAAAAGGATATACGACCCACGAATGCAGGAAAGCAGGTGCCTGAGCCGGCAAGGTCTTTTTCTGATGCAAATGCTCAGTGAGAAAGGCATTCATTTCGGCAAATCCCTTGTTGTTACGGGCAATGGCCACAAACAGCTGCTGTATGCCGTTTCGAAAATCGATGCCAATTACCGGCTTTACTTTAAATTCCGCCGCCCTTCGTATAAAGTCGATGCAGGCCGAAGTGTTATTAATGTCGGTGAGTGCAAGGCTTGAAAATCCGTTTTGCGAAACCACTTTCAACAATTCCTCAATTGATAGCGTCCCGTATTTAAAACTATAGTAGGTATGACAATTTAAAAGCATCGTTTATGACTTCAAAAATGAATTTATAATGAAACAGCCCTTTTCACCGCGTCGTCGCCATAGCGCTTGCGCATACTGTCCATGGCCTGATAAAGTCTGATCAGCTTTTCAGAATCTTCGAAAAGCCGCATCTGATAAGTTCCTCCCACCAAATGACTGAAACGCACCCCGATAAGCCGCAGTAGTACCCGGCGTTGATAAAGCGAATCGAACAGGTCGAGCACGGTTTCAATCAGCGTATGATCGAGCGATGTATAGGGAATCATCTTTTGTTTGCTGTGGGTTTGAAAATCGGAATAGCGAATTTTCACCGATACACAAGCCGTTAGTTTTTGTTCACTTCGCAACTGATAAGCCAGTTTCTCGGCCATCCCTACCACCATACTTCTGAGCCTGATCACATCGGTAGTATCTTTTTCAAAGGTTCTTTCGCTTGAAATTGATTTGCGTTCGTGATAGGCCACTACCGGTGAATTATCAATTCCCCGGGCTTTTTTCCAGATCACCTGGCCGTTCTTGCCCAACACACTTTCCATCATTTCAACCGGCATTTCCTGTAGCGTTTTAATCCGCTCCACACCCAGATTCCTCAACTTATGGTAGGTCTGGTTTCCTATCATCGGTATTTTTCTGATCGACAATGGAGCCAGAAAAGGCATTTCTGTCCCCTTTTCTATGTACTTGTGATTATTGGGTTTGGCCTCGCCTGTTCCGATTTTCGACACCGTTTTGTTCACCGACAGACCAAAGGAAATAGGTAGGTGGGTTTCATGAATGATCTTCTCGCGTAGTTCTTTTGCCCACAGGTAACTTTGTGACACATAACGATCCATCCCGCTAATATCGAGGTAAAACTCATCGATCGATGATTTCTCGAACAAGGGAGCCTTTTCACGGATAATGTCGGTTACCATGCCCGAAAAACGGCTGTAGGTGCTGCCGTCGCCCCTGATAACGATGGCCTGCGGACAAAGCATACGCGCCATTTTCATGGGCATGGCCGAGTGGATTCCGAATTGCCTGGCTTCATAACTGCATGCCGCTACCACTCCACGATCTGAGGTCCCCCCGATCAGTACCGGACGATTATTCAGCCGGCTGTCGGTCAGCCTTTCGCACGACACAAAAAAAGTATCCAGGTCGAGATGTAGAATGGTCTTGTTCATCGCTGTCGATATTATCGTCATTTTTCTGACTATAATTTAGACATATTTCTTATCTTTGGAAAAAATGAAAGCATGTTTTTTGCCGGGAACTTAAAATTCCTGCGAACCCGAAAACGGATTTCGCAGACCGATCTGGCTGCCGACCTGGGCATTACCCGCACCACGCTGGCCGGATACGAAAAAAAAGTTCAGCCCCCCTTCAAAGTACTGATAAGGATGGCCGAATATTTTCATGTTTCTATCGATGTACTTCTGCGTTACGATTTGAGCAAACTTTCTGAATTTCAGCTTTCACAAATTGACAAGGGATACGAAGTTGATCTTACCGGAAGCCAGCTCCGCCTGCTCACGGTGTCGGTCGACACCGGAGGGGATGAGAACATTGAACTGGTACCGGTAAAGGCCCAGGCAGGCTACACAACGAATTACGGCGACGTCGGATTTATCGCAAAACTGCCCCGTTTTAAGCTGCCCTTTCTCGACCAGCAAAAAAGCTACCGTTGTTTCCAGATCAGAGGCGACTCGATGCTTCCGCTTAGCGAAGGTTCGTGGGTTACCTGTTCGTACATTCAGGACTGGACAAGCATTAAAAACGGAACTCCCTGCATCGTGGTTACCCGCGACGAGGGCATTGTTTTCAAGCTAGTTTACAACACCGAAGAACAACGAAAACTCCTGCTGGTATCGAGCAACCGCAACTACAAACCTTACGAAATCGACATCAATACGGTAGCCGAAATCTGGAAATTTGAAACCTACAACGGATTTGAACTGACCTTGTAGAAGTTGACAATGGCAGAGAAAAGCGCTAATATTGAAAACGCAATTGGTAGTAACAAGCGCTTTGTTGGCTACACAGTAAAACATCATGACCAAAAAACAAGCATCACTGCCTCAAATAAGTAATAAGAAGGATCATCTTTCGTGGTCCGACGCAATTGAACAGCTGTATGTTCAGCAGCTGAACGACTGGCCGTTGGCACGCAATCACTACCATCAACTGGAACACATTGAAAGGCGGACTTTCAACTTTGGGACATTCAGTATTGACGTTCAACACAATGCCGCACGTGCCCGCAGCACCTTTGCCGATTTAAGCCCTCGAAGCATTGAACAGCGCCCCTGTTTTCTGTGCACCGAAAACCTGCCATCGGAACAAAAAGGATTGTTGCTGCGCAATTCCTACCTGCTGCTCATCAATCCCTACCCCATTTTCGACCGGCACCTTACCATTTCCGATTTGCAACACTGCCCCCAGCTCATTGAAAACCGGATTGCCGACATGCTCTCAATTGCCAAAAATCTCGAAGCTTACACCATCTTCTACAACGGTCCGGAATGCGGTGCCTCGGCACCCGATCATTTTCATTTCCAGGCGGTCGTTAAAAAATACCTGCCAGTAAATGCAGAACTAAAAAATCAACAGCACCGGCTTTCAAAACAAGTAGACGAACCTGGGGTGAAAGTATTTTACGGCAGGCATTCACTACGCGATTTTGTCCTTATCGAATCGGAGCAGATCAATGAAACAGATCGCTATTTCAGAAAATTTGTGGCACAGCTGCCCCTCAAGGCCAGTTCGCCCGAACCCGGGATAAACCTGCTGGCAAACTATGAAAATGGAATTTATCAGCTAATCATTTTCCCGCGGAAGGCCCGCCGTCCGAAGTGTTTTTACAGTCAGGGAGCCGAACAGCTTCTGGTAAGTCCGGCAAGTGTTGAGCTGGCCGGCATACTGGTAACGCCCCGTAAAGAAGACTTTGAAAAGATTGACAAAGCTGCGATTATTGGTATCTTTGATGACACCAGTTTGTCGATTGAAACGCTAAACCTATTCTAAATTCAGACCAATGAGCACCAAAGCTACCGAACCTCAAATAAAGGTAGGCTTGCTGAAAGCGCAGCAAATTCATTTTGAATTAAAAGGGAACTTCCTTTTCGAAGGAAAGATTGTACCAGCAGGAAGCTACACAGCAGCTTTCAGTAAACATACGTTCTCTACTTCCTTTGCACAAAAACAAACCAGGATCACTTTACAGGCTGCCGACCAACATGCGACCTTCATCATAAAAAATGTAAGCATCGGCATTGGCTTTCATTGGCAACAAGAGGAAAATCAGGAATTTGAAGGCAATCTGACTTTGCAAATCGAAGACGATGCAATCAGGGTACTCAACCTGATTCCACTGGAAGCATATCTGAAAAGTGTTATTTCGAGTGAAATGAGTGCCATGAACGACCTGACCCTGCTGAAAGTACATGCCATTGTTTCGCGAAGCTGGCTGCTGGCACAAATCAACAACAAAAAGGATAAGAGTTCAACAGCACAGCAAATACCTGATGAAACAAAAGCAGGCGAAATTGTACGCTGGTACGACCGTGAAGATCATCATACCTTCGATGTGTGTGCCGATGACCATTGCCAGCGCTATCAGGGTATTACCAAGGTGCTTTCGGACAATGCACAAAAAGCTGTTGACGCCACCCGCGGACAGGTTCTAATGTACAACAATGAAATTTGCGATGCCCGCTTTTCAAAATGCTGCGGTGGCTTTAGCGAAGATTTCGAAAATGCGTGGCAAGCCCTTACCATTCCTTATCTGAGCTCGGTAAGAGATGCAGTCAATAAGGATAATAAGATTGACCCGGAACTGTCGGATTATTACACCTCAAGTCCTGAGGCCTTTTGCAACACCAGCGCCCCCGAAGTGCTCAGCCAGGTATTGATTGATTTCGACCGCAGCACCACCGACTTTTACCGATGGAAGCTTGAATACCAACAGGAAGAACTGGCCGCGCTGCTAAAAAGAAAATCGGGGATCGATTTTGGACCAATCGTCGATTTGCTTCCCATTCAAAGAGGACCTTCGGGCAGAATTGTCCGTTTAAAAATAATAGGTACAAAAAAAATAATAACTGTAGGAAAGGAACTCGAAATCAGAAAGTGGCTGTCGGAAAGCCATCTTTACAGCTCAGCCTTCACTGTTGAAAAACATTTTCATGCAAATCGGGACTTGCCATCAGCTTTCACTCTGCATGGGGCAGGCTGGGGACATGGAGTTGGCATGTGCCAGATAGGTGCCGCAGTGATGAGCAGACAGGCTTATACACTTGAAGAAATTTTGAAACATTATTATCGGGGTGCCGTGATAGAGCAAATTTTCACATAATTTTATTTCTTTTAAACAGAAAACAAACAGATATCAGACCATCGGTCTAAAATATAATGTAAATTATTCCCGTTAAACAAACAGCGAATTAACAAACAAGCATGGTTCGCCTGCTGGAAGATCATATGATCCAACAATTTAAGCGAGACCCATGAATCACAATTAAAAAGAAAGAACGAATGAAAATATCAGTTATTGGAACAGGTTATGTAGGTTTGGTTTCGGGCACATGCATTGCCGAAACAGGCGTTGACGTTGCCTGCGTCGACATTGATGATAACAAGATCGAGCGATTGAAAAACGGAGAAATTCCTATTTACGAGCCCGGCTTGCAGGAAATCTTCAACAAAAACAAGGAAAAAGGAAGACTGTGGTTCACAACCAGCATTGAAGAAAGTCTGAAAGATACCGACGCCATCTTTATTGCAGTAGGCACACCGCCCGATGAAGACGGCAGCGCCGATCTGAAATACGTACTCGGTGTGGCAGCTGAAATTGGCCGGCACATCGATCATTACATGGTCGTAATTACCAAAAGCACCGTACCTGTTGGCACCTCGCAAAAAGTGAAGGCAGCCATTTTGAAAGAACTGGAACTACGCGGAGCCAATGTTCCTTTCGATGTGGCATCGAACCCTGAATTTCTGAAAGAAGGGAATGCGGTGGAAGACTTTTTACGCCCCGACCGCATCGTGGTGGGTGTTGAGTCGGAAAAAGCAAAGAAGGTAATCAAGAAATTGTACAAACCCTTCCTGCTCAACGGGCATCCCATTCTGTTTATGGACATTCTTTCGTCCGAAATGACCAAATACGCCGCCAATTCTATGCTGGCCACAAAAATCAGTTTCATGAACGAAATGGCCAACCTGTGTGAATTGGTTGGTGCCAACGTCGATGCCGTGCGCAAAGGAATTGGTTCCGATCCGCGCATTGGCAACAAGTTCATTTATCCCGGAACTGGCTATGGCGGCTCATGCTTTCCGAAGGATGTACAGGCACTGATTCGTACAGCCGACAGTATGGGCTTTTCCCTCGATGTTCTCAAAGCCGTCGAACTGGTCAACAATCGACAAAAGTCGGTTCTTGTTTCAAAAATCAAACAACATTTCAATGGACAACTGAAAGGACTGAAATTTGCAGTTTGGGGACTCGCGTTTAAACCCAAAACCGATGACATGCGCGAAGCACCATCATTGGTAATCATCGATGCACTGTTAAGCGAAGGGGCCGAGGTATCGGCTTACGACCCGGTAGCCATGAACGAAGGCAAGCGCATTCTGGGGAATAAAATCAACTTTGCCAACGACGAATACGATGCCTGCATCGACGCCGATGCACTGATTTTGGTCACCGAATGGCCCGAATTCCGTCTGCCCAATTTCAGGGTACTGGGCAAACTGCTCAAATCGAAAACCATTTTCGACGGCCGTAACATATACGATCCCGACGAAATGAAAGACATGAACTTCAGCTATTACAGCATTGGCCGTAAAACCGAAGTGAATAAATAAAACAGCTTATGAAGCGCATTCTCGTAACAGGAGGAGCCGGGTTTCTGGGATCACATTTGTGTGAACGCCTGCTGAACGAAGGCAACGAGGTTATTTGTCTTGATAATTATTTTACAGGAAAGAAAAGTAAAATCATACATCTGATCGATCATCCGTACTTCGAATTGGTTCGTCACGACGTCACCATGCCCTTCTACATCGAGGTGGATGAAATTTACAACCTGGCTTGTCCGGCCTCTCCCATTCATTACCAGTACAATCCCATAAAAACCATTAAAACATCGGTCATGGGATCGATCAATATGCTGGGACTGGCCAAACGCGTCAATGCCAAAATACTTCAGGCCTCAACCAGCGAAGTTTATGGCGATCCTGAAATTCATCCTCAAACCGAAGATTACTGGGGAAATGTAAACCCCATTGGAATCCGCTCGTGTTATGATGAAGGAAAACGCTGTGCCGAATCGCTCTTTGTCAACTACCATACGCAGAACAAGGTAAAAATTAAGATCATCCGCATTTTCAATACCTATGGGCCCAAAATGGAACCCAACGATGGCAGGGTAGTTTCCAACTTCATTGTGCAGGCATTGAAAGGAGAAGAGCTCAGCATTTTTGGAGACGGATCACAAACCCGCAGTTTTCAATACGTAAGCGACCTGCTCGAAGGCATGATCAGAATGATGGCTACCGGAAACGATTTTACAGGACCTGTAAACATTGGCAATCCCGATGAATACACCATACTTGAACTGGCACAAAACATCATCGCACTGAGCGGGTCGAAATCAAAGTTAAAATTTCATCCTCTGCCTGAGGACGATCCTGCACAGCGCCAGCCAGACATTGCACTAGCCAGGGAAATGCTGAATGGCTGGGAACCCAAAGTTGACCTGCGTGAAGGACTGGCAAAAACCATTGATTATTTCGACCAGTTACTTTCGGGAAAAATTATTACTTAGAAGGCACAGGCAAAGCAAGTACCATCTTAATCATAAAAAGCAAAAAAATGAAAGGTATAATATTAGCCGGAGGTTCCGGCACCAGACTCTATCCAATCACCAAAAGCATATCGAAGCAAATTATTCCGGTGTACGACAAACCCATGATTTATTATCCCTTGTCGGTGCTTATGCTGGCCGGGATCAGAGAAATTCTGATCATTTCGACACCCGACGATTTGCCTTTGTACCGCAAGTTGCTCGACGATGGCAGCCAGTTGGGAATTGCGCTCAGCTATGCCGAACAGCCCTCACCCGACGGTCTGGCCCAGGCCTTTCTGATTGGTGAAGACTTTCTGGGCGATAGTCCGGTCTGCCTTATTTTGGGCGACAATATTTTTTACGGCTACAACTTTAGGAGTACATTAGAAAAAGCATCGAGGCTGGAAAAAGGAGCCACTGTTTTCGGTTATTATGTGAACGATCCCGAACGTTACGGAGTTGCCGAATTCGACCAAAACGGCAAGGTACTGTCGATTGAGGAAAAACCAGAAAAGCCAAAGTCGAACTACGCAGTTACAGGGCTCTATTTTTACGACAATACGGTGGTCGAAAAAGCAAAAACACTGAAACCGTCCAAAAGGGGCGAACTCGAAATTACCGATCTCAACAAATGCTATCTCGAGAACAACCAGCTCAATGTAGAATTACTGGGCCGCGGCTTTGCCTGGCTCGACACCGGCACTCACGACAGTCTTTTGCAGGCATCCAATTTCATTGCAACCATTGAAAAAAGGCAGGGATTGAAGGTTTCTTGCATAGAAGAAATTGCTTACAAAAAAGGCTACATCGGTAAGGAGCAACTGATGCAACTGGCTCACCCCATGTTGAAAAACGACTATGGAAAATACCTCGAAATGCTGGTGAATGATCAAATCAAATCGTTTTAAGAATGAAAATAATCAGAACAAGCATACCCGATTTACTGGTGATTGAACCAATTGTTTACAAAGACCAGCGCGGCTATTTTTACGAAGTGTACAACGAAGCCCGCTTTTTCGAACAGGGCATCAAAGCCAAATTTATTCAGGACAACGAATCGAAATCGAACAAGGGAACCATTCGTGGCCTGCATTACCAGCTCGATCCGCATGCCCAGACCAAGCTGGTAAGGGTGATCGAAGGCATTGTATACGATGTGGCTGTTGACTTACGGGCAGGATCGCCAACATTCGGACAATGGCACGGCGAAATTCTGACTGCCGACAACAAAAAGCAGTTTTACATTCCACGGGGCTTTGCCCATGGTTTTTCGGTATTGAGCGAAAGCGCTGTTTTTGCCTACAAGTGCGACAACTTATACAACAAGGAAGCCGAACGCGGAATTCGCTTCAACGATGAAACACTCAACATCGACTGGAAAATTGCCCATGATCTTGCACTGGTTTCGGAGAAAGACCTGCAACAGCCAGCTTTTTCCGATGCTGAATACAACTTTGTATTTTAAACGCTCTGGAGAAAAGAAAAGCCGGACAAATGTCCGGCCCTGCTAATATAATCTATGAAAAAAAACGATGCTTATCTTGGGCTCTGTCTTTGAGTTCCACGTCGTTCAGGCGACTCGCGGCGCTCTTCCATCCTTTGACGACGTTCTTCCATTCGTTGCTCTTCTAACTCGAGGTGTTTCTTGTATTGTTCGGGAGTAAGAATTTCTTTCAGTTCAACATTCTTTTCATCCCTCAACTTTCCCATTTTCTCACGCATTTGTGAGCGGTCTCCCTGAGCATCCTGAAAGAGCTCCCTCATCTTATCACTGTATTTTTTATTCAGTTCCTGCACCTTGGTTGTCTGATCGGCATTGAGCTTCAAATCAGTTACCATTTGCTCGGTTTGGCGTTTGACCATCGCTTCGGGGTCAAATTGCCGGCCCTGTCCACCTGGTGGCTGGGCATATGTCATCAGGCCTAACAGCACACCAACGACAAGTAAAAAAAATCTCAGCTTCATAATTTTAGTTTTTAGCAAAAGTTAATATGCTTCTATTGATCATTCTGAGGCTCAAAAGTTTAATTCTTAGCCTAACAAACGTTCTCTTTTTTGCAAATTCATCAGTCCGCCCAACACAAAAACCACAGTGCCACTTATCAGAAAAATCCGGTTTTTGGTGGTCAATGCCTGCCACACTACGTTACTTACATCCGAGGGATTATTGTAAGGATTGAAGAAAATATTCCAGTAGCTCTCCCCAATTTCATCGCCCAGAATAAGCAGAAAAACACCAAGAATAATTACAACTGCCGCAGTTGCATTACCCGAACGAAGCACAGTTGACAGGAAAAAGGTAAACAGACCTAAAAACAAGAGGGGCACCATTACCTGAACAATCATGTCCACCATGTTGTACGACACGAAGACATATTTCAGCAACCAGGCAATGGCAAAAAGTATCACAAGGGTAATTGCATAAATCATAATTAACCGCATAAGCCATACCCGGTACCGATAATCGGGAATTCCAAAAATCACCTCCAGTGTCCGGCCATCTTTTTCACTTTGAATCCCATAAGCTACAGGATAAAAAAGCAACAAGGCCCCTACAAGCAGCAAGGTACTGTACACCCCTCCCTCATCTACAGCATCGCCACTGAATAGATTTACGCCCACAATAAACAATGAGAGCGCCAGCGCACTAACCAAAAAATAAATGAACCGGTTTCCAAAAATGATTTTCAGATTGTATCGTATCATCTGAAAATTATTAATTATTGTTTTGCTTTTAAATGATCTCATGTTTTTCTTCATTAATGAAATTGAAAACACTTGTAATCAGCATCGGTGTTCTTTAACTTACACTAGCTTACTTTCTTCCCCTTTTGTAACCACAGGTAGGCATCCTCGAGGTTGGGAGCCATTGCTGTCGCCTCAGGATGCGGCTGTCCGTCGGACACAATCCGAAGTTTTACCATGTGTCCCTCCTTAGTATGATGTGCCACATTGAATTTTTTAGTGTACGCTTCAAATTCAGTCTCGTGTACCTGTAACTGCCATACATGCCCATCGGCTTCATCGGTCATATTGCGTGGCGATCCGATATATTGAACCTCGCCCTTTCGGAGTACGGCCACCTGCTTGCACGAACTGGCAATGTCTTCGATAATGTGGGTTGAAAAAATAACAATGCGCTCGCGGCTGAGCTCAACCAGCAAGTTTCTAAAACGGATTCTTTCACGCGGATCAAGGCCGGCAGTAGGTTCATCAACCACCAGTACCCTGGGCAAATGCAAAAGTACCTGTGCAATTCCGATGCGCTGTTTCATTCCACCCGAAAACGACCCGATCTTCTTGTCTTTGTTCTCCCACATGTGAACACTTTCGAGTACTTGTTGCACCCTTTTGTTTCTTTCCTCAGGGTTTTTCTGTTTTTTCAGAATCGCCTGATATTGCAGATAATCCCAGGCCGTCATATTTTCATACATTCCAAAATCCTGCGGCAGATAACCAATTAGTCCCTGTAATTCCTCTCGTTTCAGGTCGGTATCGATATTGTTGAACCACACCTTGCCGTAGCTTTGCTGATTAATGCCGCAAATGGCACGCATGAGTGTCGACTTACCGGCACCATTAGGCCCCAGCAAACCATACATTCCCTTGCCAATTTCGAGTGTTACCCCTTTGAGTGCTTTAAATGGCTGCTGCTTTTTCCCAATTATCGGAATCGACAATACAAACTGGAACAATACCCGACGTAATTCACGGTGGCGGCCTTTCAGTCGCTTCACGTTAATATGTTCGCGATGAATTTTGTTTGAAACAGCATCGATAAGCAGGGCAGCATAGATGAGCAACAACAGAACAATGGAGCCACCAATGTTTTCGTAACTCAGATAGAGATAGGCTACAGCAGCCAGCGGAAACAACCAATGCCACAACTGTTTGGCCAGTTTCACTATCCGCCAGGCACTTTTACCTTCCGAACGCCAAAGTTTCAGCACATTTATTACATCCATTACCATAAAAAACACGGCCGAAAGAAAGGCAAACTTCCAAAATCCCTTTTCAACATAGAAAAACGCCATGTAGGCAGCAAAGCCAATGAGCGGTAACTTCCAGCTCAGTTCATTCAAATCGGAAAACTTTCGATAGTTTTTGGCTTCATTAAAATGGGTGCGCAACTGTTTTCCACCCCGCCATTCACGCACAAAGCGCCCCGGACGGTCGTATACTTTTACCAAATTCTGTATTCGTATCACAATGTCATCATCGACAGGAATGCTGGTTTCGCTTGCCTTTCGCAAACTGTTCAGAATAAACCATACAATAGCAGGCACCAGGGTAATCAGTAAAATGGCACACACCATTTGCCAGATAAAACTGTTCACTTCGAGATAAATAAATAAACCACCTCCGGCAAATAAAGCATATTGAAGTAACTTGAGCCACACGGGCAAATCGCGGAACCAGGCCAGCGCATTATGTAAGCCCGAGTAAAAAGTCGGGATAAATACCAATGTAAGTACTGTACTGAAAGCCAGTCCGCCAATTACCGTTAAAGCAAAGGGGGCACCTATGATTCCCACATACTCCGATTTGCCCATGGCCAGCGGCAACATGGCAATAATGGTGGTTATGGCTGTAATCATGATGGGACGCAAACGTGCCAGTCCGGCCATCATGAGCGCACGCTGACGCCGATAACCGCGCTTTTGCAGAATATTGCTGTAGTCGATCAGGATGATGCCATTGTTCACCACCACCCCCAGTAAAATGATAAAGCCGGTAAGCGTGTTGGCCGACAATAAGGAGTTGCCCGATGCGATGAGTAAAAGCAGGGAACCTATTGCCGCCAGCGGGATCGAGAACATCATTACAAACGGAGTGGCAAACGACTCAAAAACCGAAGCCAGAATCATGTAAATCAAAAAGAAAGCCAGTGCTATCAGTGGATAGTAAGCAGCAAAATCGTCTTCCTCATGAACCACCTCAACGGCAATACCGGCAGGCATTGGGATCGAAGCCACCAAATTATCAACTTCGGTACGGGCCCCTTCGAGTAAATCCTTATCGCCGGTGATTTCATCATCGAAACTATAGGTCAGCTCGATGGTTTTTTCCTGATTCAGCCGGTTGATGCGCGAAATTCCACGGCTATAGTAAATGCGCGAAATATCCTGTAATGCAAAGATTGAGCCTTCGCTGTTCTGAATTTCGAGGTCTTCGAGATCAGTCATTCGCATGGGAGTTAGTTCCTTCACCGTGTCGGTACGAATAACGATGGCATATTCTTCGTTGTTGTGCTGATAGTAAAAGCCCGATTCTACTTCTTTTCTGAACGATGACAATTCACTCATCACATTGGTCATACTCACATTGTTTCGGCCGGTCATTTCGGGATCGAACAAGAGATGCACTTCAGGACGGTTCGAAGCCAGATTATCGCGTACACGGCCAATCTGGTCCATGTCTTCGAGATAATCTTCCATATCGTCGGCCACCTTTTCCATCATGGTATAATCTTCCCCTTTGATGATTACCCGTTCCTGATTCGATCCAATGCCCATCATCCGCTCCATTCGCTGGCCCTGACGCATGCCGCCACCACCGGTACCCGACTGTTCACTGGCGGCTGATTGTTCAAAGTCGATTTCGGCACCTCGATCGTGTTCATCCATGATGTTTTCCACTTCACCGCGGATACTTTGGAAATCACGACCCGCTATTTTTCCAAAATCCTCTTTTAAAACCAGGGTAATTACCGCACTTTCTTCTTCAATTTTACTACTGATAAAATCCCTTTCGGCCAGTTCCATCAGTGCTTCTTCAAGACCAGTCACCAGTTCGTCGGTGGTTTCGAGGGTAGCCCCCGAGTCCATGGTCACGTAAAGGTTCATCTGGTTGTTCTCGACTTCCTGCAGGCTTTGCGTTTGCGTGGCCAGGCTTATCAAAAGCGTGGCAAAAAACACCACCAGGCCGCTAATAATGGTCGTCACCGGATTACGCATGGCCGTTTTCAGCAAGAGCAGATACACCTGTACCATACGGTTTCTGATTGATACTTTTTCAAAAATGGCCATACGGTTTTGCTGTTTCTCCCGCCTCAAAATCAAATAGGTCACCATGGGAATGAGCAAGAGTGCCACCAAAAAAGAGATCATCAGGGTCGAGACAATGGAAACACCGATTTGTCTTCCGAATAATTTCACAATGATGTCGTCGGTAAACAGGAAAGGCAGAAACACGCAAACAGTGGTGAGCGTGGCTGCAAAAACCGAGCGCCAAACCTCGCGGGTCCCGTTCACCACCGCATCGCGTACAGGCACCCCCCGCCCCGCCAGCCGGTAAATGTTCTCAAGTACCACCACGCTGTTATCGATGAGCATGCCAATGGCCAGTGCCATTCCTACCAGGGTTATGCTATTGAGGGTAATACCAAAAGCGTAAAAGAAATTGAAGGCAGCGTACACCGAAATGGGAATCGAAAGTGCTACTGTAAATACCAGCCTGATGTTCCGAAGAAAGAACCACAGGATGATCACCGCCAGTATTCCGCCAATCAGTGCCAGCTCGATGATCTGGTCGATGTTCTTCTCCATTGTTTCGGCCGAGTCGCTCTGCACCAGCAACTCAACGCCCACCGGTTTCAGCTGCCGGTTCAGCTCATCAATCACTTCGCGGGTGCGGTGCGACAGGTCAATCAGGTTGGCTGTGTTGTCATTGATTAGTACCATCGAAATTACATCCATGCCATTCACCCTGCTGTACGATGTTTCCTCTTTGGTTCCGAAGGTAATGGTGGCAATGTCCTTGAGCAGGATGCCCGAAGTGCGGTCGACAACCACCTTCCCGATGTCTGAAATATCTTTGAACTCAGCCGACACATTCACATAGTAGCGTGCCGAGGCATCGTACACTTCGCCCACAAAAGTCCGCTCGTTATGTCCACTTTGCAGCAACTGGCGAATGCGAGCCGGGGTAAGTCCGTAGGCTTCGGCCACATCGGGTGCAATTTCTATCTCGATTGATTTTTCTCTTCCTCCATAGATGTTCACACTCGAAATGCCGTCGATATTCAGCAGCGGATCCTGAATTTCCTTTTCAGCTACATTCCGCAAGCGGTCAACACCACCTTCGCCCAGCACCTGAATGCTCATGAACTGATTGAGCATGGCACGCAAATCGACCTTGTCGAGCACAATCATAAATTCAGCTGGAATTTCGGCTTTCACCTCATTCAGCTTTTCCTGAAGGCGCAACTGCGCATACTTCAGATTCACCCCCTCGTTGAAGGTAATTTCGATGGTTCCGTTTCGCCGGGTAGCCATCGAGCTGATTTCCTCCACACCGTCCATCTGACCAATGGCTCCTTCGAGCGGAATAATGGCCTGCTTTTCCATGTAACCCGGATCCACCTCGATGGTCGAGTTCACCATCACCACCATGGTGGGCAACTCAGGCGTTGGATACAGCTCCATCGACAACTTATTGTACGAGATGATCCCCAACATCACCATGGCTAAAAAAACCATGCTGATCAGTGTTCTTCTGCGGATAATAAAATCCATATTTTATGTTTTATAAGTCATTGAAAAAAAGAGTCATTAGTCACTAAGGAAAAAGTTATTAGAAAACTTTCTTAATGACTATTGACCATTTCCTTCTTTCTATTGACTATTTCCTTTTTAGTCATCACATCGTAAACACAAGGGATTACAACCAAAGTCAGCAGGGTCGATGTGATCAATCCGCCAACTACGGCCCAGGCCATGGGCGAACGCAGCTCGGCACTTTCGCCAAAGCCAAAGGTCAGTGGCAACAGGGCCAGTATGGTTGTTAAGCTGGTCATGATAATGGGCCGAACTCTTTGCAGGGTACCCTGAACGATGGCCAGTCGTTTTTCCATGCCCTTTCGTCTTAGCTGATTCACTGTATCTACAAGAATTATCGAGTCGTTCACCGCGATACCCGCCAGCATAATCATCCCAATGTAAGCCATAATGTTAAGCGGTGTTCCGAGGAAAAAGAAGGTGAGTACTGCACCTACCATGGCCAGCGGAATGGTGAGCAAAATGGTAAACGGATGAATCAGCGATTCAAACTGAGAGGCCATCACCATGTAAACAAGTATGATTGACAGGATGAGTGCAAAAGTCAGACCTTCCATCGATTCACGACGTTTTACTTCATCGCCGGCCATGCGTATGCGATAGCCATCGGGAATGGGCAATTCGGCAATCTTCTCCTCGAGGCTGCTGACTACATGATCGAAAGCCACCGATTCATCAACATAGGCACTTACTTTTCCTACCCTGCTCTGATTGCTGCGGTGAATTTCGCGCGGAAGCTGTTCTTCGGTAATAATGGCCACATCGGCCAGTCGGTATTTGTTGGCTCCACTGGTAATCTCCAGCAGTTCCAGTTCTTTTTTGCTCAGCTTTGGCTGTCTGATGGTGATGTCGCGCATCTCCCCTCCTTCGTCGTACTGACCTGCATCAAGCCCTTCGAGACGGTTTTGCAGTTGCGAAATAATTTGCTCAACCGTAAGATTAAAATAACCTGCCTGAACCCGATCGATGTAAATATCAATTTCGGGAGCTCCGTTTTCGATGGAACTTTCAACATTGTACAAGCCATTCATTCCTTCGGTAACGGTTTTCAGGCGGGCCGTTACCTCGCTGATGATCTCAAGATCTTCGCCCACCACTTCAACCACCAAAGGAGCTTCGTTATTTCCAAGGGTCGACTGCAGGCTACCCTCTTCCTGTTTAAAGGTAAAAGCCACCTCGTTGTTGGCCGCCATGATGTTGCTGAATGTTTGCATCACCTGGTCATAGGCCTCAACACCGACAGCATTCAGGCTCACATACATTAAAGCACTATTTTCACTGCTCAGACTAGTTCCGCCTGCACTTGCAGCCACTTCGCCCACCTGGGTGTACACCGATGCAATTTTGTCACCCATGGCATCGTGTATCATGCTTTCGATGCTTTCCAGCGTGGCGCCCGATGTTTTCAATAACGAACCTTCGGGCAATTCAAATTCTACAGTAAAATTATCGGATGTGGCACCGGGCATGAATTCACTTCCAATGCGGGGAATCAGGAGCATCGAAGCCCCGGTAAGCACTGCTGCTACAACGATCACTCCCCAGCGATAACGCAGAAACCACTCCAGTACCTGCGGATACCATTTCATTTTAATTGATTTTGCCTGCGGTGCTTTGGCTTTCTTTCCAAACAGTTTACTTACCAGAACAGGAATGACCAGAATGGCAACTGCCAACGATGAAAGCAGCGAAAAGGCCACTGTCCAGGCCATGTCCTTGAATAACTCGCCCGAAGCTCCCTGCAAATAAACAATTGGCAGGAAAACAACAATGGTTGTTAAGGTAGAAGCCGTGATGGCTCCCCCCACTTCGGCAGCACCATCGATGGCCGAACGAACTACACTCTTACCGCGCTCCATGTGGCGATAAATATTTTCCATTACGATGATCGCATTATCGACCAGCATCCCCGCTCCCAGGGCCAGACCACCCAGAGTCATTACGTTCAGGGTGAGTCCCTGAAAATACATCAGGGTAAAAGTGGCCACAATTGATACGGGAATGGCAATACTGATGACCAGGGTGGTACTAATGCGTCTTAAGAAAACAAACAGCACCACGATGGCCAGTAAGATGCCGGCCAATGCCGATTGTCGTACTTCCTTAATGGCACCACTAATGAATTTTCCCTGGTTTTTTACCACGGTAAATTCGTAACCCGGCAAGGCTTTGCCGATGTCATCCATGGCTTCGTTCAGTGCTTTTACAGCCTTCACCGTATTGTAGCGGGGCTCTTTGTACACCGACAAGCCAATACAACGCTCCCCATTCAGGGTCACCATGGTTTCGGGTTCTTTATTTTGAACTGAAACAGAGGCTACATCGTAAAGATACACGGGTACGCTTGCCACCGATCCGTCGATTTGTTCTTCGCTTTTCATGCCAACGATGATACGCTCCAGATCGCCGGGCGAGCTAATCATGCTCAGCCCCTTCACACTGAAGTTGACTCCGTTTTCCTCGATCGATCCGCCAGACACATTGCGGTTATAGCTTTGTATTTTCTGACTCAGCTCTGAGGCGGTAATTCCGTATGCTTCGAGCAAATAGGGATTGGTTTCAACAAGAACCTCGGCCACCTCTTCGCCGGCCAGTTTTACATCGGCTATTCCTTCGAGCCTGATCAGCTCATTTCGGATGTAGTTTTCGGCCACCTTGCGCACTTCGTCGAGGTTGAGCAGTTTGTCGTTTTTCAGCGCAACCACCATGACCGGCATGGCATTCGGGTCGTACTGAGTTATGCTTATGGCATCGATGTCTATATTTTGGGCGTAGGTGGTCATGGCCTTCTGAAGGTCGAGAAAAGCCTCATCCATGTCCTTGCCCCAGCTGTACTCAACGGTGATGGTGGCATAGCCCACGCGGCTAAGCGACGATACATTCACCACATCGCTCTGCCTGATGGCCTGCGCTTCGATGTTACGAACAAAGAGGTTTTCTATTTCGTCGGGCGGACGGTTGCCTGCTTCCATTTCGATGTACAAGCGGGGATTGTTTAGTTCGGGAAACAGGTCAACTCCCAGCCGTGAGAATGAGATGTAGCCCAGCAACAAAACAGCCATCACCATCATCAACACCGTAACCGGGTAGTTGACCGAAAATTGCGTTAATTTCTTCATCTTTTCAGCTATTAGATGTTAGAGTAAAGGCCAAGACATGAAATTGAAGATGAGGATACTTGTGATTCATAAGACATAGTTACATCACAGTTCACACCATTCAAGCTACAGGTCTTAAGTCTTCGGTCTCTTATCTTTGATCTAATTTTTTTCAATTTTGAACTTTTACCTTGGTACGATTCGACAGCATCTCGTAACCTTCAACCACCAGTTTTTCTCCAGTATTCAATCCGCTAAGAATTTCCACTTCCGTATCGGTTTCGATACCGGTATTAATTGGTTTTTCAACGGCAGCATTGCGTTCAACAATGAACACCACCTTGCCACGCCGCTTGTTTTGAATCACGTCGCGGTCGATCACAATGGCACTGTCGCGTTTTTCCACCACAATTTCGGCTTTGACAAACATTCCGGGGCGCATCAGCAGGTTGGGGTTTTTAACTTCAAGCACGCCCTTGAAAGTGCGGGTGGCTTCGTTAATGGCCGGTGAGAGCTCGGTAATGACCGCCATTAAAGTATCGTCTTTCAGGTTATAGTTCGTTACAAAGGCCTCCTGCCCCAGTGTGACTGTAGCAATAAATTTCTCGGGAAATTCGGCATTTAGTAAAAGGGAACTGTAATTCATGACCGAAGCGACCAGTGTTCCCGATGGCACCCTCACTCCGGGTGTAAAATAAGGCAGGTTAACAATCACTCCTTCGAAGGGGGCACTCACCACCAGCTTCTTCATTTGCAATTCGGCATTTTCAAAATCATATTTGGCATTCAAATAGCCCAGCTCCGAAGTTTGCAATTCGCGCAGGGTTACCCCGCCTTTGTCGTAAAGCGATTGCTGCTTTTCGTATTCCTGTCGGGCATTTTCCAGATCGAGCTTTTTGGCTTCCATGCGGATACTCAGTTCATATTCCTTGTTTTCGAGTTGAACCAATGCCTGTCCCTTCTTCACCCGATCGCCCATTTTAAAGGGTTTATTCGTTGCGGGATTGATCATCAGCCGGTAGTTTCCTTCGGCTTCGGTGCTCAGCTCAATGCTTCCCTCGGGCGAAACAGTGCCGTTAATTGCCAGCGTGTTGTAGATGCTTTTCTTTTTCACATCGTTTACCCTTACCGGTACACTTACATCGGCTCCCTGTGTTGACTGCTGATTTTGGCAAGCAGAGGCAAGGAGCAACAGGGCCAGGCCCAAAACGAATACTTGTAATCTCATTGCTGTTTGATTTATGTGGTAGTTCATTGCTGTTCTTATTTAACTGTTACTAATTGATGTCTTCAAATTCAGGAGAATAAACCGAAGGCACAATGCTCGTCCGTTTTTCAAAATCCCAGAGCGTCTGAATCTTCATGTTCAAGAGTCCCAACTTATAGTTGATGAGTGCATTGGTCAGTTCATTTTTTTGCGATGAGAGCTGGTTCTGGTAAAGGCTAAGGTCCATCCCCGTCAAATCGCCGTTTTCGTATTTTTCGAGATTCAGTTCGTAGGTCAGGCGTGCATTTTCGATGCTTTTTTGCGCGATTTCAATCTGGTTGATCATATTTTGTAAATCGCGGTAAATCTGGCGGATATTTAATTTGATCGATACTTTTTCGTTTTCAAAATTTAGCTCCTGCATTTTCAACGAAGCTTCAGCAGCCCTCAGGCTCGACTGTTTTTGTCCCCAGTCCCAAAGCGGGATTTCAAACGACAAGGCCACCTGTTGGTTATCGGTGGGCGAATCGTAGAGTTTTCCAATTTCTTCATTATCTCCAAATAGTCCTACCGCCAGGGATACATTTCCCTTGAACTCATTATTGGCATCGACCTGAATAAGATTGAAACGTGCATTTTCGATGTCGATTTCGCGCTGACGTAATTCCATCCGCTGCTTCAGCGCATAGTCGATGGCATCGGCCATTTCCACATCGATGGTTTTCACCTCAACATTGGCGATGATGTCCATTTCATCTTCGAGCGGCAAGCCGATGGTTTGCTTCAATTCGTCTTTGGCATTGGCAAGTGACACTTCGGCATTGTAAACCGACGAGCGGGCATTGGCAAGGTTTAGCTCGGCCTGCCATAATTCTTCGCGGGCAGCTAAACCGGCTTCCACCTTGTTCTTGATCAGGTCGAATGATTTTTGCTGGTTGTCGAGCTCTTCACGGCTGATCAGTAAACTTTGCTGCTGCTGATAAACCTGATAGAAATAACGTGTTACCTGCATTTCGATGTTCAACTTTTGCATGGCATAACTCAGCAATGAATTTTCCAGATCGAGCTCGAGTTCACGCAGGTTCATCTTGGTGCGGTTGTAGGTAAAAATGGGCTGATCGAAACGTAACTGTACGTTGTTGCTAAACGAATTGACCGGATCATTGTCGTTGAGTGCGCTGCTCTGAAAACCAAAACGGTTCACCAGACTCAGGGTACCGTCGCTTGCCTTAATGGGCTGCGAAATACTGAAAGTACCGTTCGATCCCATGTTCTCATAGGTTCGCCATTCCTGAAAGTCCTGGGAATATTCACGCTGATTGCTGTAGGTAAAGGGGCTTACATTGAGTGCAAACCTCGATTTGAGGGCTGCTTTTTGTGCATTCAGTGATTCGCGGCTCCTAAGCAGGTTCAGTTTCGATTGCTGAATGGCCGGACTGTTTTCATAAGCAACTTCGAGGGTATGCTCAAGGGTATAAAGCTCCTGTGCGCTTGTACCTTTTTGCTGAAAGAACAGCACAAGCACAAGCATAAAAAACCATTTGCTAGTATTCATCTTATTCATATTAATTTTCTTTCATCCTTTGCGAGGCATTTTTATTAATTATCGGGATCAATGTTTATTTCTGCTTCACCCATTTTACGGCATCGGCTACCACACGGCTTGCTCCACCAGCATCGGTAAGCGTTACCATGGCACTGTCGCCCGAGAGGTAAAACGAGCCCAGCAGGTTCCATCCGTCTTCAAAATCATCTACTTTGAGTTCTATTTCTTCGGTACCGTCGGCATGAGGGATGATGTAGTGATAGCTTCCATCGTCGCCACCCCGGCCACGTCGGGGGCCGAAACGCCGTGGCGCATTCAGGTACACATATACATCGTAGTAGGCTTCGTCAGGCAAGGCAATGCTCCAGCTGGCCTTTTTGCTGCCATCGCCCGAGCGAATGATCATGGCCGAATGTTCTATTTTTCCAAAGAAACCGGCATCGGGACTCAAACTCCAACTGGCCGGTGCCTGCCCAAAGCCCTGCCCCACAAATTCGGAGCTTTCTTCTTTTTTACGGCTTTCAACAAACTTGCGTAAAGGATTTTCGAGTGCCGGATCGTAGCTTGTAAAACCGGCATCGCGGTTATCAACGATCAGTTCGTTTTCGTTGTAAAGTTCGACCGGCTGATCGACCACCCGCTCATATTCTTCGGCTGCCAGCTTGTTGTTTTTCTCGGCATTCAACCCAAACTGCATCATACTCGAAGGAATGTTTTCGGAAAGCAGGGAATTGAAAATCACCGAACGGGGTGCTTCGTAAAGCAGCATCTGTATTTCTTTCGTTTGCCCGGCATCGACCAGATAGATTCGTTCTTCGGGCTCCGATTCGGCAGCTGCGCCAAAAAATCCGCCACGGCCACCACCCCCTCCTCCGGTTTGGAAGGTGAATTTAACCATTCCGTCAACATCGCTGTAGTTGGTCACTTTGGTCCGTACCAAAAATACAGCCTGCGACTGGTCGATGGTTTCGAACACCTGGTAGGTGCCTACACCAAAGGCTGGCAAACCCGTTGTGTTGTACCAGTCGGCAATAAAACTGCCCATTTCGGTATCGAAGCGCTTCGACAAATCAGCGGCCAGTTCTTCGTAGCTGATATTCCGGTAGCTGTTGTTGTACAGGTAGTCGAGCAGGTATTGTTCAAATTGCGGATCGTCGATTTGCTTTTCCATCCAGGTGAGCAAATAAGCGCCTTTGGCCCTGAGCACCCGGGCAATATCCTGCTGGTCTTCTACCTCAGCAATGATTTGTTTCAGACTCCGCTCTTTCAACAACTGATTGGCCAGCTCATTATCGCCCAGTCCCGACATACGCGACATAAACATTTGCCGGGGGTTATCCTCTCCCTTCATCAAATAACTTTCGAAGGCATAATTAATTACCGGACATTCGTCGGAGCTGATGTAATTGACGTAGTAATAGTAATTTGGAAAGATACTGTATGGATTTGCCTTGCCTGCCTGCCCGTCCTGCTGACCAAACCTCATATCGGCATCTTCGGCAGCAAAGGTACTTCGCAGAAATCCTGTAAATACGCGTGCCTGTATTTCCGCCTCGCTTAGGCCCTCGTTATTTCGTTCGCTATTACGCTCCACCTGGCGTGCGCTCGATTTAAAATCGGCCTGACGCAGATTAAAACCCCATTCGGGATAGTGGATGATTTGCGGCTGATTGTGCGCCTGGGCCGATGTCCATGTATGGGCCTGTGTGGCAAACTGTACCGGAACTTCAACCAGTGAAAAATTCTGATAGGGATAGTACAGGCCCAGAGGGCGTTCATAATCGTCGAGAAATTCAAAAAGCAGATCACTCAGGGTATCCTGAAGTGCTGACAAATGCCGGGTATAAAAGTCGTGCCCCTCGATGTGCGCCAGTTTAACCGCGATGCCGTCGAGATCAATTTTCTTTTCAACATACCTGCCGATGGCCAGCGATAACTGAGGCAACGGATCGCGTACTTCAAATTCGTAAGTCAGACTGTCGCTACTAGTTCGACTGCCCTGCGATTGCGGGAGCAAGCCTTTCGAGGTTTTCACCTTCAAATTAAAACGGGTAAACTGTTGGCTGAAAATTGCAGGACGCAGCGGGTCGTAAAAAACTCCGGGCAAAGGATACCACAACAATTCCTTGGTCAGCAAAACATAGTCATCGGAATAAAAGCCATACTGCCGGTCGATGCGTAAATTCATGAAACGATCGTATGCCAGAAAATCTTCATCATCGGTATCGAGATAAGCAATGCGCTGATCAGGAAGCCCGGAGTAATGAATTGTTACCGTTAACTCTTCACCATTGGTCATGAAACGCTCCAGGGGAACAAATACCAATTGAAGCCGCTGACTGAATTCGGCAATTTCTTCACCGGCTATGTTCACGCTTTCAACTTTAAAGCCTGGATTAATGGTGAAAAAAAGCGTATCGAGTGTACTTCCTGTATCGTTGAATAAAAGCATTTCGGCCGAGGCCTTCATGTTTTTGGCATGCTCCAGTTCGATATTGCATGCTTTTAACTGAGGAACAGCCCGCTTGTACCAGTCGGATGCGACGACTGAATACTGTTCGCGCATTTCAATGGTTTGCCGGTGTTGCTTATACAGTTGAAAGAAGCCGGCACCGGCCAGGAGGGCAAAAACGAGCATCAGTACGGCCGCATAAGTGCCCGCATATTGTTTATTGGGCAAACGGTTCAGTCGCCAGCTGGTAAAAAAGATAAAGGCAATGCCCAGTAAAAAATAGCTGAGCCGGTGAATCAACACATCGCCAGGATTACTAAAGCCAATGATGTCGGAATAAGGAAGTGGTTTTACAAAGGCCATGTAATCGAACAGATAATTGACCTTGTCGCCCAGGTAAAACAATACCAGAGCAATGTATCCCAATAAAAGAATAAAGGCAATGGGCTGGTTTTTGATCAGGTTCATTACAAAAAATGAAAGACCGATAATAAAAACCAGCGAAGGAATGCTTACCAGCAGGAAATACAAAAGAATAGGCAACAACTGAAATTCAACCTGATCGGAAATGATAAGCATAATTGAGGTAAGCAGCATTACCAACAGGTTTAAATACATAAAAACCGAAATCAGGCCGAGTGTTTTACCGCCCAGGTATTCTCCGTTAGTCATTGGCCTGATAAAAAGAACTTCGGAGGTATTGAGTTTCTTATCCCTTTTCATGAAATCGGTCGCCAAAAAAACGGCAATAACCGATTGAAAAATATTAAGCAGAAACATGTTGGCATAAATCATGGACGATGGCATGCTTCTGAAACTCCAGGTAAAAGGATTAAAATTGAACAACATAGTACCACTGTACATGCCAATAATGAACAAGGACAGAATGGCAAAAATGCGGAAGAACCAGCTGCGCAACAAAATTTTACGCTCGTACCTGGAAATGGTTGTAATGTTTTCGAATGAGATCATGGCCAATAACTGTTAGGCGTTAGCTTGTTATTTGTTGCTTTGCTTGCTGTTACAATACCGTATCAATATAGTGTTCCATGTAATACACATAAGCATGTTCCAGGTTCGGATCGATGGCTTCGGCCTGATAGCCATTGACTGAATCGGCCACTACTTCAAGCTCCCATCCTCCCGCTGAAGGGATGGTAGAGATGACATTGAAATTTACATTCACCTCGTCGAACTGCTCGTGCGAAGCATGAATGCGCCACACGCGGCCTTTCGATTTGTCGATCAGTTCTTCGGGCGAACCATTATAAACCACCTTTCCATTTCGTAAAAGTGCCATTTGATTGCAGGTACTCGAAATATCGCCTACAATATGTGTACTCAGTAAAATGATCACGTCGCGACTGCTGATGCGGGTGAGCAGGTTTCTGAAACGGATGCGCTCATCGGGATCGAGCCCGGTAGTTGGTTCGTCAACAATGATGATCTGCGGATCGCCAATTAAGGCTTGTGCAATCCCCAGGCGACGCTTCATACCGCCCGATAGTTTATTGGCATAGCGCTCGCGGGCTTCGTAAAGTCCCACCTCCTCGAGCATCTCATCAACGGCATCGCGTCGGGTGCGTTTATTTTTCACCCCTGCCAGCCTGGCCGAATAATCAAGAAACTCCCAGGTTTTTAACATTGGGAAGGCGCTGAAATCCTGAGGCAGATAACCGGTCATTGAGCGAATGGCCTTTCTGTTTTTCGATAGATCCATTCCGTTGACCAGCACTTTGCCCTCGCTGGGCTTCATCAACGATACCAAAATGCGCATCAGTGTTGATTTGCCGGCTCCGTTGGCCCCCAGTAAACCAAACATCCCGTTTTCAATTTCGAGATTGACCGATTTAAGGGCTTTATGACCGTTGCCATAAATTTTTGATAAGTCCTGAATTGAGATTTTCACTTTGGTACTGTTTTAACGTCACGTTTTTAGATTGGTCGACCGATGAAAGGTTTAACCAGCATTTGATTAAAAGTGTTAAATAAAGCAAGTATTTCCCTGATAATTTACAAGCGATCGGCCAAAGGCACTTATGAATCGGTAACTGAACAGCTAAAACAGCTTTCGAAATAGAAAAAAGCCAGACACAATGTCCGGCCCTTTCTATTTTTTGTCTTAAAATTACCTTAGTACCTCAACCATTTGCCCAATTCTTTCCAACTTGGCTTTTTACCATACATTAAGATTCCGGTGCGGTAAATCTTACTTGCAATCCAAATGGCCCCGTAAGTCGAAACTGCAAGAATGCCAATTGAAATAAGCACTTCGTACCATGGCACGCCAAACGGAATACGCACCATCATAATAATGGGCGAAGTAAAAGGAATATGGGAAGCCCAGAAAGCCAGCTGCCCTTCAGGGTTTTTGATTACATTGGCCAAAATAATGATGGCCGCAACCAAAGGAATGGTGATGGGTAACATAAATTGCTGCATGTCCTCTTCCGAATCGACAGCCGAGGCCACGGCGGCCATCAAAGAGCTGTAAAGCAGGTAACCCAGAATAAAATAAATGAGGAAGAAGAAGATGATCTGCGTAAAATTAACCGCCTCGATTTGTGAAATGATCTCGGCCATTTTATCGTCAGCCATTTCCTGTACCATTTCAGCAGCTTCGCCCCCTCCGGCCATCATGATACTTTCGCCCTGAACCATTTGCTGCATGGCATCTTCGTTCACAAACATCGATTTTGCACCAATGAAAATACCTCCCATCAGGATGATCCAGATAAGGAACTGGGTAAGACCGACTGCAGCAAGTCCGATAATTTTTCCCATCATCAACTGAATGGGTTTTACCGATGAGATAATGACCTCGACAATCCGGTTTTGCTTTTCTTCGAGCACACCACGCATAAGCATGTTTCCGTATATAAATACAAACATATAAATCAGAAAACCGGCTGCATAGCCAACCCCCATGGCAATTTCGGTTGAGCCTTTTTTGGCTTCACCACCTTCACTTAACTTAATGGTTTCGACCGAAATACGGGTCTCTGTATTCTGAAGCTGGTTTTCCAGATCGGCAATACCAATGCGCTTCATGAGTTCGGCACGCTTCTGGTCCTCAAGAATTTGCTCCAGCTGCCTGTCGATATGAGACTTCACATCCAGGTTGATCTGTTTGTGCGAATACACATTTACCCGGTTGATGTTTACAATGTTTTCGGGAATGTCGAGCAAGGCATAGTATTCATTGTCCTTCAGATGATCTTTTACCTCGTTGTACTCTTCCTCTTGAATAAAATGAAACTGAGTGGATGCAGCGTCTTCGAGTTCTCCCAGAAAAAGCGCTGAACGGTCCAATACGGCCACTTTGTGTTCTTCCTTGCTATCGCGCGTAGCCAGATAAGCCGGAAGAAACATAATGCCTGCAAATAACAAGGGGGTTAAAATGGTCAATATTAAAAACGATTTCTTTTTAACCCTTATTAAATATTCACGTTTAAAAATGAGTATGATCTTATTCATTGCGCTCGGGTTTAGTTGTTGCTTTCTACTACGTTAATAAATACTTCGTTCATACTTGGTATGCGCTCGCTAAACGATACAATTTCGGAAACCGACATGATCATCTTCAGCATTTCGTTGTTTTGCGCACCATTTTGATGTTTCACGGTAAGCTGGTTAAAATGTTTTCCTTCGTCGTGCGACAATACATCGAAAGCGGCCCCAAGCCTGCTGGTTATTTCGTTAAAATTCCCCTTGTACACTACATCGTAGGTATTGGTCTTGAAACGGGCTTTTACATCGTGAATGTTCCCGTCGAGAATTTTTTTCGATTTATTGATCAGGGCAATATGATCGCAAATTTCTTCGACCGAACTCATGTTGTGGGTTGAAAAGATGATGGTTGCACCCTGCTCGCGTAAATAGAGTATTTCCTGTTTAATCAGGTTGGCATTAATGGGGTCGAAACCACTGAAGGGTTCATCAAAAATGAGCAGTTTGGGTTCGTGTAATACAGTACATACAAACTGGATTTTTTGCTGCATCCCTTTCGAAAGCTCCATGAGCTTTTTATCCCACCAGCCCTGAATTTCAAATTTCTCGAACCAAAACTTGAGCTTTTTCAGTGCATCACGACGTGAAAGTCCTTTCAACTGTGCCAGATACAGTGCCTGTTCACCAACCTTCATTTTCTTGTACAGCCCCCTTTCTTCAGGCAAATACCCAATGTTATAAATGTCGGTCGATTTTAACGGACGGCCTTCAAGAAAGATGCGTCCTTCATCGGGCGCCGTAATTTGATTGATGATGCGGATGAGGGTGGTTTTTCCGGCACCATTGGGGCCCAGCAATCCAAATACCTGGCCCTGCTCAATAGAGATACTTACATCGGTAAGCGCCTGATGTCCCGAATAGCGTTTACTTACATTTTCTGCTTTAAAGAATTCCATTGTTTTAGTGCTTTGCTTTTATAATTGTTTAATTGGTCAGTGTTATTGAATTTTTGTTACAAACGAAAGTAATAATCATTCGCATTTCGTGTAGAAAAATGTGCCTGCAATTTCTATTTTTGCACTACTTAACTAAACATCATGCATAAAAGCGCTTTTTTTCTGTTCCTTCTTTTATTACCAGCGTGGCTTTTTTCTCAAACAAGTGATCAAAGCGAGTGGATTAATTTTGGAGGCGGACACATGGCCCAATGGTTGCAGATAGCTCCCGGCAAAATGGGCCCCAATGCTTTGCTGGTTCCCCGAATGGACTATGCCCGGGTGGGTTACGAATCGAAGCTCGAACTGGGTGCCCATTATCACCAAATGACCGGCGATACAGCTGTTAACTCATTTTTCAGGTATTACTGGAACATTGCTCCCGGCCGTGCTGCCGTTGAAATATGGGGCCAACCCAGCGAAACTTTCAGAAGCTCAAACCAGGTACGCGACTTCCGACAAGTAGTATACCGCGATGAAGGTTGGACGACCGTGGCTGGCGATTTGCTTATCAGCACTTACATTCAGTTGCTGAAAGACAAGATCTACCTGCCCGACATGGTGCTGAATTACACCCTGAAAACCACCACCGGCGACAACTACCATGCCCGCTATACCAATGCAGGAATGAACTATTTTTACATGGCTTTCGGAAAAAGCTTTTATACTTCGTCAAAATGGCTTAGCGAAATCAGAATCGCCGGCCTTACGGGTTTTTATGTATGGCAAACCAATAAGGTAGAAATGGCCCAGGATGAAGGGGCAGTTATTGAACTGGGAATAGAACTGAAAAACCAGTGGCTGAGCTTATACACCGAATACGGAGGGTACAATGGTTACGATGCCTACAAATACCTGAACGGCATTTATGGCGAAGGAGCCATACAGGGTCATAATGATCCTCGGATTTTGCGAACGCGCATCAAAAAAACCGGCAAGCTCTTCAACATTGCTGCTGAATATCAAACCGGTTTTCAGGATTATCATTATCAAACTTTTCGTCTGGCTGTGATTTATCATTTTAAAGCACCCGAACGAAAGTGGTAGTTGCTTACTGAGTCAGTGCTTTTAAAAGGCTGCGCACACCTGCAACCGATTCAACCTTAAAGCGGGCTGCTGTATTTACCATCCCAACCTTCACCGTTACTGCATTTTCGGGCAGTTCGCGGAACATGTATTCATCGGTCCAGTCGTCGCCAACGGCAAGGATGAAATCAAACCTGCGATCGCCGATAAAACGCACGGCCGCAGCACCTTTGTTAATCCCACCGCTTTTCACCTCAATGACCTTGTTGCCCTCCATGATTTCGAGGTTATGATTGGCAATCAGATTGGTCAGCTCGTCTTTCAGCTCGTTGGCGCGCAAAGCACCCTGTTCGGGTTCCGATTTGCGGTAATGCCAAACCAGTGAGTAATTTTTTTCTTCGATAAATGAGCCAGGCGTACGGTCGACAAAATTTTCAAGCGCCGGCCTGATATTCTCCTTCCAGTCGGCATTAATCTGGTAGAGCATTCGCCATTCATCGCCCCTTACTTTGGTCCAAACACCATGTTCTACAATCAGGTTGATATCGTGACCCTCGAACCATTTTTCAAGGGTAGCCCGGTCTCGACCGCTGATAATGGTTACCTCATTTCGCTCGTCACCGGTTAGTTTTTTGATCAGCTGATGAACTTCAACATCAGGACTGGCGGCTTGGGGATTGGTTTTAAAACTGGCAAGCGTACCGTCGTAATCGAGAAAAATAGCCCTCTTTTCCGCCTTCGCATATTCCTGAGCAATATCCTGCTGCACCCGGGCAGTAATTTTTTTGGTATTGAACTGATGTTGTATGGTCTTGATTTTCTCCATCGATTTAACAAATTCGCCGGCCCACTTAAACACATCGTACCGCTTGAGTCGTTTCTGCATTATTTCCATGCGCTCGCGTTGTTCTGCTAGTGGCATTTCAAGTGCATTGTAAATGCTCTCGGCAATTTCGTTGAAGTTATTGGGATTGATAATAATGGCTTCCCCCATTTCTTTACTCACACCGGCCATTTCACTGATGATAATCACCCCGCTTTTATTGACCCTCGAAGCCACATATTCCTTGGCAACCAGGTTCATTCCGTCGCGTACCGGAGTAATCAGCGCCACATCGCAGGCATTGTATAGTTCAATCAGATTTTCGAAGGGCAACGAACGATAGAAATACCAGATGGGATTATAGTTCACCATTCCAAAGCGGCCATTGATGTAGCCCACCAGTTCATCGACCTGTTTTTTCAGCTTTTTGTACTGTTCAACCTTTCCGCGCGAAGGAACAGCCAGCATTACCAGGCTTACATTGCCCCGGTACTGCGGGTATTTTTCGAGGAACATGGCAAAAGCCTTTAGCCGGTTGGGAATGCCTTTGGTGTAGTCCATCCGGTCGATCGACAGAATTAGCTTTCGTTGCGGAGCATTTAAAAAATAACGCTCCAGTTCAACCTGAAGTTCTGATTTCTCCTGGATGAGTTTGTTTTTAACGTTGATAGAGGCCTTACTAAACTTGCTGTAATCGATCCCCATTGGAAAGGCATCGGCCAGAATGATCCGGTTCTCGGTATGAATTTGGTTGAAATTGATTTCCAGCCCCAACAAACGGCGTACACTGCTCAAAAAGTGGCGTTCATAATCATAGGTATGGAAGCCCAGCAAATCGGCGCCCAACATACCACTTATGATTTCTTTCCGCCAGGGAAGAATTCTGAAAACCTCGAACGAAGGAAAAGGAATGTGAAGAAAGAACCCAATGGTTACATCGGGACGCATTTTTTTGATCATTCCGGGAACCAGCATTAGCTGATAATCGTGAACCCAAATCATATCATTTTCTTCAAGCACCCTAAGGGCTGCATCGGCAAATTTCTGGTTAACCTGAACATAGGCCTCCCACTCTTCGTGCTCATACTGAACAAACTCGTTAAAATAGTGGAAAAGTGGCCAAATCGTTTTATTGCTAAATCCTTCGTAATACTTATTGATTTCCTTCTGATGCAGGTGAACCGTTACACAACCTTCTTTTTCAAGTGCACGATCGATTTTCTGCTCATCATCGGCTTCAAATTGTTCGATGGGTAAGCCCGGCCAGCCAATCCAGTTGCCCTTGTAATTCTTATAGATCGATTTCATTCCGGTGGCAAGGCCTCCTACACTCGGAGTTAGTTCGAAATCGTTGTCTACCTTTTCGGCATTAAATGGTAAGCGGTTAGATAAAATATGAATTCTGTTCATCGTATCAGTTTTAATTTTTGGCAATGCTGATATCATAACCTTTTCATAAGGAATATGTTTATTTGATATCTGATCTTGTTAAAATAAACATTTTCTCCTTTATTGCAAGGGAAAAGCCAGTCATATTTAATATAAGATAACATTGCAGTGGTCAACTTTAAGTATAAAGTTCGACACGAAAAGCGTTTTATTGCAACGAGAGATGAACTAGCTTTGTTTTATCAAAACAGGTCGTTGCATTGTGAGTCATTTTATTAATTTTAAGCATGAATAATCTGAATTACGGAATTATAGGAAATTGTCAATCGGGGGCCCTGGTTTCTGAAGATGGAACCATTGAATGGTTATGCCTTCCCCATTTTGATTCGCCTTCGGTATTTGCCGCCCTACTCGATCAGGAAAAAGGTGGAAGTTTTGAAATAAAGCCACTGAAACCTATCAGCATACATCAGGAATACGTTAAAAGTACCAACATACTGAAAACCCGTTTCACCTGTGAAGATGGTATTTTTGAAGTACACGACTTTATGCCCCGCTATAAGGTCGACGGCTCAAAGGAACGGTATTTTCCGCCCGATCTGATTCGCTATTTTAAACTCATCGAGGGGCAGCCCGAGTTAAGCATACGCTACAACCCGAAGCTTGAATATGCCCGTCATGAAACCTTTAATCGTGTCGATGAAGGCTATATTAAATCGTACACCTCCGAAGGAGTTTATGATTCAATGTACTTTTATACCGATTTCGACAGGGAAAAAATCGTTGCCGGCGAAGCAATCAAACTCAGCGAGGACAATTACTGCCTGATCAGTTACCATCAGAAATTACTGAAACAGTCGACCGAACGTGCCTACCTGAAACTTCAGCGAACCAAAGTATACTGGCTCAACTGGATCAACCGCACCATAACCTATACCCAATACAACGATGAAATCCAACGCAGTGCCCTGGCATTAAAACTACTGAGCTTTCAGAAGAGCGGTGCCGTGCTGGCGGCCCTCACCACATCGCTGCCCGAAACCATTGGCGAAGTTCGTAACTGGGACTATCGTTTCTGCTGGATCAGGGATGCCTCAATGGTGGTAAAGGTGATGAAACAACTGGGACACAACAGCATCTCGCGCAGCTATTTGAATTTCATTATTAACATCATGCCCGACAAGGATGAAAAAATGCAGATCATGTATGGCATTAATGGCGAAAAGAACCTGACTGAATATGAGCTCGATCATTTGTCGGGTTATGAAAATTCGCGCCCCGTCAGAATCGGAAATGCAGCCTACGAACAAAAGCAAAACGACATTTACGGCATCCTGCTCGATGTGATTTATCAGAATTTTAAGATACACGAAACCTCATTGATGAACAGTGAAGAGCTATGGACACTGGTTCGCAATGTGGTAAAAATAGTAGCACGAAACTGGCACCAACCCGACAAGGGAATCTGGGAAATTCGAAACGAAGACAAGCATTTCACTTTTAGCAAGGTACTTTGCTGGACAGCCATCGACCGCGCCCTGCGCATTGCTGCGCTGCTCAACCAAAGCAAATACCTGAAAAGATGGATCAGCCTGCGCAAGGAAATTCACGACGACATCATGAAGAATGCATGGTCGGAAAAAAAGCAGGCCTTTACCCAGGCCTACGATTCAGAAGAACTCGATTCATCGGTTCTGCTCATGGAAAGCTATGGTTTCATTACCGGCTCCGACCCCAAATATGTCAGCACCGTCGAAGCCGTACAGAAGGACCTTGAATACAAAGGGCTGATGTTCCGCTATCGCAACAAGGATGATTTTGGAGAACCTAAATCGGCTTTTACAATTTGTAGTTTCTGGCTCATCAATGCACTGATAAAAATTGGAAGAAAAGAGGAAGCCAAAAAGAAATTTGAAGAATTACTGGGCTATTCAAATCATTTGGGACTGTTCAGCGAAGACATCGATTTTGACAGCAAGCGCCTGTTGGGCAATTTTCCGCAGGCTTATTCCCATCTGGCCTTAATTGAAACAGCCATTAACCTTACTCAGGGAGAAAAGACCGAAGAAGAATTGCTGCTTGAGTTCATTCACTGACAAAAAAACAGCAATCAACTTCTCCAGGGTTTCATTACCCTTTCGAGTGCCTTTTCGCCCTGCATCCACGAAAGGAATACACCATAGTTGCTTACGGGCACGCTGGCTGTGCGTAATTCGCGCAGGCGTGCCTGTAACTTCTGATTACTGATCATACAGCCGCCACAGTGAATAATCAGCCGGTATTTCCGGAGGTCCTCATTGCTTTGAAATTCACGACCGAAATTGAAATCAACCTCCACACCGGGAAAACGTTTGGCAATCATTCCCGGAATTTGAACAGTTCCAATGTCTTCCTGAATGCGTGAGTGATTGCAGGCCTCAGCAATCAACACCCTGTCGCCCGCCTCCAAATGATCGAGTGCGCTGATTCCTTCATAAAACTCCATGATGCGTCCACGACTGGCATAATTGATCATCATAATAGAAAAAGTGGTGAGTACGATATCATCCGGTACCCAGGCAGCCATGATGTCCATCGCCTGCGAATCGGTAATAATCGCCTTTGGACGTTGCTTAAAAGAAGAGAGGAAACGCTCAAAACGTTGTCGTTCGGCTGTAGTGTTCCCGCTTCGCGCGAGCCTCAGGTTCATACGGTAAGCTACCGGATAGGCCCACTTTCGCGTAATGTATTCCTGCGCCATGGCTTGTGGTCTGAGGAAACGTCCGCCGGGGGTTTCTTCATCCATGGGGATGTTCAGCACATAAAATTCGTTGGCCTCTACAAAGGGGAGCAACTCAGGGGTCTGATTTTTCGAATCGAAATGTGCGAGTATGAACTGCAGCAGGCGGCTTCGGTCCGACGATTCGACGGCAGATAAAACAATTGACTGAATACGTTCAAGCACCGGCAGCTTTTCTTTTATCCTGTCAATGCGTTTTTCGTCGCTTTGCTTAAAGAGATTGAAAATTACCAGGATTTGCTTGTCTGCCTCACGGGCTTCGTTTAGCACCAGTTCTTCGGTTTCGAATTGTTGCGTTGACGGATCAATAACCAACAGGACCAGATCACATTCTTTCAGCGCATTCAGCACCTTGTTGCGCTTTTTGCTTCCCAAACCGCTCAACTCATCGAGACCTGCCGTATCGTAAAGCTTAACAGGCCCAAGTCCATGAATCTCCTGCATGGCAACTTTAGTATCGGCCGTTGTGCCGGGAGTGGCATCAGCAATAGATGTTTCCTGCTGGGTAAGTAAATTCATCAAACTACTCTTCCCTGAATTCATCTTACCAAAAAAACCAATGTGATCACGCTCAACTATCATATTATCATATCCTTTAGATTCAACAAACTCACGAAAGACCAAAGGTAGCAGCTCTCTTAAAAAAACAATCAGTATCAGATCAAAATAATTACAGCAGGCAGGTGATTTTAATTTGACTTAATTTTTTAGCGGGTTTCAATAAAAATTTTAGTTTTGTAAGTTGAAGCTTGATAACAATGGAAAAGGTTGCAGTATTTCCCGGATCGTTCGATCCTTTCACGATAGGACATGAATCGGTATTGAAAAGGGCACTCCCTTTATTCGATAAAATTATCGTCATGCTGGGCGTGAATGATGCCAAGAAATATCTTTTCCCAATTGAAGTACGCAAGCAAATGATTGAGACACTTTTTGCAGAAGTACCAGCCATTGAAGTTTCGATTTACAACGGGCTTACAGTCGATTTCTGCAAACAGGTTGGAGCAACACACATCCTTAGAGGGCTGCGGACGGCTGCCGATTTCGAGTATGAAAGAGCCATTGCCCAGGTGAACAAAAAAATGTACAACAACATCGAAACTGTTTTCCTGTTAACACTGCCTGAACATACACCGGTTAATTCGTCGGTTGTTCGTGATATTTTGAAACACAAAGGCGATATCAGCATGTTTATACCTGACCGGCTTGATATCAAAAAATATTTAGGGAATGATAATGACTAAAAGTGGCCGCTTAACCATTCTATTTTTAATCGTTGGCACCCTGGCAATGGGCGCTGAGATTAAATTCAGCGCACCCGAATATGCAGGAAGCACTTTTAGTTTCTATACCATCCCCAATTTCCTTACCGACAAGCAAGCCATTGTAGGCGAAGGAACGGTTGGCGACGATGGCAGTTTTGTGTGTGAAATAGAACTTTCGCAGGAGATGCCTGTGTACAGCGAATTTGGAGTTTACAAAGGCTGGCTGGTGATGCAGCCCGACGAAGCGCTTGAAATTGTTTTGCCGCCCAAAGCCGAGAAGCGTTCATCCAATCCTTACTTCCGCCCCAAACTTGTTCACCTTGGAATTAAAAACAACAACGACAACAACATCAATTTGCTCATTGAAAATTTTACACGGCAATACAATGCCCAGATGAGCAAAAACATGCAACAAATTTTCTACCGTCGCTCGCTCGAGACTGCCGAACAGGTGGTTGCCGATTTACAAAGCCAGTTTCCTGATTCGGGAAATGAATACTTCGAGAATTTCAAAAAATACAAATACGCCACAACTAAATACACTGCACTTATTCAGGATCCGACACCGGTAATGGAAGAATATTTCATTGAGCAGCCCATCCTTTATACCCAACCTGAATACAGTGAACTTTTCGACAAGCTTTTTACAAAATACCTGCAATATGCCACCCAACAGGTGAACGGGCAGAAAATAAGTGTCATGCTCAACTCGGGCGCCTATCAGCAACTCATCGACTGGCTCACCATCGACATGATGTTTGATCAGACCTTATCGGAAGCCATCATTCTCAAGGGAATTAAACCACTTTTTTATTCCAAGCGATTTAACACCGTAGGGCTTTTCAATATTCTTCAAAAGATTACCGAAACATCGGCCATCGAAGTACATCAGACTTCGGCCGATCAAATTTTCAACGAACTGGCCCGAACCATGTACGGAGCCATAGCTCCCGAACTCGATCTGGTCGACATCAATGGCAACTATGTTGGATGGGATAGTTTTGAAGGAAAATACGTTTACCTGTGTTTCACCCGTACCGACAATGAAAAATTTGTTGCTCACAAGGAACTCATCAAACAGTTTCAGCAAAAATACACCGACGACCTGGCCATTGTTGTTGTACTCGAAGATGACAACATTGAACAAAATGCCGAATTGCTTTCGAGCGACGATTTTGAGTGGACAGTACTACGGGGTATGACACGTCGCGAAATTTACGAATCATTTAACGTACGTATTCTTCCCACTTATTTTCTGATTGATCCGCAGGGGCGCATGGCCGGATCGCAGGCCCCCTGGCCCGATGAGAATTTTGAGATGCAGTTTGATAACATTCTCAAAGCCACCCGCGACTAACACTTATTTAAAGCTGCAATTTCAAATAAAATGCAAACAAAGGCTGCAACGAAGCGTAGGTATTTTGCTGCACTTCTGACAACTCGTGACGCCTGAACCAACGTACTTCACTTATGTCTTCTTCGCTTTGAGGAACAGGCTGTTCTTTACCTTCATAATACATTAAAAACCAACAGGTCGTTTTAAAAATCCATTGACCAGGCACATAGGGCGACTCATAAACATGAAAGCTCGAATCAAGCTGTTTTTCAAGAGAAAAACCTTTCAGGCCGGTTTCTTCCTCCACCTCACGACAAGCTGCCTGCGCCACTGTTTCTCCTTTTTCAAGTTTGCCTTTGGGCAGATCCCACAAACCCCATCGCCTGATGCACAGCAATTCACCGGCTGTATTTACAGGCAATCCGCCTGCAGCTGTAATACATTTAAATGCAGAAGAAAAAAGTGCACGCAGATCGCTGGCAGGCAAGCCATACAAATAAAGCAGTTGGGGGCCGTCGGATTTTATCATTAGCTCTCTGGCCTTTAGCGCATCGGCATGAGCAACTACCTGCATCAGCACTGCTTCCTCTGGTGCATCGGAAGGTGCAGCGCTGTTTATAAAAACAGTTCGGTCATTGAAAAAAACTTTGTACATTTGCCCGATATTATTTAAAACCTTAGTCATGAGTGATTTTCAAATTGAAGTAACCAAGCGACTGTTACAAATTAACACAATAAAAGTTCAACCATCAAATCCCTTTACCTGGGCATCAGGATGGTTATCTCCTATTTATTGCGACAACCGCAAAATATTATCCTATCCCGAAACACGGAATTTTATACGTGACCAATTTGTCAACATTATCCGTGAAAAATATCCCGAAGCCGAAGTAATTGCCGGCGTTGCCACCGGTGCCATAGCACATGGAGCACTTGTAGCCGACCAGCTTGGCTTACCTTTTGTGTATGTCCGTTCGAAACCCAAAGATCACGGGCTCGAAAACCTCATAGAAGGAGACCTGAAACCCGGCCAAAAAATTGTTGTGATTGAAGACCTGGTTTCTACCGGTGGCAGCAGCCTGAAAGCCGCAGAAGCACTCAGCAACTTTGGAGGTGATGTAAGGGCCATGGTAGCCATTTTTACTTACAATTTCCCGATTGCCACACAAAACTTTGAAAAAGCAGGACTTGAACTGACTACCCTCAGTAATTATCAAATTCTGATTGACCATGCGCTGAAAATGAATTTAATTGCCGAAGAGGATGTTGAACGACTGCAAAACTGGCGGGAAAACCCCGCTCAGTGGGGAAAAGAATAAGCCACGCTGCCTTTTTTTGCAGTAATAAAATTCTATCATACACTTCAGCCGGACAGCAATGTTTCCGGCTGTTTTACGAAATCGAAAAATGAGTACAAGTAAATACGTAAGCGATGTAAAAGTTGTAAATCAAAATCATGAAACGGTTTACAACTTCCTGTCCGATTTCAATAATCTGGGACAGTTTTTCAATGAGTATACCCTGGCTCAATTATCGGGACAGCTGCCCAATGCAAGTATCGAAGATGTATCAACCGACACCGATAGTTGTACTTTCACCATTTCGCCCATGGGTGAAGCAGGACTGAGAATTATCGGGCGGGAGCCGACAAAAACCATTAAAATTAGTGGTGAAGGAAAAATTCCTTTTCAGCTTTTTGTATGGATACAGTTACTGCCGTCGGGGCCTTATCAGACAAAATTAAGGGTTACACTCCATGCCGAACTTAACATGATGTTGAAAATGCTTGCTGGGAAGAAACTGAAGGAAGGTGTGAATAAAATTGCCGATGCACTTACCATGCTGCCTTATCAATAAGCTGACAGAATGGCGCAGCTTTCAGATAATTGCCGATGCGGGTGTCAGTCAACGCCGGATTTCAGCTTGACGCCAAAAATTCAACTTCCTTAAAATGATAAGTACGTAAGTGACCACTTTCATCTTCAATCTGCAATTGACCAATTTCGTTTAATCCGGTAATAGTTCCCTGAAAAAAGCCATTTTTATCACGGTACATGGCTGCAAAACCATAGCGATACAAACGCTCAATATAATGCTGATCAATACTCCCGGTGTCGGCACGACACAATGCTCCATACCATTGGTCGATTGCTTCAGTAAGCAGCTTAAATACTTCATCCCGTTTTAGTTTTTTGCCACACAACTGAGCCAGCGAAACAGGATTGGGGGCATCACTTTTGAACACCAGCTGATTCACATTCAGGCCAATACCTGCCACACAGGAGCCCAGCTCATGACCGGTTATACTTGTTTCGATCAGAATTCCAGCCACTTTTTTATCTCCAACATAAATATCATTGGGCCATTTAATTCGTACCTCCTCAGCAAACAGCTGTACCACATCGGCCACTCCAAGCGCAATTACCTTCGACAGCAGAAACTGAAATTGTACCGGCAAAAAACGCGGATACAACACAAGGCTGAGTAACAGGTTTTGCCCCGCTTCACTCTCCCATTTGTTATTGCGTTGACCTCTGCCCGACAGTTGCTCTTCGGCCAACACCACGGCACCTTCGGGCCAGTTATTCTTCAATGCATTGGCAGTGGCATAATTGTTGGTAGAATCAAGCTTCACCAATTTTAGTATTTTAGAACCAATTATTTCTGCCATAATTTCCGGGGAATTAATCAGGTAAAAAGTTTAAATTTGCAATTTACTCACAAATATATGGAGAACATTAAACAATACAGCTCATCAAATCATTTAATAGAGGCAATTATCGAAGGAGTGCGGCGAAGGAAAGGAAAAGAAATAATCAACCTCGATCTAAGCCATTTGGAAAATTCACAATGTAATCACTTCATTATTTGTCATGGCGCTTCCAACACACAGGTTGAAGCAATAGCCCGCTCGGTTGAAGAAACCGTTGAAGAAATTACGGGCGAAAACGTTTGGCATACCGATGGATACAGAAATGCAGAATGGATACTGCTCGATTATGCCGACATCATGGTTCATGTTTTTCAGGAAGAATGGCGTAAACATTACGATCTGGAAACACTATGGGCCGACGCTAATTTTACAAAATATAACGCAGAAAATTAATCATAATGGCTGAAAAAGATAAAAAGAAAAAAACCAGTTTTACCGATAATTTTAAACCCAAAACTCCGGGTAGCGGTAAGCCAAAATTCAACATGACTTACCTTTACATAGCGATCATTGTATTATTGGGCATTCAGTTCTTCTCTGGAGGCAATGCTGCCGTTGAAACAACCTGGTACGAAGTAAAACGCACCATGATATTAAATGGCGATGTCCAGAAAATTGTCGTGTTAAACAAGTCGGAAGCCAACATCTACTTAAAAAAGGATAGTTACGAAAAATACAGCGAGAAACTGGGATCCGGTTTTTCAAAACCCACTGTTTCAGGTCCGCATTTTTATTTTACAATTGGCTCAACCGAGGGTTTCGAACAAAACCTGAAGGAAGCCTATGCTTCATACAATATCCCCGACAGTGAAGAAATCCCCATCGAATACCAGGACACCTACGACTGGGGTGGTATTTTTCAGATTCTTTTCCCCATCGGTTTGATTATTTTCTTCTGGTGGTTCCTGTTTAAACGCATGAGCAAAGGCGGTGGCGGCGGTCCTGGTGCGGGCATTTTCAATGTTGGTAAATCGCAGGCAAAACTTTTCGATAAAGACCAAAAAGTAACCACTACTTTTAAAGATGTGGCTGGTCTTTCAGAAGCCAAACAGGAGATTGAAGAGATTGTTTCCTTCCTGAAAAACCCAACACGCTATACCAAACTGGGAGGTAAAATCCCCAAAGGAGCACTGCTGGTGGGCCCTCCGGGAACCGGTAAAACACTGCTTGCAAAAGCCGTGGCTGGCGAAGCACATGTTCCTTTCTTCTCCATGTCGGGTTCCGACTTTGTTGAAATGTTTGTCGGTGTTGGCGCATCGCGTGTTCGTGATCTCTTTAAGCAGGCCAAGGAAAAATCGCCCTGCATTGTGTTCATCGACGAGATTGATGCCATTGGCCGTGCCCGTGGAAAAAATCCCAACATGGGATCGAACGACGAAAGAGAAAACACCCTGAACCAGTTGTTGACCGAAATGGATGGTTTCGATACCAATTCGGGGGTCATTATTCTGGCTGCCACCAACCGTGCCGACATTCTCGACCGGGCACTGATGCGTGCAGGACGTTTCGACCGTCAGATTCATGTTGAATTGCCCGACCTGAACGAACGTAAAGCGATTTTCAAGGTACACCTTCGTCCCCTGAAAATATCAGAAAGCGTCAATACCGACTTTCTGTCGAAACAGACTCCTGGTTTCTCGGGTGCCGACATTGCCAACGTTTGCAACGAAGCCGCACTGATTGCAGCCCGTAACGACCACGAATCGGTTGAAAAACAGGACTTCCTCGATGCCGTTGACCGTATAATCGGCGGACTCGAAAAGAAAAATAAGATCATCTCGATGGATGAGAAGAAAACCATCGCCTATCACGAAGCAGGACATGCCACGGTTAGCTGGTTGCTTGAACACGCTCACCCCCTGGTAAAGGTAACCATTGTGCCTCGCGGTAAAGCACTGGGTGCTGCATGGTACCTCCCCGAAGAACGATCAATCACCACCAAAGACCAGATGATGGACGAAATGTGTGCCACTTTGGGAGGTCGTGCTGCCGAAGAAATCTCGTTCAATAAAATTTCATCAGGAGCACAAAACGACCTTGAACGGGTAACCAAACAGGCTTATGCCATGGTATGCTACTTTGGAATGAGCGAGAAAGTAGGCAACCTCAGCTTCTACGATTCAACAGGGCAGGCCGACTACAGCTTCACCAAACCCTACAGTGAAAAAACGGCCGAACTGATTGACGACGAAATCAAAAACCTGGTTGACCTGGCATACAAACGCGCAAAAAAGGTGCTTGGTGAAAATGCCGAAGGGCACAAGGTGCTGGCAGAACGCCTCCTCGAAAAGGAGGTGCTGTTTACCGAAGACCTGGAAGAAATATTTGGACCACGTCCTGGTGGAAAAAGCATTGAAAAAGATCAACACCTGGGGCCTGAAGTCCTTAAAGAAGCAAGTACCGACGATGAAGTACAACAACAAACACCATCAATTGAGGAAACTGCGGGCTAATGTTTCAATCCGACATTCAATAAATCGAAAGGCGCCCACTGTGGTGCCTTTTTCTTTGTCAGTTACTTAGCAAATAATTCATCAACTTAACGTTTTCTGCAAAGCAAGGTTAACTGTATTTCGTAGGTCCGTAATTGCACAAATCATCTTTTATTTTTTTATATTGTTGAAAAAGCATCATTAAAGCAAAAAGATCATGGAAAAAGGATGGAAACAAGTATTTTTGTCGGGAGAAATGTACCAGGCAGAAATAGCACGGGAATTATTAGAGAACAATGGCATCGCAGCCGTAGTGCTCAATCAAAAGGATTCATCGTATACTGCGTTTGGAAACATTGAAGTTTATGTAAACGAGCATGACGAAACCAAAGCGATTGAAATCTTAAAAGAACTAAAACATTGAAGCAATTAATTGTCCGAACGATTACAGGCCTTGTATATGCCGCTCTAACTATTGCCAGTATTCTTATCAGCAAATACACCTTTGTTGTCTATTTTGGAATCGTCGTTGCATACACCCTTTTTGAGTTCTACCGACTCTGTAAAAAAGGAGGAAATAAGCCACAATTTACACTGGGGATCAGTACGGCACTGTATCTTTTTTTGGCCTTCTTTCTGTTTAATTTTGAAGGATTCAATGCTACTTTGTTTTTTGGTTTTGTGCCGCTTTTAATGCTGATTCCTGTAATTGCCCTGTTTCAAAAACAAAAGAAACCGCTACTTAATGTCGCATTTACTTTGCTGGGCATTGTTTATATTGCATTGCCACTTTCAATGCTCGTCTTTATTGTTAACCCCGATGCATCCCAACCAGGAAACTACGATCCCCGCTTACTGCTCGGCTTGCTGTTGATACTCTGGGCAAACGATTCCGGAGCATACATTATCGGAAGCTGGCTGGGGCGCAACAAAATGTTTGAAAAAATTTCTCCTAAAAAAACGTGGGAAGGTGCACTGGGAGGCATGTTGCTTGCCATGTTGCTTGCATTGGTTTATTTTAACTACTTCAACTATGCTTCTATTGCACAAACACTTATTCTTACTTCCTTAACCGTTATTGCTGCCATTTTGGGCGATTTAAGCGAATCGCTCATTAAAAGGAGTTTTGGAGTGAAAGACTCAGGCGCAATTTTGCCAGGCCATGGTGGCTTGCTCGACCGTTTCGACAGCATGCTGTTTGCGGCTCCTGTATATTTTGTCATGATAACTTTGATTTTAAATTAACCTGCTATGAGAGTACATAAAGAAGGAAGAGTAACCCTCCTTATTTTGGCAATTTTGATTGTAAGCATCAATTACGCCTTGATTCGGTTCAACTTCCCCTCATCAATAGTATATGTCGTTGCCTTTGCTTCATTATTGGTGTATCTTTTTAATCTGTGGTTTTTCAGAGTAGTTAACCGTCCGGTAATTAGCGATCCACTGTCGGTAATGTCCCCCTGCGATGGTCGCGTGGTGGTAATACAGGAGACCGGGATCAATGAATTTTATCAGGACGAAACCATTCAGGTATCCATCTTCATGTCACCGCTCGATGTACACATGAACTGGTTTCCCATTGGCGGAAAAATTCTCTATTCCAAACTGCACAAAGGAAGCCATACAGTAGCCTGGGCACCTAAAGCTTCTGAATTGAACGAGCACTCATCGGTTGTTATTGAAAGCGAATCGAAACAAAAAGTGTTGGTTCGCCAAATTGCCGGCGCCATGGCCCGACGGGTAGTATGCTATGCAAAAGAAGGAGCTTATGCCGAGCAAAATGGCAACATGGGCTTTATTAAGTTTGGCTCGCGTGTTGACCTTTTTCTTCCAAAAGATGCAAGTATAAAAGTTGAATTGAATCAAAAAGTAGTCGGGACTCAAACAGAAATTGCCCGTTTAAAATGATGGAAAAGCAAACAAAGAAAAAGTGGTATGCTTTTGTTCCCAACCTGCTTACCCTTGCTAACCTGCTCTGTGGAACAATAGCCGTTTATATGGCTTTCAATGGTGAAATAGCCCTGGCCGTTTACCTCATGTTTGCTGGTGCCCTTTTCGATTTTTTTGATGGCTTTGTTGCCCGTTTATTGAAAGTTTCGGGCGAGCTTGGTAAACAGCTCGATTCGCTGGCCGATGTCATTACCTTCGGATTTCTGCCTGGCGCACTGGCTTTCATGATACAAAGCAAGTTAATCGGTTTTGACGCGGGAGAAAATCATCACTTGAAAATCGCTGAATACATTTATCTGTTAATCCCCTTGTTAATTCCGGCTTTTTCTGCACTGCGGCTGGCAAAATTTAACATCGATACCCGGCAAAGCCACTCTTTTATTGGCCTGCCTACACCTGCCAATGCCCTCTTTTTTGCAGCGCTGGCTTTAATCATCTTTGATCAGAAAAACACGGCCTTGTCATTTCTTCATCATCCACTTTTGATTGCCATCATTGTCGTCGTATTTTCACTTTTACTGCTAGCCGAAATCCCTCTGTTTTCTTTAAAATTCACGACCTTCAAAGGAAAAGAAAATTTCATTCGCTACCTCTTTCTTGCTGCCTCACTGGGTTTGTTGCTCTTATTCAGCATTAAAGGCATCGGTGCAATTATTCTGCTTTACCTGCTGCTTTCGATCATTAACAACATGACAGGGAAATCGGTTAAAAGTTAAGTAAACCAATCAATGCCAGTCTTTCGGATTGCTTTTATACGAGATGATCTTTAGCAGATCGTCAAGTTGCTCCGATTGAGAAATATCAAGCACCAGGGCTTGAAGCTTCCCGATTGCTTTGGCTTCGCGAAATTGCTGTTTAATTGCCTCCGCAATATCCAGCTCTTCGACACCCTGCCGGTTTTTTGCATTAAAATAGAAGGCCACTGTAAAAAAAGCCTCCCCAACCGACAGCCAGAAAATGGTCTGCTTTTTCTTCTGAACTTTACACAACCAGGCTTTTCCATCTTGGTAATACCGCCATTCGGCCAGTAAATTGTGTGGTGGTTCAGCAAGTGTATTCATCAATAACTGATAGGCATTGAAACCATTTCCCAGATGTGCTTCGAGTACCTGCTCATCGGGAAACACCTGTGGATCTCTTAAGTGAACTTCATTCATAATCCTTCATTTTTTATGCAATATCGAAACTTAACGCTTTTGTTTTTTCAAAAATGGCCGCTGTTCCTTTCTTCTCCTGTCATTACAGGAATAAAGTTACACAAATGAATATACTTAAGCTGTTTTCCAGCAGCATATTCTTCATAAACAGCTTCAAAGTTGCACTCACACCCTTTGCCGGTGCATTCATGTATATGTACAGGACTTCGCTTCCGTTTTCCTTAAAAATATTAACTTTGCACACCAAATTTTTTGTTACCATGCAACAATCGAACGACCGCTACATGGCACGGGGTGTTTCAGCTTCGAAAGAAGATGTACACGCTGCCATTCAAAATATCGACAAAGGCCTTTTTCCAAAGGCATTCTGCAAGATCGTCCCCGATTATCTGGGAGGAGACGATGCCTATTGCAACATTATGCATGCCGATGGCGCAGGCACCAAATCATCGCTTGCTTACATGTATTGGAAAGAAACCGGCGACTTGTCGGTATGGAAAGGCATTGCCCAGGATGCGCTGATCATGAACATCGATGATCTGTTGTGCGTTGGTGCAACCGATAACATTTTGCTGTCGTCGACCATTGGGCGTAACAAAAACAAAATTCCCGGTGAAGTAATCGCAGCCATCATCAACGCTACCGATGAACTATGTACCAGTTTGTCGGATATGGGAGTAACTGTAATACCTACAGGTGGCGAAACAGCCGATGTGGGTGATTTGGTTCGCACCATCATCGTCGATTCAACGGTCACATGCCGGATGAAACGTTCGGATGTAATTGATGCTTCGAACATTGCACCCGGAAACGTCATTATTGGTCTGTCATCGACCGGAACAGCCAGTTATGAAAAAGAATACAACGGAGGCATGGGAAGTAATGGGCTCACTTCGGCCCGTCACGACGTTTTTGCCAAATACCTGGCCGAAAAATACCCCGAAAGCTTCGACTCCGAAGTACCTTCCGAACTGGTTTACAGCGGTTCGTACCAACTTACCGACGCCATTAAGGGTTTGGGTATTGATGCCGGGAAACTGGTACTGTCACCCACCCGTACCTACGCCCCCATTATCAAAAAAATACTTGACCAGTACCGTGATCAAATCACCGGCATGGTTCACTGCTCGGGAGGAGCACAAACCAAGGTCCTGCACTTTGTCGATAAAGTACATGTTATCAAAGACAAGCTGTTTGAAGTTCCGCCACTATTCGAAATCATTCAGAAAGAATCGGGAACCGATTGGAAGGAAATGTACAAGGTTTTCAATATGGGACATCGCTTTGAGATTTACACCGGAGCTGATAATGCGGAGGAAATTATCAATATTTCCCGCTCGTTTGGAGTTGATGCAAAGATCGTAGGAAGGGTCGAGGCTTCAGATAAAAAGCAATTGACCATCAGCTCACCATTTGGAACTTTCGTATATCACTAGCTTTTCTTTAGTTAAAAGAAACAGCAGCTAATCGAAAACACAGTAAAACAAGAAAGAAATCATGGCAGATAAAAGAATATTAGGCAAATACGAACACATCAGGTATCGCTTCGACGAAGTAGGTCAACAAATTACCGACCCGGAAGTAATGAAGGACATGAAGCGCTATATCAAGCTGAATCAAGAATACAAGCACCTTGAAGATTTGGTCCGCTCTTTTGAGAAATACAAGAACATAGTCGATAATATTGCATCGACAAAGGCCCTGCTCTCGGAAGAAAGCGACGAGGAAATGCGCGAAATGGCCCGTGAAGAACTGGCCGAACTGGAAGCACAGGTAGAACCAATGGAACAGGAAATAAAGTTGTTACTGGTTCCCGCCGATCCCGAAGACGTCAAAAATGCCATTCTTGAAATCAGGGCCGGTACCGGAGGCGATGAAGCCAGCATTTTTGCCGGCGACCTGTTCCGCATGTATTCCAAGTTCATCGAGCGCAAGGGCTGGCGCATGGAAGTGACCAACATTGCCGAAGGGACATCAGGTGGTTACAAGGAAATTGTAGCCAAAGTCAGTGGTGAAGGTGTTTATGGAATACTGAAATACGAATCGGGGGTTCACCGTGTACAGCGGGTTCCTCAAACCGAAACCCAGGGAAGGGTACATACCTCGGCAGCCTCGGTAGCCGTGCTGCCCGAAGCCGAAGAATTTGATATCGATCTGAGGGAAAGCGACATCCGTAAAGATACTTATTGTTCGTCGGGACCTGGCGGACAAAGTGTAAACACAACCTATTCGGCCATCAGGCTTACGCACATTCCAACAGGAATTGTGGTTACCTGCCAGGATGAAAAATCACAGCTGAAGAACCTGGCCAAGGCAATGACCGAACTTCGTACGCGTATTTACAACATGGAATACCAGAAGTACATCGATGAAATTGCCTCAAAACGTAAAACCATGGTTTCGACGGGCGACCGTTCGGCCAAAATCAGAACTTACAACTGGCCCCAGGGCAGGGTAACCGACCACCGCATTGGCTTAACACTTTATAACTTGCCGGCAATAATCGATGGCGACATTCAGGAAATCATCGACAAATTGCAACTGGAAGAAAACGCTGAAAAACTAAAGGAAAGCGAAATTTAATGGCTGTTTTCTTTTAGATAAAAAGCATGTTGGATTAGCAAGGAAGCTTATTGGCTGAAAACCCCCGACTGTACAATGACCACCAACTCCGATAAGCGTTCTTCCTTTACCTGTCGGCTTTCATCTTTGATTGGTGAATTGCTGTTTAATGCAACATCCTGCACGATGTTATTAAACCATAAGGCCGAACCATACAGTGGAAGGATCTCACTCTGCAGATCAGTTTGTCCCTTGCCTGCATAAAGGCCAATCAGGTTGGCCTTGTTGTCGAATACGGGGGCGCCTGTCATCCCATATCTGAATGGCAATGAAACCGTCATATTGACAGAATTACCTGAGGAAACCGACATCAGCTCTCCCTGATACACTTCGGGAGGCGTTAGAATGCAACTAACAGCATTGGGAAAGCCCGTTGAAAAAACGGCTGATCCCGAAGCTGGCTTAAGCATTGAATATCCATAAGGCAGCTTCTCAAATTCAGCAAATACGGTATCACTTAGCTCAAGAACTGCCAGGTTATTTGTTTCATCGAAAGTGCTAAGATGCACCTGTTTTTCAAACACTTTTCCTCCCACACGTCCCTTTACCCTGATCTGTTTCATCCCGGCAACCGCTTCGTAAGTGGTCAGAATATGCGCGGGTCCGATAAAAAAACCAGTTCCTCTTCCCATCAATATTGACTCAGTCAGAAGATGTCCGGCATCGAGTTCCGATGTAAAAGAGAAAGCATCAAAAAGTACCAACTCATCGGTACCCGAAACCAGTGCAATTTTATCACCGTCAAAATCAGGAGCCATTGTAATAAATTCAATTCGATTGTTGATCTCAAATAAGAGGTCACTTCCACGCCTTCTGACCAACAACTCATTTTCTCCATCGCCTTTATTATCTACACCTTCTCTGCGGTCGCTTAAGAGGTATTTTTCACCATTTTCAACCAACGAAACCGAAAAATAGGCACCATCGATCCACTCAAAAAGCAAATGGTTTTTTTCATCTTTCCACCACAAGGCAATGCCGGGCTGCATATCGGTAAACGCCTCCGGAATTACCACACGGCAGTCGAAATCATAATTCAGATCGAGTGGCATTTCCGGTTGATAAACCCCGTATGCCATCCCCTCCTGATCTTGCTGGAGCAATAAATATCCACCTTCGATGAGTAGCCCATGTCCCTGCCAGCTACCAATGTCCACATCAAAACCATCACTCCAAAGTGCCCGGCATTCCTCGCTTAGTTGACAATCGAAATCAAACAACAGGAAACCACCTTTTTTGATGTGATAACTGCTTAAATAGCCCGATGGATCAAAAAGAGCAACAGCTCCGTCAACATCATTCATCTGCGGCCGCACTTCTCCGTTGACCCTGGCCTTTACTGCATTTGCCGCATAATATTGGAAGTAGTAATTTGAATCGGGAACGCTGATCCCATTGACATAATAGTACATACGGCTTAAACGGCCCTCCTTATCAAAGAGCGCACGCCAGCCATTTCGCAACTGACTCTGCCCCGTTAAAGCAAAAAACAGGATAAGGCATGTGAAATAATACTTCTGCATTAGCTGATCATCATTCGGGCATAATTTAAAAAGAAAATCTTAAACCAGCCTGCTTCATCGGTTTAATTCCAAATTAATCGCCGGTCTGTCTTTTTTAAGCAGCTTAGCCATTCTCTGATCCTTCACTAATTTCAATTTCATTATTTTATAATATATTTTCTGCTTTTTCATTATTTAAAGTGAATTTTCACTATAAAAATTCTATATTTAGAAATGTGGATTTTTGCATAACTCTATGTGACTTTTTTCACCAAAAACAAGTTTTAAAAAATACATATTGTGAATCGGGTATTTTGTACAGGGAAAACAAACATCCAATTTTTTGAAGTGACACTAAGCGCTTAATTAAAACCATCTTCCCCGTAACAAAACAGCAAGAAGGCAAGGCATTTTAACATAAATAAATTGTGGCGTTTTCTAAACTTTTAACGACTCATTTTGTTTACAATTCGAGTCCTCATATCTACCCGAAGCGACATAATAAAATCAGTAAAAACCAAAAATATTTTATCTATGGTATTTGATCTTGACCTTATTCAAAAGGTATACGAAGGCATTAAAGATAAAGTGGATACAGCCAAAGTGCAGCTCAATCGTCCACTCACTTTAACTGAGAAAATTTTGTATGCCCATCTTCATAAGGATACGGCATTGCAAAATTTCGAACGGGGCAAGGCCTATGTCGATTTTGCACCCGACAGAGTCGCCATGCAGGATGCTACTGCACAAATGGCTTTGCTTCAATTCATGCAGGCAGGAAAAAAACAAGCAGCGGTACCCTCAACAGTACATGCCGACCACCTGATTCAGGCACACATTGGAGCTGATAAAGACTTGCAGGAAGCACTGAATAAAAACAACGAGGTATTTAATTTTCTCGAATCAGTTTCAAATAAATACGGCATTGGTTTTTGGAAACCAGGAGCTGGAATTATCCATCAGGTAGTACTTGAAAATTATGCTTTTCCTGGCGGAATGATGATAGGAACCGATTCACACACCGTAAATGCAGGTGGCCTGGGCATGATAGCCATTGGAGTTGGTGGTGCCGATGCGGTGGATGTGATGGCCGGCATGCCATGGGAACTGAAAATGCCCCGCTTGATCGGTGTCAAATTAAGTGGAAAACTCAATGGTTGGGCAGCACCCAAAGACATCATTCTGAAGGTAGCCGGAATCCTTACTGTAAAAGGAGGTACCGGTTGTGTTGTAGAATATTTTGGCGAAGGGGCTCAGTCGCTCTCATGTACTGGTAAAGGAACCATTTGTAACATGGGAGCTGAGATTGGAGCAACCACTTCGACCTTTGGCTATGATGATTCGATGCGAAGATACCTCGCAGCCACAGGACGAAAAGAAGTTGTTGACCTGGCCGACCAGGTAGCCGATTATCTGACAGGAGATCCGGAAGTATACGCCGAACCTGAAAAGTACTTCGATCAGGTGATCGAGATCAACCTTTCCGAGCTCGAACCTCATCTCAACGGACCTTTCTCACCCGACATTGCTACCCCTATCAGCAAAATGAAAGAAGTAGCCGAGAAAAATGGCTGGCCATTAAAAATTGAAGTAGGGCTCATTGGTTCATGCACCAACTCATCGTATGAAGACATTTCGAGAGCTGCTTCGCTGGCCGAACAGGCTTTAAAGAAAGACCTGAAAGTGAAATCGATGTTCACCATTACTCCCGGCTCAGAACAGGTAAGATATACCATCGAAAGAGATGGTTTCATCGATACCTTTACTCAAATTGGCGGAAATGTTTTTGCCAATGCCTGCGGTCCCTGTATTGGTCAATGGCATCGTGAAGGAGCCGACAAAGGTGAAAAAAACACCATTGTACACTCGTTTAACCGCAACTTTGCCAAACGGGCCGACGGGAACCCCAACACCCATGCTTTTGTTGGTTCACCCGAACTGGTCACCGCATTGGCCATTGCCGGCAATCTGGGCTTTAATCCCGTAAGCGATACACTCACCAACCAAAAAGGCGAACAGGTAAAACTCGATCCACCCACCGGATGGGAACTCCCGCCGAAAGGATTCGATGTAGAAGATGCAGGTTATGTTGCCCCGGCTGCCGACGGATCGGACATCGAAGTCGTAGTCAAGCCCGACTCACAACGGCTGCAATTGCTTTCACCTTTTGAAGCATGGGATGGAAAAAACATTACAGGAGCCCGCCTGCTCATTAAAGCCAAAGGCAAATGCACAACCGATCATATTTCGATGGCCGGACCCTGGCTTCGTTTCAGGGGACACCTCGACAATATTTCAAACAACTGTCTTATTGGAGCAGTGAATGCTTTCAACGACGACACCAACAAAGTAAAATCGCAACTTACAGGGAAATACGATGAAGTTCCTGTAACACAACGTCAATACAAAGCCAACGGAGTTCCCACCATTGTTGTGGGCGATCATAACTACGGAGAAGGATCATCGCGCGAACATGCAGCCATGGAACCCCGACACCTTGGTGTTAGGGCCGTACTTGTAAAATCCTTTGCCAGGATTCACGAAACGAATCTGAAGAAACAGGGCATGTTGGCACTTACCTTTGTAAACGAAAGCGATTACGATAAAATTGAAGAAGACGATACCTTCAACTTCATTAATCTCGATCAGTTTGCCCCGGGTAAAACCATCGATATTGAAATTGTACATGCCAATGGTGAAAAAATTACCATTGCCTGCAATCATACCTATAATCAACAACAAATCGGATGGTTCAAAGCCGGGTCGGCATTGAATCTTATTAAACAACAAAACCGGAAATAAGAAGTACCTATGAACAAAATCAAAGTAGTAAATCCCGTAGTTGAACTCGACGGAGACGAAATGACCCGTGTGATCTGGTCTTTTATTAAAGAAAAACTGATTCTGCCTTATCTTGATATCGATATCAGGTATTACGATTTGGGGATCGAAAGCCGCGATGCCAGCGACGACCAAATAACCGTCGATGCGGCCAATGCCATTAAAAAATACGGAGTTGGCATTAAGTGTGCAACCATCACACCCGACGAAGCCAGAGTAGAAGAATTTGGTCTTAAACAAATGTGGAGGTCTCCCAACGGAACAATACGCAATATTCTCGGTGGAACAGTATTCCGTGAGCCCATAATTATCAATAATATTCCACGCCTGGTACCCGGATGGACAAAGCCCATCTGCATCGGCCGTCATGCTTTTGGCGATCAGTACCGCGCCACCGACTTTGTAACCAAGGGAAGAGGAAAACTGACCATCACTTTCACACCGGAGGATGGCAGTGCACCACAATCGTTCGATGTTTACGACTTTGAAGGTGACGGCATTGCCATGGCCATGTACAACAACGATGATTCAATCAGAGGTTTTGCCCGCTCATGCATGAACCAGGCACTCGATAAAAAGTGGCCGCTTTATTTGAGCACAAAAAACACCATCCTGAAAAAATACGATGGCCGTTTTAAAGATATTTTCGAGGAAGTTTTCGAAAGCGAATTCAAAGAACAGTTCGAAGCTGCCAACATTACTTACGAACACCGGCTGATTGACGACATGGTGGCTGCTGCCATGAAGTGGGAAGGCGGCTTTGTGTGGGCCTGTAAAAACTACGATGGCGACGTACAATCAGACACCGTTGCCCAGGGTTTCGGTTCACTAGGACTCATGACTTCAACATTGGTTACTCCCGATGGTAAAACCATGGAAGCCGAAGCTGCACACGGAACAGTAACCCGGCATTATCGTATGCATCAGCAGGGGAAACCAACTTCGACCAATCCCATTGCTTCCATCTTTGCGTGGACACGCGGACTGGCATTCAGAGGAAAACTTGACAATACCCCTGAACTGATCAATTTTGCTGAGACCCTCGAACAGGTATGTGTCGAAACGGTCGAAAGTGGCCAGATGACCAAAGACCTGGCACTTATTATTCACGGAAAAGATTTAAAAGAAGAACACTATTTAAGCACTGAACAGTTTCTTGAAGCATTGAACGACAACCTGAAACTTAAGTTTAAATAAGAACAGCAAGGACCATCACGACTATTGAAAATGAGCGATAAAATCAGAATAGAAGACGGAAAACTCAAGGTTCCCGATAAGGTAATCATTCCTTTTATCGAAGGCGATGGAATAGGCAAAGACATTTCAGGGCCTACCCAAAGAATTGTCGATGCGGCGGTTGAAGCTTCGTATGGTGCGAATAGAAAAATCGACTGGTTTGAAGTACTGGCCGGTGAAAAATCGTACCAGCAAAATCATGAATGGCTACCCGAAGCAACCCTGGAAGCCTTCAGAGAATACATTATCGGAATTAAGGGCCCGCTTACCACACCGGTTGGAGGAGGAATCAGATCGCTGAACGTGGCTTTACGTCAGGAACTCGATTTGTACGTTTGCCTCCGACCTGTCAGATGGTTCAAAGGAGTCCCCTCACCCATCCGCTTTCCGTCGATGGTCGACATGCATATTTTTCGTGAAAATACCGAAGACATTTATGCCGGAATCGAATTCATGACGGGAACTGAAGAGGGAGCAAAATTCAAAAAACTGCTGGAAGAAAATTTCGATACCGGCAAAATACGCTTCCCCGAAAGTTCATCGTTCGGCATTAAACCCATTTCGAAAGAAGGCTCAGAACGACTGGTTCGTGCTGCCATTCATTTTGCCGTTAAACATCAGCTTCCTTCGGTAACCCTTGTACACAAAGGCAATATCATGAAATTCACCGAAGGTGCCTTTAAAAACTGGGGATATACGGTAGCAGAAAAAGAATTTGCGGAACAAACATTTACCTGGCGACAATACCTTGCCATTGCAGGCGAAGAAAGCCCTGAAGTTGCACAAAAGGCAATCGATAAAGCCAAAGCCGACGGCAAAGTAATTATCAAGGATGTGATTACCGATGCTTTTTTACAGGAAAGCCTTTTGCGTCCTTTCGATCATTCTGTAATTGCCACCATGAATCTGAACGGCGACTACATCTCCGATCAACTGGCTGCCATGGTTGGTGGAATTGGAATTTCACCGGGTGCAAACATCAACTATTCCAGCGGATATGCCATCTTTGAAGCAACCCATGGAACAGCACCCAATATCGCAGGTTCGGGAAAAGCCAATCCCAGTTCGCTGATACTTTCGGCTGCCATGATGCTGGAATACATGGGATGGGACAAGGCCGCGGAACACATCTATGACGCGTTGGAACACACCTTCTCAAAGCGAAGGGTAACTTCCGACCTTCATGCACTCATGGAGGGTTCGACCCTTCTGACCACATCACAATTTGCTGATGAAGTAATACGGAACATACATTAACAGAAATCTAATAAAACAAACCAATATGGAATACATTAAAAGCCGCTTCTACAACAAAGCCAGCAAATGCATTGCCGAGTACAACCGATTAAAAAAAGAACACGGCGATAAAGTTATTGCCAATGTCACCGTAGGGCAGGTGATGACCGGTATGAAAGGCGTACCCAGTTTAATTACCGACACTTCGAAACTTGATCCCAACGAGGGAATTCGTTTCAGAGGATACACCATTCCTGAACTACGACAAAAACTGCCCCGGCTTACCCCCGAGGGAGAACCACTGCCCGAAGGTTTATTTTATTTGTTACTGATTGGTGAAATTCCCGAAGAAGAAGATGTGATGAACCTGTCGAAAGACTGGTCAACCCGTTCGCATGTACCTCAGCATGTTTTCGATGTGATTGATGCACTGCCAAAAAATTCACGTCCGATGACCCAGTTCAGTTCCGCCATTCTGTCGATGGCTACCGAATCGGTGTTCCAAAAAGCATATCGCTCAGGTGTAAACAAAAAATATTACTGGGATTTCATTTACGACGACGTAATGAATCTGATTGCCAAACTGCCGCGTATTGCAGCCTATATTTACCGACGTAATTTCTTCAACGGAAAACACATTGAACCTGATCCACGCCTTGACTGGGCTGGTAACCTGGCTCACATGATGGGACACGATTCGGAAGAAGTGAAACGACTGCTTCGACTTTACATGGTGATCCATTCGGACCACGAAGGAGGTAATGTTTCAGCACATACCACCCACCTTGTTGGTTCGGCGCTAAGTAACCCATATTATGCCTTTACTGCCGGAATGCTGGGTCTTGCCGGACCACTGCACGGATATGCCAACCAGGATGTTATTCACTGGATTTTTGAACTGATGGATGAACTGGATACGCAGGAACCAACAAAAGAACAATTGGCTGATTATGTGAAAAAAACACTTAGCAATGGTCGTGTTGTTCCGGGATACGGACATGCTGTGCTGCGCCAAACCGATCCACGCTTTACGGCGCAAAAAGAATTTGCCGACAAATACATTAAGAATGACCCCCTGATCAACACCGTAAACAACCTTTACGATGTGGTGCCGCCAATACTCGGCAGCATAGGAAAGATCCAGAATCCATGGCCCAATGTAGATGCCTATTCCGGCTCCTTACTTTATCACTATGGTATCAAGGAATATACCTTCTATACTGTGCTGTTTGGTGTTTCAAGAGCACTTGGCGTACTGGCCTCGCTGGTAATGGACCGTCTGTACGGCTTGCCCATCGAACGGCCTTCGTCCTATGAACTCAAATGGTACATTGAAAAAGCAACCGGTGAAAAAGGCAGTTGCGAATAAACAATAAAGCATAAAAAAATCCGTCAAAATCATGGCGGATTTTTTTATGCAAAAATTAACGAATTAAACTTTAAGGGGCCCCTACGGTTTATTAAAGCACAAATTCGATATCAATACATCCTTTGTAAAGCACCACAGACCTATGAGCAAAAAAAGTTTTACCACTCGTTCACTGAATATCGCCTTTCCTTCCAACGATCCCTATCGTGCCCTGCATATGCCAATATACGAATCGGTTGCCTTCGAATTTGAACGGGCAGAGGACATTGCTGCCAATTTCAGGGGCGAATTGCCGGCACACGTATACTCACGCACCGGAAATCCAACGGTACTGTATTTAGAAAAGAAGATCAGGGAACTTAGCGGAGCTCATCAGGTACTGGCAGTTTCATCAGGCATGGCAGCCATTTCAAACAGCTTGTTAAATCTTTGTGAAGCAGGTGACAACATCATTGCCGGAAACAGGCTCTTTGGTCATACCTATGCACTTTTCAACGAAACATTGCCTAAAATAGGGATCAGCACGCGTTTTGCCAATCTCGAAGATGAAGCATCCATTGAAGCACTGATTGATGATAAAACCAGGCTCATTTATTTTGAGACGGTAACCAACCCTCAACTCGAGATTCCCAATATTGGCTTATTGAAAAAGTTAGCTGTAAAACATCAGCTGGTGCTAATGGCCGACAGTACGCTTACCCCGCCTGTTACCTTTGATGCCCGTGCTGCCGGAATCGACATCGAAGTAATGTCGACCACCAAATTTATTTCAGGCGGTGCCACTTCCATTGGAGGAATCATTGTAGATTATGGCTCCTACAACTGGAACAATCATCCTCACCTGTCGGCTTATGTGCCCAAACTTCAAAAAGATACCTTTTTTGCAAGACTCAAAAAAAACATATTCAGAAATACAGGGGCCTGTATGACTGCCCATTCGGCCTATTTCCAGCTACTGGGTCTCGATCTGCTTGAGTTAAGGGTTGAAAGATGTGTGAACAATTGTCTTGAACTGGGTGCTTATCTTGAGAAGCATTCTTCTGTTGTGTCGGTAAATTATCCGGCACTCCCCTCCTCGCCTTTCTATGAGCGAAGCGGGCAGTATTTCAATCACCAACCCGGAGCCATCCTCACCTTTGACCTTGAATCGGAAGCCGCCTGTTTCGAATTCATGAACCGGCTAAGGATCGTCCGAAGAGCCACCAACCTGAACGATAATAAGAGCCTGATCATCCATCCCTGGTCGACCATATACGTTGAGTTCCCGGCTGCCGAACGCCTGTCGATGGGCATACGACCTGGCATGATGCGCCTTTCGGTTGGCATTGAAGGGATCAGCGATTTAATTGATGACATTGAACAGGCACTAAACTGAAGCTGATTCACCTGGCTTTGCACCATTTGCAATGGCAACTGCTACGAGTTCAACATATTGATAAGTCCCAGGGTTAGTCCTTTGATCTCGGCCAGGTTTTTCATTCGTCCATATAAACTGTAACCCGGATAGTTCTCCTTTCCAACATCATCAAGCATCTGGTGTCCATGATCGGGACGGAGCGGTAGCAGGCATTCAATTCCCGCTTCGGCCTCCCTGCGCTTTCCTTCCTTTACCAGCACTTTCACCACTTCAAGCATGTCGACGTCCCCGTCAAAGAGGCTCTCTTCCCTGAAATTCAAACTGCTATCGCGCACCACATTCCGCAGATGAACAAAATGAATGTGGGGTGCAATTTGAGCTGCGATCTCAGGCAGCCTGTTGAAATGGCCTACCCCGAGTGATCCGGTGCACAAGGTCACTCCATTCGACGGTGAAGGAATCATGTTAACAATTTCCGTCAGATCGTCAATCGTGCTGACAATGCGTGGCAGCCCCAAAAGATTCCATGGCGGATCGTCGGGATGAACAGCCATTTTAATCCCATTTTTTTCAGCCACGGGTACTATTGAATTGAGAAAGAAGTGAAGATTTTCTTTCAGCTTCTTCCGATCGATTCCTTCGTAACTGGCAAGCAGCTGCTTAAATTCTTCCATCGAATAGGTCTGCATTGAACCGGGAAGACCATACAAAATGGTATCCTTCAGCTCCTGCACTTTTTCTTCCTCCAGGTTATAAAGAAATTCCTGTGCCTTTGTGATCACTTCTTCCGGGTAATCGCTGTGTGCATTCTCCCTGCCCAGTATAAAGAGGTCGAAGGCTGCAAACTGATACAGCTCAAAACCTGAGGTATAGCTTCCGTCGGGTAAATCGAGGCGGAGCCGGGTACGTGACCAGTCGAGTACGGGCATAAAATTATAACAGATGGTATTGATACCACATGCGGCCAGATTCTCAATCGATTTTTTATAATTCGTTATGTGTTGCAAATAATTTCCACTGTGCTTTTTAATGTCTTCGCTAACAGGAAGGCTTTCAACCACCTCCCATTGCAAACCAGCTGCTTCAATCAATTGCTTTCGCTCAAGAATGTCATTCTTCTCCCATATTTCGCCAACAGGAATCTGATGTAAGGCTGTTACTACAGCACTTGCACCCGCCTGTTTAATTTGTGAAAGCTGAATCCGGTCGTTTGGACCAAACCAGCGCCATGAATAAATAAATTTCATACCTGTTATTGCTAATTTGAATGTACCATCACTCAATGACCAATGGCTTTTTCCTTTATTCCTTCAATTTATACACCACTAAAAGTGCTGAAACCACCGTCGACAGCCAAAACCACACCGGTAACAAATGAAGCCGATTCGCTGGCAAGAAAAAGCACAGCACCTGTTAACTCATGTGCCTCACCAAAACGCCCCATGGGAGTATTTGCAATAACCTTATGGCTCCTTTGGGTTAATGAACCATCTGGATTAAGCAACACATCGCGGTTCTGATTCCCAATAAAAAAGCCCGGTGCAATGGCATTGACCCGTACCGAACCTTCAAATTTCATGGCCATCTCCATGGCCATCCATGAAGTAAAATTCGAAACAGCTGCTTTGGCTGCTGAATAGCCCACCACGCGGGTGATTGACTGCAGAGCTGCCATGCTTGAGATGTTGATAATATTTCCCGAACGCTGACTGGCCATTACTTCTCCAAAAACCATCGAAGGCAACACTGTGCCCTTGAAATTAAGATCGGTCACCTTGTCGAGATCGCCCACCTGCAAGTCGAAAATGTTCTTGTCCTCGGGAATGGTGGCTCCGGGCAGATTACCTCCTGCCGCATTAAGCAGCAAATCGACTTGTCCGTATTTTTCAAGCACCCGGTCTTTTGTCGCTCGCAAGGCATCCAGATCGAGTACGTTCGATTGAAGTCCCATGGCTTCACCGCCCATGGCTTCGATCCGCTTAGCTGCTTCAATAGCCGCCTGTTCGTTGATATCGATAAATACTATTTTCATCCCTGCTTTCGACAGGCCGCTTCCTATTTCTGAAGCCAAAACTCCACCGCCACCGGTTAATACGGCAACTTTTCCTTCCAGTTGAAATAATTGATCAAGATAACTCATGAAAACGTTCTATAAATTTTTCCAATTTTTATTAGTTAAATACCCGGCACATAATGAAACTGAAGATTCTGATAGTATTCCAGTGTTTTATCGGGTTTCTCATATTCCTCGGGAATCGGCATTTTGGAGTATTGCTGAAAATATAAAAGCAGCGCATTTCTCCACCACACTGCCTCATCGGCCTGTATTGCCAGCAATTGCTTAACATGATGATGGCGTTCCTGATCGATATAGGGCTCCATCTTATTCCACGTTTCCTGCATTTGCTTCACCGTTGCCGCTCCGTCGTAATATTTTTTGCACATTTCATTCCACAAGCTACGTCCCGACTTCATTCGGTAATCCCAGGGTACATGATGAAACCACAACAGATATTCCTCTGGACACTTTTCAATGTCTCCAAACATTTTCTCTATTTCAGGGAAATATTGAGCTACAGCATTGCTACCGGCAGCCGAACGGTCAAAACCAATTCCTGCAGAATCAGCACGATGATAGTAAGCTGATGTCCAGTCGGGACGGCCTATGTTCACCCAGGGGCCGGGTCCCCAGTGATGATCCCATGCCATTTGATGATGAAGACCAAGCGGCGTCATATAATTCACAGCGGTTTCTCTTGACTTAAGCATCATTTCCTTAACCGCTTCGATAAAGCCTTGATTGTTTGTAAAGGTCATACGAAGCCATTCATCGGCAATGCTTGCTGAACTGAGTTGTGGATTCCAGGCCATACGTCCAAAGGCATACCAGTTGGCTTGTCCGAATGGATGACCGGTCCAGTTACGGTCGGTTCCGATGTTGGAAACACCTGCCATACCGGTAATTTCATTTTGGTGCAGCGAGCCGTCTATCACACGGGCAACCGTCGAACCTTTCCCCCTTGCATAGGTGTCCGACTGCAGATTTTCTTCAAACAGCGGGGCCAGATAAACCAAATGGGTAGCACAGCCCAGGTATTCCTGCGTAATCTGAAATTCCATCATTAGCGGCGTTTGATCCATTGCACCAAACAGTGGATGAAAGGGTTCACGGGGTTGAAAATCGATGGCACCGTTTTTCACCTGTACAAACACATTCTCCCGGAAACTTCCATCGAGTGGTTTGAACTCGTTATAAGCTTGTTTGGCTCTGTCGTCGGGGACTTCGTGACTGTAAACGAAAGCCCTCCACATTACTACTCCTCTGTGAGGAGCCAGCGCTTCGGCCAGCATATTGGCACCTTCGGCATGGCTGCGTTCATAATCCTGTGGACCAGGTTGTCCTTCGGAATTGGCCTTCACCAGAAAGCCACCAAAATCGGGAATGAACGAATAAATTTCATCCACTTTATTTTTCCACCAGCTTCGAACTTCTTCATTCAGCGGATCGGCCGTTTCGAGTCCTCCAATTTCGATGGGGGCACTAAAGCGGGCGGTCAGATAAACCTTTATCCCATAAGGACGGAAAACTTCAGCAAGGCCCTTAATTTTTTGCAGATACTGAGGCGTAAGAATCAGCGCATTGGCATTGACATTACTCACTACCGTGCCATTGATTCCGATTGAAGCATTGGCACGTGCATAGTCATGATATCGTGGATCGATGTAGTCGGGCAATTTATGCCAGTCCCAAATTGAAAAACCGGCGTAGCCGCGCTCAACGGTACGATCCAGATTATCCCAGTGATTCAGCAGGCGATGAGTTGTAGCCGGCTTTTCACTGATATAACAGTTTTCAATACTGCGCTCACTTTGTAATAAACGCAAAAAATGAAAGGTTCCGTATAGAACACCCGTTTCTCCTTCCGAAGCGATTACGATCATTTTATGACCATCGATTACCCGCGAAGTAATCAGATAGCCTTCAGGGCCGAGTGCTCCCAATTCATCATTGAGCCGGAGCGACTGTATTATTTTTGAACCCGATGGAGTACCGGCTAAAATTCCAGGTCTTGAAATTTCTGCTGTTTTTTCCACCGTACGTTCAAGTAAAGCGGAAAGGCCTTTTTCCAATTCATTTTCAATAACTTCAAAAGTTGGAGAGCTTTGCTCAAATACAATTTGCTGGATATTGTTTCTGTAATTTTCCTGCAGGTATTTGTCTCCAACAGGCTGGTATCGTAACCAGAGTTCATATCCGTCTTCAGCTTTTGTAAAAAAAGCCATAGCGCTTAGAACAAACACTAAAATGATTTTGATTTTCACCGTTGATTGTTTTTAGGTTTTATTGATTGTTATTGTTTGTTTTACGTATCGAAGATGCCCGAATTATTAATTGTGCTTTCAGCATTTCCCTGCGTCCTGCTGATGAAGGTTCACCTTCTCTCTTTATACATTCAATCAGGCTGCCGGCTGCCAGCATCCCTGCTCTTTTTCCGGGATAAGCAACTGTTGTCAGGCCCGGTTGAACAATGCTTGCCACCGGATCGTTGTTGAAGCCGACAACCGCCAGCTCGTCGGGAATCTTAATCCCTTTTTCTGTCAGACTCACAATACAGGCTGCTGCAACGATATCGTTGGCCGCAAAAATACCATCAGGCAGTTTAGCCAGTAAGCTCTGAGCAACTTCCTTCCCCTTTTCAAAGGTCAGCGAGTCGAGAAAGACCACTTTGCCGGAACAGTTCCCGCAGTCATTCACTGCTGCTTCAAAGCCCTTTTTACGATCGATATAAACATTCGATGTGGAGTTCAGTGTAAGATGAACCAATTGCGAACACCCCTGCTCAATTAAATGCCGTGTCGCATCGTAAGCACTTCTGAAATTATCAATCACAAAACTCATGTGTCGGGTATTTTCAGGAACACGATCGAAAAAAACAAGTGGTACCTGCTTTTCATCGAAACGTTTAAAATAAGACAAATCGCTGCTTTCAGCGGTTAACGAGACAATAACACCATCCACCCTGTTATTAAACATGGTAATACTATTTTGTGCTTCCCGTTCAACCGATTCTCTCGACTGACTAATGATGGTATTAAATCCCCTTTCATTGCATACTTCTTCCATGCCAGCCAGACAAGCCGACATAAAACTACTGTCGAGACGCGGAACGATTATTCCAATGGTATTTGTTCGTTGTGTTCGTAAATTCCGTGCAAATGAATTACTTCGATATCCCAGTTCCTCTGCGCATTGTTGCACCTTAATTCGTGTTTCACTGTTGATCACCTTGCTCCCTTTAAGTGCACGGCTCACCGTCGAGGCTGAAAGCTTCAGTTCCCTGGCAATATCATAAATTGTTGTTTCTTTTTTCAAAAATGCTGACTTTTATCAAAGAATGGGAACAAAGATAAAGAAAGCACAGGTACATTTGCAATCGGTTGCAAAAACTTTTTCTATTTTTGTTTGACTAATGAAAACCTAATGATGAAACGAAAATTTATCCTTACCCTGTTATTGTTGCCAATGATAACAGTCCTTTTTGCCTTCGAGAAAGAAAGCTATTCCAATCTGCGTTTCAAAAACTATTCGACCCACGAAGGATTATCACAATCATCGGTACTGTCGATCACACAGGATGCTGAGGGTTTTATCTGGATGGGAACAAAGGATGGTCTCAACCGTTTCGACGGATACCGCTTCATTACTTATAAAAACGCTCCTGACGACAGTGCGTCGCTGAGTAACAACGAAGTTATTTTTCTAAGCACTTCGGCTACAGGTAACTTATTCATTGGTACCCGCGGGGGCGGATTGAATTACTACATTAAAAATGAAAATCGTTTTATCAGGATGAATCAGCTCAACCTGATGGATGGTACCGTTAGCCATGTAGAACAACGCGATGATAATTCAATTTTGGTTTGCACAAGCCAGGGCCTATTCAAAGGCGTTCCTGTTCCGAACAACAGCAATCAGTATAATTTTACCAACCTGTCGAAAAACTCGGCCTATCTCGATGCAAAAGGCGCCCTGCTCCCTTACGACAGGTCGGCCATATCGATGGTGACCCTTCAGTCAATCAGCAAGCATAGTTACCTGGCAGGATCATTCAAAGGTTTATTTATTTTCAATGAGAAAGACCTTTCATTTACCCAGGTTGACTTAGGCATACTCAATGTAGCAAAAATCAACTCTCTGGAATACGACCTCAAAGGAAGAATCTGGGTTGGAACTTCTGAGGGAATGGCCATTTTAAACATTGAAGGTGAAATCATCAGCAAAGTTGAAATTCTGAATGATGCCCCTGAATGGAGCATCCCAGGCACAAGCTGGATTGAGAAAGTTTTGTGTGATCATGACGGAAACATCTGGGCAGCAACCAGAGGAGCAGGCGTTGTCTTAATTGATCCTTCAGGCAATTTGTCCGATCATTTTGCCGACCAGTCGTTTGCTTCGCAGGTGGGCGACAACATCATCAACTCAATGCTGATCGACACCAATGGAATCCTCTGGTTGGGTACTGAGAGCCGCGGAGCTGTTACACTCGACCTCTTCAGAAAGAAATTTAATCACCTTGAGATCAACTCTGTGTCGGGTCAAAGCCTCACTACCAATATGGTAACCGCCATTACCGGAAAAAACAACACTGTTTGGGTTGGAACTGCATTCAACGGGCTCGATTATTTGCGCTTTAACCCCGATAATACCATAAGCACCCGTCATTTTAATCAGATTCCCTATGGCGACGGAATGGCATCGAACGAGATCATTTCCCTACTCCTCGACAAGGACGAGACACTCTGGATAGGAACTGCTTCGAACAATTTGGTTTCGTATCGCCCCGAAAGTGGTTTCCAAACCCTCTATACCGGCGGTTTTGCTTTTGCCCTGCATCAGGATCAGGAAGGTGCGATATGGCTGGGAACCTGGGGACAGGGACTAGGACTGCTCGATCAAAACAAAAGCACGATCTCCTTTTATTCCAATCAGCCCGACGATACCCGAACCCTGAGTGGTGACATTATTCTTTCAATTTACGATGATCAGCTTGAAAACCTTTGGGTTGGTACAAAAGGGCGCGGATTAAACGTGGTCCCCCTTGGAATGATCAAAAACGGATACAACAACTTTGTATCGTATGATAAGAATAACGGTCTGCTGCACAACGATGTTTACTGTATCTACGAAGATGCTGAGGGTGTAATGTGGATAGGCACAGGAGGTGGACTCAACCGACTTGATTTACATAGCGATTCAACGCAATGGTCTGAATTATATAAAGGAAGAGCTCGGTTTGAAGCCTTTACTGAAAAGGAAGGACTACCAGCCAATTTGATTTATGGCATACTTGAGGACGTGGAGGGCAACCTGTGGATAAGCACAACAAAGGGGCTTTCGAAGTTTAATAAAAAGAACCGCACTTTTAAAAACTACAACACAAACGACGGATTACAAAGTAATGAATTTCACTCCAATGCTTTTTATGCCAACCAAAACAAGAAAATGTTTTTTGGCGGAGTGAACGGCCTCACCTTCTTCGATCCATCTGAAATTACAGGAAATCAGAATCCTTCGAAGGTGGTAATATCGAGTCTGAAGGTCGCCAACATGGAAGTTTTTCCTCATCAGGAAGTTAAAGGAAAGATAATTCTTGATCAGGACATCTCCAGGGCTGATAAAATCACCCTTTCCCATCGACATAAGGATTTCAGCATCGAATTTTCCGATCTCCATTTCAACCACCTTGATGGAGTAAGTTATGCCTATCGCCTGCTTGGATACAACGACGAATGGCGTTATCTCGAAAACAACGAGCACATTGCCTCCTACACCAACCTGTGGGAAGGCGATTATATTTTTCAGGTAAAATCGACCAATAACGAGGGGATCTGGAATGAAACACCCACCGAACTTGAAATAGAAATGCTTCCTCCTTTCTGGAGAAGCAACTGGTTTTATGCTTTCTATGTATTGATTGTGATTATTGGTCTGTTGTTATTCCGACGTTATACACTGATTGGTGTGGCCGATAAGAACCGCCTGCTTATCGAACACATCGAACGCACCAACCTGATTGAAAATACGGAAGCAAAAATGCGTTTCTTCACCAATATCTCGCACGAAATCAGAACACCCCTTACCCTGATTAGCAACCCGCTGGAAGAAGTAATACGCAACGGAGTGATCGATGAAAAATCGCGCACAAGCCTTCAGCTCGTATCGCGCAATGTAAACCGATTACTTCACTTAACCAACCAGCTTTTGCAACTTCGAAAAATCGACAAGGGCGGAGTTGAACCCGTTTACAGTCAGGTCAATGCCGTTTCATTTTTGAAGGAAATCATCAGCTATTTCCTTCAAAAAGCCTTGAATAAAGAGATTACCCTGAGTTTTAATTGTGAAATTGATCCTGATGAAACAATGTGGATCGACTCGGAAATGATTACCACGGCCATTTACAATCTAATATCAAATGCTTATAAGTTCACTCCATCGAAAGGAAGCATTTCCATTACACTTTCGAAACAGGGGGAGACACTTACGAAAATTGAAAGATTAAAAAGAAAAAAAATAAAAAGCTCCAAACAATGGTTTTGTATCGAGATTTCAGATACTGGTCCGGGCATTGCACCCAACGAAATTCAGAATATCTACCACCGATTCTATCAAAGTAAAACAGCATCCAATAAAGAACAATCGGGATCGGGCATTGGTCTTTCCATCGTAAAAGAATACATCGACTTACATCAGGGACGAATTGAAGCACGAAGTAAGCTGGGCGAAGGAGCTACCTTTTCACTCTTCATTCCTGCCGGTCATAGTCATATAAAAGATAAAAAACTGGCTGAAAATCCGGTTCAGCCCTTGTCGAAGATCTTGTCGATGGAAAAAGAGCCCGAGCAAAATACTCAACCAGCCATTATCGCCGATTACCAGCAGGATCTCCCCAAACTATTGCTGGTTGAAGATGATAAAGATTTGTGCTCCTATCTGGCCGGAAGTTTATCAGATCGCTTCAACGTAATTACAGCCTACGATGGGATGAAAGGTATTGAGAAAGCTTTTGAACTGCTTCCCCAGATCATCATTTCCGATTTGATGATGCCCAACACCGATGGACTGGAACTGTGTGAAACATTGAAAAACAACGAAAAAACGAAACACATACCCATTATTCTGCTCACGGCCAAAGCCGCCGATGAAAACAAGATCGAAGGCTATCAGCGTGGTGCCGATTTGTATGTCAGCAAACCTTTCCAACTCGAAGTATTGCGTTCTCAAATCGATCAGCTGCTAAATAACAGAAAATTGCTTACTGAAATCTTTAGCAAACAAATTTTCCTGAAACCACGCGACATCGAAATCTCTTCGGCCGATGAGAAATTTCTGACGCGCATCAATCAGCTACTCGACGATCACTTGTCGGAATCCGATTTTGATGTTTCTTCCATGGTTGAAAAAATGAATCTCAGCCATTCAACCGTATTAAAGAAAGTAAAAAATCTTACCGGAATGTCGTTGGTCGAATTTGTAAAAATGCATCGTTTGAAACGTGCTGCCCAAATATTGGAGAAGAAGCACTTTCAGATTGCCGAAGTTGCATACATGGTAGGCTTTAGTGATCCAAAATACTTCAGTAAATGTTTCAGTAAGGCCTATGGAAAAACCCCCTCGGAATATGTACAGGAGCACAGGGGGGAATAAGTCTAAACCACTATTTATCGGGCATGAAATTCAGCTGTACAAAGGTGATTTCTACAAGCTGATCGTCGACGGGCAGCTTTAAGACATAACGACCGGGTTTTTCAAAGCGTGGGAAATAAACTTTTCCTTCGATTTTATATCCGGGCTTGAGCGTTGTCTTCCTGATAGTTGCCCTTTCCCATAGTTCACGCTGCTGTTCGAGCGGCGATGCATACGAAACTACCTCGTCATCAGCGGCTGCACCAATTATTATCGGAGCTGCCAGCATCAGGTCGGGATCGGGAGATCGATGGTAATGATGCTGATCATCATCGATTACTGCAACTGCAACCGAGGCAGCAACCAGTGCACCGGCGGCTACAGCCATTCCAACTGCAGCATTCTTCGAGTTTGCTTCGTCTTTCGATAACTGCTTGTCGATGTTTAGCAACATCATTTCAGGATCGATCGCTTTTATGCTTGTTGTCTGTTCATGAGCAAAAGTCACATCTTCGATATAAAAGCCCGAAGGATCGACAAGAAAATCGAGGTTGGAACCATTCACTACCGCCACATCAAAAACCTGATGTTCTTTGGTGGCTTTATCAAATGCCGCTTCCACAATAATACCGGCTACAGTATCTGCAGCATAAGCCTGTCCATAGTTCCAGTTTAAGTGTTCCGATTCAGGATTCATTCGGATAACGGCCATGGGGGTAGCACAGGCCGTCAGTAGCGAAAGTAAAATTACCGGAAGAATAACACGGATTACAGGTACCTTTGTTTTCATATTTATCTTTTTTAGCTGGTGAATTCATTCTACGTTGAATGCTTTAAAATTAATGATCTGGCCGGTCTCCGGATTAATCAATATCAATCAGCACTTCAAATAAGATACGATCGATATGTTCATAGAATACAATGCATAACAAATCTAATGCCACAACAAAAAACTGGAAGTGAATATTTCGCAGCGCTTTATTTTCACAATAGAATAAAAAAAGAAGTTGCACAGGTAGAAAAAAAACGCCCCGGCATCAAATGCAGAGGCGTTTTAGAATTTGGCAGGACTTTAGTCTTTCAGTAATTTCTTGTATTTAATCTTCTTTGGCGTAATATCGCCCAGACGTTTCTTTTTATTCTCTTCGTATTCGGTGAACGAGCCTTCGAAGAATTTCACCTGCGAATCGCCTTCAAAGGCCAAAATGTGCGTTGCAATGCGATCGAGGAACCAACGGTCGTGCGAGATTACCACAGCACATCCTGCAAAGTTTTCAAGTCCCTCTTCGAGTGCACGCAGGGTATTTACGTCGATGTCGTTGGTAGGTTCGTCGAGCAACAGGACATTGGCCCCCGATTTCAACGTAAGCGCCAGGTGCAGTCGGTTACGCTCCCCTCCCGACAGGATACCACATTTTTTCTCCTGATCGGCTCCTCCAAAGTTGAATTTTGAAACATAGGCCCTGGCGTTAATTAAACGTCCGCCAACCATTACTTCATCCTGTCCGCCCGAAATTACCTCATACACGGTTTTCTCGGGATCGATGGCGGTATGGGTCTGGTCGGCATAGCCCAGCTCCACGGTATCACCCACCGAGAAGGTTCCCTTATCGACCTGTTCCATTCCCATTATCATACGAAACAAGGTCGTTTTACCAGCTCCGTTGGGGCCAATAATCCCTACAATTCCGTTGGGTGGAAGTGTAAACTCAAGGTTTTCGAACAACAGTTTTTCACCGAAAGCTTTTGAGACCTGATGTGCTTCGATCACTTTATCGCCTAATCGAGGGCCATTGGGAATAAACAGTTCGAGCTTTTGCTCCCGTTCCTTTACATCCTCATTCATCAGCGATTCATAGGCATTCAAACGCGCCCGCGATTTGGCATGTCGGGCTTTGGGTGCCATACGTACCCACTCCAGTTCCCGTTCAAGTGTTTTGCGTCGTTTCGACATTCCTTTTTCCTCCTGTTCAAGGCGTTTTGTTTTCTGCTCGAGCCATGAAGAATAATTACCTTTCCAAGGGATGCCTTCACCACGATCGAGTTCGAGTATCCATCCCGCAACATTGTCGAGGAAATAGCGGTCGTGCGTAATGGCAATAACAGTCCCCTTGTATTGCTGAAGATGCATTTCGAGCCATTGTACCGATTCGGCATCGAGGTGGTTGGTCGGTTCGTCGAGCAACAATACATCGGGTTGCTGCAAGAGTAAACGACACAAGGCTACCCTCCTGCGCTCTCCACCCGATAACACAGCCACCTTTTCACTTCCATCGGGACATCTCAGTGCATCCATGGCTCTTTCGAGGGTGTTATCGATATTCCATGCATCGGTCTGATCGATTCGCTCCTGCAGTTCTGCCTGTCTGTTCATCAGTTTATCCATCTTTTCGGCATCTTCATACACTTCGGGCAGCTCGTACTTCTTATTGATTTCTTCGTATTCCCTGAGTAGATCCATAATTTCCTGAACCCCTTCCTGAACCGTTTCGAGCACTGTTTTATTATCATCGAGTGCCGGTTCCTGTTCAAGATAGCCCACGCTGTATCCTGGCGAAAAAACCACTTCACCATTGAATGATTTTTCAACTCCGGCGATAATCTTAAGCAAAGTCGATTTTCCCGATCCGTTTAAACCGATAATACCGATTTTTGCACCCAAAAAGAAAGAGAGCGAAATGTCCTTTATTACCTGTTTCTGTGGAGAGTAAGCCTTGCTTACTTTATACATCGAAAATATTATTTTTTGATCGTCACTCATATTTAATTGATTTTTAATCTATAGCATTTTACACTTTCGAGAAATACACTCGGTGCAAAATTATGATTATATTTTATTTTACTTGCACAAGGTATTTACATTTAATACAAATGATCGTACATTTGTTTCTGGGAAAATAGCAGATTATAATTTTTGGATCAATTACAAAGTATGTTAGCAAAAAGGAAAATCCTGGTCGTGGATGATAACGCGGGGAACAGATTACTACTTAAATTTAATCTGGACGGTTATTTCGACATCGACTTTGCGAGTAACGGATATTCGGCGCTTAATAAATTCAAGGAAAATCGTTACGATTTGATTTTGATGGACATTAATATGCCCGAGTTGGACGGATTTGAAACCACCAGGCGGATGCGTCAGCTGGAAGAAGAATCACACACCCCAATATTCGCTATTACATCTAATTTATTTAAGGAACAAAAAGTGCTGTGTATTGAGGCAGGGATGGATGATTTTATTGAGAAACCGATTCATGCCAAAGCACTTGTTGACCGAATAAATCATTTTATCGTTTATTAATCGATTTTGATTCATTTGAACACAAAAAAGGTTGACCCGAGGGCCAACCTTTTTTATGTTATAAAGTCGATACTATTCTTCTTTCTTCTCTTCAGTATCAGCTGTTGGTTCAGTTGCTTCAGTTTTTACTTCTTCGGCAACTTCACTTTTAACTTCCTCTGCAGCTTTCACTTCTTCTTTAAGCTCTTCGGCTACGGCTGCTGCTGGTTTAGCTGCAACTGCGTTTTCGGTGGCTTTCTTTTTACCACCCCGACGACGGCGTGACGAAGCTTTTTTGCTGTCCTTGGTACCCAGCATATTTTCGTTGTAATCGACCAATTCCATCATACACATTTCGGCATTATCACCTAAACGGTTTCCGGTTTTCAGGATACGGGTGTAGCCTCCGGGACGATCCATAATTTTAGGTGAAACTTCGCGGAAAAGTTCCGATACTGCCTCTTTGTTTTGCAGGTAACTAAAAACAACCCTGCGGCTGTGTGTTGTATCCTGCTTCGATTTGGTGATTAAAGGTTCAACATACATACGAAGCGCCTTGGCTTTTGCTACGGTTGTTGTAATCCTTTTATGCAGAATCAGCGAACTGGCCATGTTCGAAAGCATGGCCTTACGATGAGCGCTTTTTCTGCCCAGGTGATTAAATTTCTTGTTATGTCTCATCGTTATTCTATTCCTTGTCTAGTTTATACTTACTGATATCCATCCCAAAATTGAGATTCATTCCTGACAATAGATCATCCAGCTCGGTGAGCGACTTTTTACCAAAGTTACGGAACTTAAGAAGGTCGTTACGGTTGTACTGAACCAGGTCGCCCAGTGTTTCCACATCGGCAGCTTTCAAACAGTTCAGTGCACGTACCGATAAATCCATGTCCACCAGTTTGGTCTTCAGCATCTGACGCATGTGCAGAATTTCCTCATCGAACTCCTCGTTTGCAAACTTCTCGTCCGAATCGAGTGTTATTTTCTCATCGGAGAAGAGCATGAAGTGATAAATCAGGATTTTGGCTGCTTCTTTTAAAGCATCTTTAGGATGAATAGAACCGTCGGTGGTAATCTCGATGATTAACTTCTCGTAGTCGGTTTTTTGTTCAACACGGAAGTTTTCGACGGCATATTTTACATTCTTGATTGGAGTGTAAATCGAATCGATAGGAATGACCCCAAATTCCTCCTCTACAGGTTTGTTTTCTGCAGCAGGAACATAACCACGGCCTTTACCGATGGTAATCTCCATCTGGAACTTAACAGCAGGTTCCATATCGCAAATTACCAACTCAGGGTTAAGCACACTAAAACCGGTCATGAATTTATTGAGGTCGCCGGCAGTGAATTTTTCCTGACCGGTGATGGTTACCGATACTTTTTCGTTCTCAAAATCTTCCACTTCCTTTTTCAGCCTGATTTGCTTCAGGTTGAGGATGATTTCGGTCACATCTTCGATAACCCCTTTAATAGTGGCAAATTCATGCTCAACACCCTCGATTTTGATAGTTGTTATTGCATAACCTTCCAAAGATGATAATAAGATCCGGCGCAATGCATTACCAATGGTAATACCGTAACCAGGTTCGAGTGGGCGAAATTCGAATTTTCCGAATTTTTCGTCCGATTCGAGCATTATCACTTTGTCGGGTTTTTGAAAAGCTAATATTGCCATAGTTTTTTATATATAGTGATTATTTCGAATACAACTCAACAATCAGTTGTTCTTTAATGTTCTCAGGAATTTCTTCTCTCTCTGGTACATTGAGGAATTTGCCTGAAAGCATTGCATCGTCCCACTCGAGCCACGCACTTTTTACGTAACGTTTCGAGGCAAGCGATTCGGTAACCACTTCGAGTGATTTAGATTTCTCACGCACACCAACAACATCGCCGGGGCGTAAGGTATACGAAGGAATGTTACATACCAATCCGTTAACAGTAATGTGACGGTGCGACACCAACTGGCGTGCGGCGGCACGGGTAGGTGCTACTCCTAAACGAAAAACCACATTATCCAAACGTGACTCGAGCAGTTTGAGCAGCACTTCGCCGGTAATCCCTTTTGAACGGGATGCCTTTTCGAAGAGCTTACGGAACTGACGTTCGAGAACACCGTAGGTATATTTGGCTTTTTGCTTTTCTTTCAACTGTACGCCGTATTCTGATACTTTACGACGACGACGTGCCTGTCCGTGGAATCCCGGTGGGTAATTCTTTTTCTCCAACACCTTATCGGGGCCATAGATGGGCTCGCCAAATTTCCTGGCTATTTTTGACTTTGGTCCAATATATCTTGCCATTGTTTACCTTTTAAATGTCAATAAATTATACACGTCTTCTTTTTGCAGGCCTGCATCCATTGTGTGGCAGCGGGGTAACGTCGACAATCTCGGTTACCTGAATACCCATACTGGAGATGGCTCTGATTGCTGATTCGCGACCATTACCCGGGCCTTTGACATATACTTTTACTTTACGTAAACCTAAGTCGTAAGCAGTTTTTGCGCATTCTTCAGCTGCAGTTTGGGCAGCATAAGGGGTATTCTTTTTCGATCCCCTGAATCCTTTTTTACCAGCCGACGACCACGAGATCACCTCGCCGTTATCGTTTGCCAACGAAACAATAATGTTGTTGAACGATGAATGGATGTGAGCTTGACCGGTAGCTTCGACCTTAACGACTCTTTTCTTTGAAGTTCCTGACTTTTTTGCCATAATCTTTCAGCTAATTATTTAGTCGCTTTCTTTTTGTTTGCAACAGTTTTACGTTTTCCTTTACGTGTACGTGCATTATTCTTGGTGCTTTGTCCACGAACAGGTAAGCCAATACGATGACGAATGCCACGGTAGCAACCGATGTCCATCAATCGTTTAATGTTGAGTTGTGTTTCTGAACGTAGTTCACCTTCAACTTTGTATTGGTTTGTAATGATGGTACGGATAGCAGCAAAATTGTCATCATTCCAATCCTGCACTTTCGCATTCACATCAACTCCTGCTTCTTCAAGAATTTTTTTAGCACTACTACGTCCAATTCCATAGATATAGGTCAACGCGACTTCACCGCGTTTGTTATTTGGAATATCTACACCAACTATACGAGCCATAGAGTTTTCAATTAAATAATTTACAAATTAACCCTGACGTTGTTTGAACTTAGGATTTTTCTTATTAATCACATACAAACGTCCTTTTCGACGAACGATTTTACAGTCAGAGCTACGCTTTTTTATTGATACACGTACTTTCATCTTTTTAAATAATTACTTTAATAAGTATTCGACGAATTGCCTCACAACTTCAGAAATGCCCTTTTCAGCGCTTTCTAACAAGACTGATCGTCCGATTATTATTCTTTAAGGTTTCCCTTATTTGACTAAAAACTTTTTTAAAAAGTGCCACAAAAGTAAACAAATTATTGATATAACACCAAAGTTTTCAGTCAATCAAATAATTACTTGTATCTGAATGTTATTCTACCTTTTGTAAGATCGTAAGGTGACATTTCAACTTTGACCTTATCGCCGGGTAAAATTTTTATGTAATGCATCCGCATTTTTCCGGAGATATGTGCGGTGATTACATGTCCATTTTCAAGTTCTACACGAAACATTGCATTTGATAATGCTTCGATGATGGTTCCATCTTGTTCAATTGAAGGCTGTTTTGCCATACATTGTCTGTTTTAAATTTTCCGTTTTGAACGGTTCGTAACACAAATTTAAGCAAGATGCAGATTAAAGTACCAATAACTCAATAAGGCTTTTGTACACTTCACACACCTGAAGGGTCAAGTAGCCGTTTATATTGTTCCAAACAAACCAGATAATGGATGATGCAGTGTTGATAAAATGACTACATCATCCATCAGCCGCTCCGGTTGTCTGTTTTACCTTTTGCAAGCGCATTGGGTAAAATTGGTGATTCAGTATTATTCAGAACGTAACAGGGATGGCTGGTCCACCCACTGAATCTGCTTTAATCAGCGTTGCATTAAATTGCAGATGCTCCACCTGCGCGACCCTTAATACGGCCCGATTTCATCAAACCATCGTAGTGACGCATTAACAGGTGACTTTCGATCTGCTGCAGTGTATCGAGGATTACGCCCACCAGGATAAGCAGTGAGGTTCCTCCAAAGAACTGAGCAAACGATGCATTTACACCAACCAGCATTGCAAAGGCGGGGAGAATGGTTACAATACCGAGGAAGATTGAACCCGGAAGGGTTATTCTTGACATCACGGTATCGAGAAATTCGGCTGTTCGTTTTCCGGGTTTAACACCTGGAATAAAACCACCGTTTTTCTTCATGTCCTCGGCCATTTGAACCGGGTTTACTGTAACTGCAGTATAAAAATAGGTAAAGGCAATTACCATTAAAAACATGGTAAAGTTATACCAGAAACCGGTATAATTTGAGAATGCTGCTGCGAAGCCGCTCATCGACTCACCGCCGAAACCGGCAATGGTCATTGGCACAAACATAATGGCCTGTGCAAAAATGATGGGCATTACGCCTGCTGCATTCACCTTAAGCGGGATGTACTGACGTACTCCGCCATATTGCTTATTACCTACAATTCGTTTTGCATATTGCACCGGGATACGTCGGGTGCCCTGTACCAATAAAATAACCAGCATAAACACTACAAAAAGGATTGCCAGCTCAACGAGCAACAATACCAAACCGCCACCGCTTTGTTCTTCGAGGCGTGAAATGAATTCCTGTAATGCTGCACCGGGTAAATTGGCGATAATACCAATCATAATAATGAGAGATATTCCGTTTCCAATACCGCGGTCGGTTATTTTTTCACCAAGCCATAATACGAACATCGACCCGGCCAGCATAATGATGGTTGAGCTAATGTCGAACAAACGTCCCTGCATTACGAATGCTTCGGGCGTTCCGGCCAGTGTCATGTGTAAGTTGGTAAGGAAGGCAGGTCCCTGGAAAATCAGAATCACCACGGTTAAATAGCGGGTATACTGATTCATGCGGGTACGGCCCGATTCTCCTTCTTTTTGCAGACGTTGAAAATAAGGTACAGCTATTGTGAGCAACTGAATTACAATAGAAGCCGAAATGTAAGGCATAATACCTAGTGCGAACACCGATGCATTTGAGAATGCGCCACCGGAGAACATATCAAGCAGTCCTAACAGTCCGTCCTGGGTTTGAGCTTTAAGCGCTCCTAACTGTGCGGGGTCAAGCCCTGGCAACACCACAAATGAACCCAGACGATAAATAAGAATAAAAAATAAGGTTACTCCTATTCTCGATCTTAGGTCTTCGATCTTATAAATGTTCTTTAAGGTTTCGATTAACTTCTTCATCAGTTAATTTGTTTTTTTCATCAGTTCCGGTTAAGGATTTAGATGATTTCGGTTGTACCTTCTAATTTTTCGATTGCTGCGATAGCACTTTTAGAAAAGGCATGTGCCTTAACATCGAGTTTGGTTTTCAATTCGCCAACACCTAAAATTTTCACTTTATCGTTTTTACCGGCCAGGCCATGTTCCTTCATAAAATCGAAGTCGATGGTGGTAACATTCAATTTGTCGGCCAGATCCTGAAGTGTTTTCAGATTGATCGCTTTGTATTCAACTCTATTAAAGTTTGTAAAACCAAACTTGGGAACTACACGCTGTATAGGCATTTGTCCGCCTTCGAAACCGATTTTTTTGGAATATCCCGATCTCGATTTCTGGCCTTTGTGCCCACGGGTAGCTGTGCCTCCATGGCCAGATCCCTGACCACGGGCAATCCTTTTCTTACTATGTGTAGCCCCTTTTGCGGGTTTCAACTTGCTGAGATCCATTATCTTTAAATTTATAGATGATTAGATTTCTTCAACCTTAACCAAATGTTTCATTTTATTAACCATACCCATAATTTGCGGGTTAGCTTCGTGTTCCACTGAACCGTTCAGCTTTCGTAAGCCAAGGGCTTCGAGTATCAGCTTTTGGCGCTTTGTGGAGCCAATGCTACTTTTTACCAGAGTAATCTTGATTTTAGCCATAATTATCCTTTAAATACTTTATCAAGTGAAACTCCACGGTGTTCAGCCACGGTATAAGCATCGCGCAACTCGAGCAAAGCATTAAAAGTAGCTTTTACAAGGTTGTGAGGGTTTGATGATCCTTTTGATTTGGCAAGGATATCATGTACTCCAACACTTTCGAGTACAGCACGCATTGCACCACCTGCTTTTACACCGGTACCATGAGATGCTGGTTTCAATAACACACGGGCACCGCCAAATTTGGCCAGTTGCTCATGGGGAATTGTTCCGTTAATTACAGGAATTTTTACCAGGTTTTTCTTTGCTGCTTCAACGCCTTTCGAAATGGCGGTGGTTACTTCGCTTGCTTTGCCAAGTCCCCAACCTACAATACCATCTTCGTTGCCTACCACTACGATGGCTGAGAAGCTAAAGGTACGTCCCCCTTTAGTTACTTTGGTAACACGGTTAATCGCCACTAACCGGTCTTTTAATTCCAAATCGCTGGTTCTTACTTTTTTAATATTTCCTGACATAATGCTTAGAATTTAAGGCCACCCTTACGGGCTGCTTCAGCAATAGATTTAACTCTTCCGTGATAAAGGTAACCGTTACGGTCGAACACTACATTTTCGATGTTCACTGCTTTCGCTTTTTCGGCGATGAGTTGCCCCACCAGTGCTGCCTGCTCGGTTTTATTTACCTTGGCTGAAGCAATTTCTTTGTCTAAAGAAGAGGCCGAAGCTAATGTATTACCTGACAGATCATCGATCAACTGAGCATAAATTTGCTTATTGCTACGGAAAACGCTCAGGCGTGGTTGTTCGGCTGTGCCGTTAATCACTTTGCGAATTCTCTTCTTGATTCTGTATCTTCTTGCTTGCTTTGTTAAAGCCATGATTTCAACTATTAAACGTTATTTTGCAGAAGCTGATTTACCAGCTTTACGTCTGATTTGTTCGCCATCGAACTTAATACCTTTTCCTTTGTAAGGTTCTGGTTTACGGAACGATCTGATTTTAGCGGCAACCTGTCCAAGCAATTGCTTGTCGAAACTTTTTAGGGTGACGGTTGGATTGCTTCTTTTATCAGTAACTGCTTCAACTTTAATCTCAGGAGGTAACAGTAAATAAATGTGGTGTGAATATCCTAAAACAAGGTCGAGTAACTGACCATTGTTTTCGGCACGGTAGCCAACACCTACGAGTTCGAGTTTAATTTCGAATCCTTTGGAAACACCTTCAACCATGTTGTTGATCAACGAACGGTACAAACCGTGCATTGCTTTGTGTTTTTTGCTGTCGGTAGGCCGTTTAACCAGAATCTGGTTTTCTTCAACAAGCACATCGATTTCAGGATCCACCTTCTGAGACAGTTCTCCAAGCGAACCTTTAACGGTTACAACGCTATCGTTAATATTAACGCTAACTCCGCCTGGAATCTCAATGGGTAATTTTCCTATCCTTGACATCGTTTTATTCCTCCTTGATTAATATACGTAACATAATACTTCACCGCCAACGGCTAAATCACGTGCTTCTTTGTCAGTGATTACGCCTTTCGATGTAGAAATGATTGCAACACCCAGTCCGTTGAGCACACGTGGAATTGTGGTAGAATCACAATAACGGCGCAGGCCGGGTTTACTAATTCGCTTGAGCGATTTGATTGCCGAAACACCAGTTTCAGGGTGATACTTAAGGGCAATTTTAATGTTACCCTGGTAGTTCACCTCGTCTTCGAATTTATAGTTTAAGATATAGCCTTTTTCCTTAAGGATTTTGGTCATCTCTTTTTTAAGATTCGAGGCAGGAATATCCACGACTTTGTGTCCTGCTTTGATGGCATTCCGCAATCTGGTCAAATAATCTGAGATTGGATCAGTCATTTTTTACAATTTTAAAATTACCAACTTGCTTTTTTAACTCCCGGAATGAGACCAGAGGCTGCCATTTCCCTGAAATTGATACGGCTGATGCCGAATTGCCTCATGTAGCCTTTTGGGCGGCCTGTAAGTTTACAACGGTTGTGTAGTCTTACCGGTGACGCATTTTTAGGCAACTTCTGCAAGCCAATGTAATCGCCTTTAGCTTTAAGTTCTGCCCGTTTTGCAGCATACTTATCGACCAGCTTGGCGCGTTTTACTTCACGGGCTTTCATTGATTCTTTAGCCATATCTGTTTACTTTTTTTCTTTTTTAAACGGCAAACCAAATTCACGCAACAAAGCGAAAGCTTCTTCATCGTTGTCGGCAGTAGTCACAAAAGTGATGTTCATACCTGAGATTTTGCTCACTTTGTCTAAAACAATCTCGGGGAAGATAATCTGCTCGGTGATTCCCAGCGTATAATTTCCACGTCCGTCGAGTTTATTTTCAATCCCGTTGAAGTCGCGGATACGGGGAAGTGAAACCACGATCAGTCGCTCGAGAAATTCATACATTCTCGAACTGCGAAGGGTTACACGAACACCGATTGGCATTTTCTTCCTGAGTTTAAAGTTCGATATATCCTTACGTGACAGGGTTTGAACGGCTTTTTGACCGGCAATATTGGTCATTTCTTCGGTAGCTACCTCGATTAATTTTTTATCGGCAGTAGCGTCTCCGAGTCCCTGATTAAGAACAATCTTTTCGAGCCTGGGCACCTGCATGATGCTTTTGTATCCAAACTCTTTCATGAGTGCGGGTACAACCTGCTCTTTGTATTTCTTTTGTAGTGCGGGTACGAATTCCATTACTTAATCTCCTCTCCTGATTTTTTAGAATAACGAACTAATTTTCCGTCGGCTCCTTCACGGCGACCTACACGGGTAGCTTCACCTGTTTTGGGATCGACCAACATAAGGTTGGAGACGTGGATGGGTGCTTCCTGCTCGATAATACCTCCCTGAGGATTCGCTGCATTTGGCTTGGTGTGTTTTTTCACCATGTTTACTCCTTCCACAATGGCACGGTCGGTTTTACGAATTACTTCTAAAACTTTCCCTTTCTGGCCACGCGAGTTGCCATTAACAACCACAACGTTATCGCCTTTTTTGATATGTAACTTTTTCTGCATTGCTTCTGATTTTCAATTATAACACTTCAGGAGCAAGAGAAACGATCTTCATGTATCCTTCGCGTAATTCACGTGGCACAGGGCCAAAGATACGTGTTCCACGAATTTCTCCTGCATTGTTTAACAGGACAACGGCGTTGTCGTCGAAGCGTATGTAAGAACCATCGGCACGACGTACCTCTTTTTTGGTACGTACTACCACTGCTTTTGAAACGGTGCCTTTTTTAACACCGCCTGATGGCAGAGCGCTTTTAACGGTCACAACAACTAAATCGCCAACTGTTGCATAGCGTTTCTTAGTACCTCCCAGTACACGAATCACCAGTGCTTCTTTGGCGCCACTGTTGTCTGCCACAGTACATCTACTTTCTTGCTGTATCATGGTTACTTAGCTCTTTCAATAATTTCTACCAGTCGCCATCCCTTATTTTTACTTAAAGGACGGGTCTCCATAATTTTAACAGTATCGCCTTCGTTGCATTCGTTCTTTTCGTCATGGGCATAAAATTTCGACGTTTTATTTACGAATTTTCCGTAAATAGGGTGTTTCATTTTACGCTTTTCGGCAACAACGATGGTTTTATCCATTTTGTTGCTAACTACAACACCGATACGTTCTTTCCTGAGGTTTCTTGTATTTTCCATCGTCATTGAATAAAATTACTTGTTCTCAGTTAACTGACGGTTGCGCATTTCGGTTTTTAACCGTGCAATGTTTCTACGGACCTCTTGTAACGTAATCGGGTTATCGAGAGGTGAAACGGCATGATTTAACTTCATGCGCGTGAGTTTTTCCTTCTCCGCATCGATGCGTTCGGCGATCTCTTTTGTTGTTAACTCTTTTATTTCAGAATTTTTCATCAGTTAATATTTTAATGAATCTGATGTTTACAATTATTCGCTAGCTGAAGCTTCAACAAAATCGCGACGGACTACAAATTTAGTAGTCACTGGCAGTTTTTGGGCCGCCAGGCGGAGAGCTTCTTTAGCCGTTTCAAAAGGTACGCCATCGGCTTCGATGATAATGCGACCCGGAGTAACCGGAGCCACAAATGCTTCTGGGGCACCTTTACCTTTACCCATCCTTACCTCTGCAGGTTTTTTGGTAATGGGCTTATCGGGGAAAATGCGGATCCAGATTTGTCCTTGACGCTTCATGTGCCTGGTAACAGCAACACGGGCGGCCTCGATTTGACGTCCAGTGATCCATGACGTTTCGAGTGACTTTATGCCGAAAGAGCCGAATGCAAGTTGATTACCCCTTTGGGCATTCCCCTTCATTTTTCCCTTTTGAACTCTTCTAAACTTTGTTTTCTTTGGTTGTAACATCCTTAATCACATTTAAGGTTTTTTACTTCTTCTTTCTGCGGCCTCCGCGCGGAGCTCCGCTGCCTCGTCCACTTGTGTTGTTGTTTTTAATACCCACATTTGGTGACAGGTCGCGTTTACCATAAACTTCACCTTTGCAGATCCAAACCTTAATACCCACTAAGCCGGTCTTGGTAAGAGCCTCGGCCAATGCGTAGTCTATATCTGCTCTGAGGGTATGCAGTGGAGTACGTCCGTCTTTGTACATTTCGGAGCGGGCCATTTCTGCCCCGTTAAGCCTTCCGGAAACCAGCACCTTGATTCCTTCAGCTCCCATGCGCATGGTTGATGCGATGGCCATTTTGGTTGCACGACGGTAAGCAATCTTGCCCTCCACCTGGCGGGCAATATTGTTCGCTACGATTTGGGCATCCATTTCGGGACGCTTAATTTCGAAGATGTTGATCTGTACTTCTTTCGAAGTAATTTTTTTCAGCTCTTCCTTGAGCTTATCAACTTCCTGTCCACCTTTTCCAATAATAATACCTGGTCGTGATGTGTGAACGGTAATGGTGATAAGCTTAAGGGTACGTTCAATAATGATTTTCGACACGCTGGCTTTCGCCAAACGGGCGTTCAAATATTTACGTAATTTGTAATCTTCAACAAGCTTATCGCCGTAGTCATTCCCACCGAACCAGTTGGAATCCCATCCTCGGATGATTCCTAAGCGATTTGCAATCGGATTAGTTTTCTGTCCCATGTATTACTATTTTATTCGGTTACAGGATTTTTGCTATCCAAATAAATTGTGACATGATTCGAACGCTTACGAATACGGTGAGCGCGCCCCTGAGGAGCTGGCTGGATTCGCTTAAGCATACGTCCCGAATCGACAAATATTTTAGATACTACTAAGTTATTATCTTCTAAACGCTGATCTTCGTTTTTGGCCTGCCAGTTGGCAATTGCTGAGAGCAAAAGCTTTTCAACTTTACGCGATGCCTCCTTCGAAGAAAATTTCAGAACATCAAGCGCGCGGTTCACTTCCATGCCACGGATCATGTCGGCCACCAGTCTCATCTTTCGGGGAGAGGTGGGGCAGTTCCGCAGAATGGCAAAGTACTGCTGCTTTTTTTCTTCTTTGCGCTGATTTGCTGTATTTCTTTTTCTTGCACCCATTGTTTCTACTTAATTAATGATTTTAACAATTCACGCATTATCGTTTGTTTCCTGCGTGTCCCCTGAATGTACGGGTTGGTGCAAATTCACCCAGCTTATGACCTACCATGTTTTCTGTGATATAAACCGGTATGAACTTGTTACCGTTGTGGACTGCAATTGTGTGTCCAACCATATCAGGAGAAATCATTGATGCACGGGACCAGGTTTTCACAACACTTTTTTTACCAGCATCATTCATACTGAGAATTTTATTCTCGAGCTTGTAACTGATAAATGGTCCTTTTTTCAATGAACGACTCATACTACTTACCTTTTACAAATTATTTCTTACGTTTTTCTAATATGTACTTGCTGGAAGCCTTTTTAGGATGACGTGTTTTGTATCCTTTAGCTAACAAGCCTTTGCGTGAGCGTGGATGTCCTCCAGATGAACGTCCTTCACCACCACCCATTGGGTGATCGACAGGGTTCATTGCTACACCACGTACACGTGGGCGACGTCCTAACCAACGTGAGCGACCGGCTTTACCGGAGCGTTCGATGTTGTGTTCGGTGTTTCCAACAGTACCTACAGTTGCTTTGCAGGTTGTGAGTACCATGCGTGATTCTCCTGAAGGTAACTTCAGAATCGCATACTTTCCATCGCGGGAAAGCAGCTGAGCATAAGTTCCGGCGCTTCGAGCCATAACACCACCCTGACCGGGCTTGAGCTCAATATTGTGAACCAATGTACCAAGAGGTATTCTGGCCAGTGGAAGGGCGTTTCCAATTTCAGGTGCTACTTCGGCACCCGACACTACAGTTTGTCCAGCCTGCAGACCGTTGGGAGAAAGGATATAGCGCTTCTCGCCATCGGCATAAACCAACAGTGCAATGCGTGAACTGCGGTTTGGATCGTACTGGATAGACTCAACTGTTGCTTCCACACCGTCTTTATCGCGCTTGAAGTCGATGATACGGTATTTCCGCTTGTGCCCCCCACCTATATACCTCATTGTCATGCGTCCGGAGTTATTACGACCTCCCGACTTCTTAATGGGCTCCAACAATGATTTTTCAGGTGTTGACTCTGTAATCGTATCAAAGGCGCCAATTATTTTGTGCCTTTGACCGGGTGTTACAGGTTTTAATTTACGTACTGCCATATTTTATTAAATATTGCTATAGAAATCTATTGTTTGACCTTCTTCCAAAGTGATAATCGCTTTTTTGAAGGCACTCGTTTTTCCTTTTTGTACACCGCTCTTGGTATAACGGTATTTGGTCTTACCACTGTAAACCATGGTGTTAACCGCGGCCACTTCTACATCGTAAAGTTGCTTAATGACTGCCTTGATCTGACTTTTACTGGCGCGGCGGTCTACAACAAAACCATAACGGTTCAGCTTTTCGGTCTGTCCCGTCATTTTTTCAGTTACCAATGGTCGTATTAAAATGTCCATTTTTCTTCAATTAATTGTTAAACACACCTTCGATTTTCTCGAGCGATCCTTCCAGTAAAACAACAGAAGACGCATTGAGTATGTCGTATGTTGTTAACTCAGAGGCAATTACAACCTTTACCCCCTGTAAATTTCTGGAGGACAAATATATGTTTTTATTTGCTTCTGATAAAACGAACAAGGACTTTTTATCGTTAATTTTCAGATTATTCTGAATATTGGTAAAGTCTTTGGTCTTTGGAGCCTCCAAAGTAAAATCTTCAACAACGATAATTCCGTTTTCTTGTGCTTTATAAGTAAGTGCTGATTTACGGGCCAACTGTTTTACTTTTTTGTTCAGTTTGAATCCGTAATTTTTCGGGCGGGGTCCGAAAACGCGGCCACCTCCACGAAATACCGGCGATTTGATACTGCCTGCACGGGCTGTACCTGTTCCTTTTTGCCGCTTGATTTTGCGGGTACTTCCGGAAACTTCACCACGTTCTTTTGCCTTGTGGGTACCTTGACGCTGATTGGCTAAATATTGTTTTACATCGAGATAAATAGCATGGTCGTTAGGTTCCACACCGAAAATCTGCTCGTTTAAAACGACTGCTTTTCCGGTTTCTTTTCCTTCGATATTTAATACTTTCAATTCCATTACTTCCAAATAATTAAGTATGAACCTTTTGCTCCGGGTACAGAACCTTTTACTACGAGTAAGTTACTTTCAGGTAGCACTTTAAGCACCTGAAGGTTATCAACGGTAACGGTTTTTCCACCATCGCGGCCAGCCATGCGCATTCCTTTGAATACCCTTGAAGGATAGGAAGATGCACCAAGCGAACCGGGTGCACGCAAACGGTTGTGCTGACCGTGTGTAGCATCGTTAACACCACGGAAATTGTGACGTTTTACGACACCTTGAAAACCTTTACCTTTGGTAGTACCGGTAACTGAGACCCAGGGTGATTCTTTAAAAATATCAACCGTGAGGGTGTCACCTAAACTAACTTCTTCTTCGAACAGATCGACTTCTACAACCTGTCTTTTCGGGCTGGTTCCTGCTTTTTTGAAATGGCCGTGTTCTGCTTTGGTAGTGTGTTTCTCCTTTTTATCGTCGAAACCCAACTGTACTGCAGAGTAACCATCGGTTTCCTCGGTTTTCACCTGAGTCACCACACAAGGGCCAGCCTCGATCACAGTGCATGGGATGTTTTTCCCCTCAACACTGAATACGGATGTCATTCCGATTTTTTTTCCAATTAATCCTGGCATTTTTACTCGATTTTAAATGATCAAACTTTAATTTCAACTTCAACGCCGCTTGGTAATTCAAGCTTCATTAAGGCGTCGATCGTTTTAGCTGTTGAGCTGTAAATATCAATCAACCTTTTGTATGAGCTCAGCTGGTATTGATCGCGAGACTTTTTGTTCACAAATGTTGAACGCAATACAGTAAAAACTCTTTTGTGAGTAGGCAGCGGAATAGGGCCGCTAACAACTGCTCCTGTAGCTTTTACAGTCTTCACAATCTTTTCAGCCGATTTGTCAACCAGGTTGTGATCGTAAGATTTCAGCTTAATTCTGATTTTTTGACTCATGATGTTTATATCAAATTATAGTAAATCAACACGTCCTTTTGCTTCGGTCAGTACTTCGGTTGCAATGTTCTTTGGTACTTCCTGATAGTGAGAAAATTCCATCGACGAAGTTGCACGACCTGAAGACAATGTACGCAGTACGGTTACATAACCAAACTGCTCGGCCAGTGGCACTTTTGCTTTCAATACGCGGGCACCGGCTTTCGATTCCATGCCTTCAACCTGTCCACGACGGCGGTTAAGGTCTGAAATAATATCACCCATGTATTCTTCGGGAGTTGTAATTTCGACTTTCATGATTGGCTCAAGCAAAGCGGGTTGCGCTTTGGCCGCTGCATGTTTGAATGCCTGTTTGGCACAAATCTCGAACGAGAGCTGGTCGGAGTCTACTGCGTGGTATGAACCGTCGAGCAGGGTTACTTTCAGTGCTTCGACAGTGTAACCGGCCAGCGGTCCGTTAGCCATAGCTTCTTTGAAACCTTTTTCAACCGATGGAATGTATTCGCGAGGTATGTTACCTCCTTTTACTGCATCGACGAATTCAAGGCCGGTTTTTCCTTCTTCAGCAGCTTCCACCTTCACAATGATGTCGGCAAATTTACCGCGACCACCGGTTTGTTTTTTGAAGGTTTCACGCATTTGGATTGAACCTTTAATGGCTTCCTTGTAGGCAACCTGAGGTTTACCCTGATTACATTCCACCTTGAATTCACGACGCAAACGGTCGATGATAATGTCGAGGTGCAATTCACCCATACCACGGATAACGGTTTGTCCGGTTTCGTGGTCGGTATTTACCTGGAATGTTGGATCTTCCTCGGCCAATTTTGAGAGGCCCATTCCGAGTTTATCAAGGTCTTTTTGTGTTTTGGGCTCAACAGCGATTCCGATTACCGGCTCGGGGAACGACATTGACTCCATAACTATTGGATGCTTTGTATCGCAAAGGGTATCCCCGGTACGAGTATCTTTCAGACCTACCACTGCACAAATATCACCTGCTTCAATCACTTCGCGGGGTTGTTGTTTATTGGAGTGCATCTGATAGATACGCGAAATGCGTTCTTTTTTGCGGGTACGTGGGTTAAGATAGGTACCACCACTTTCGAGTTTACCTGAATAAACGCGAACAAAGGTAAGACGCCCTACATAGGGGTCGGTAGCGATTTTAAATGCCAATGCTGAAGTAGGATCGTCAACATCGGGATTGCGTGTAATCACTTCGTCTTCATCGTCGACACTGCGACCTACGAGCTCGCCTTTATCGAGCGGGCTTGAGAGATAGGCACAAACAGCATCCAACATACGCTGAACACCTTTATTTTTAAATGACGAACCGCAAAGTACCGGAATGATAGTACCTGCAATGGTGGCCTTGCGAACCACGACTTTCAATTCATCGGTTGTGATTGTTTCAGGAGCTTCGAAATAACGTTCCATCAAAGCTTCATCGTGTTCGGCACATGCTTCCACCAGCTTTTCACGCCATTCTTCTGCAAGTTCTTTCAAATTATCAGGAATTTCCTGTACTTCGAACTCGCCGATTTCGGTTACGTTATCGGGCCAAACAATGGCTTTCATCTCGATAAGGTCAACGATACCGGTAAAGGTTTCTTCAGCACCAATCGGTATTTGAAGTGGCATTGGGTTTGCACCCAATTTCTCTTTCATTTCATTAACCACATTGAAGAAGTCGGCACCTGAGCGGTCCATTTTATTTACAAAGCCAATACGTGGCACACCATATTTTTCAGCCTGACGCCATACGGTTTCCGACTGGGCTTCTACACCGCCAACGGCACAGAAAAGGGCTACAGCACCATCGAGAATACGGAGTGAACGCTCCACCTCAACAGTGAAGTCAACGTGTCCGGGAGTATCGATGATATTGATTTTGTACTCTTCATCTTTGTAATTCCACTGCGTTGTAGTTGCAGCCGAGGTAATGGTAATACCACGTTCTTGTTCCTGTTCCATCCAGTCCATGGTTGCTGCACCATCGTGTACTTCACCAATGCGGTGAGTTAAGCCGGTGAAGTACAAAATACGCTCGGTAGTTGTTGTTTTACCGGCGTCAATGTGCGCCATGATTCCGATGTTTCGGGTATATTGTAAATCTCTTTTTGCCATTATTTTTACCAATCTTTAACTAATCAACAATTTTAAATACCAACCAATAGCATTAAAATTAAAAACGGAAATGGGCAAAAGCACGGTTTGCTTCCGCCATACGGTGAATTTCTTCTTTCTTCTTGTAAGCTCCACCTTCTTCATTAAATCCAGCCTGGATTTCAGCAGCGAGTTTTTCGCTCATTGAACGTCCGGCACGTTTGCGTGCAAACAGGATCATATTTTTAATGGAAATGGATAATTTTCTTTCAGCGCGGACTTCCATTGGAACCTGAAAGGTAGCACCACCAACACGGCGGCTTTTCACCTCAACCTGGGGAGTAATGTTTTCGAGTGATTTTTTCCAGATCTCAAGTGGGGAGAGTTCTTCATTCTTCATTTTCTGCTCGAGCAAATCCATGGCACCATAGAAAACGCTGTATGCAGTTGTTTTTTTACCGTCGACCATCAGGTCGTTTACAAAACGCGTAACCAGTACGTCGTTAAATCTGGGATCCGGTAAAATGATCCTCTTCTTTGGTTTTGACTTTCTCATTTCTTAAAGTTTGTGTTATCCAAATCGGCTGCTTAAGTAATCTTCAGTTCATCCGTTAATTGCCGGACTCATTTACTCAACCAAACCACAACTTTAAATAACTTTTCAACAAGATTACTTCTTAGGACGTTTGGTTCCGTATTTTGAACGGCGCTGGGTACGTCCTTCAACACCAGCTGTGTCTAACGCTCCGCGAACAATGTGGTAACGCACACCAGGTAAATCTTTCACACGACCACCACGAACCAATACGATTGAGTGTTCCTGAAGATTGTGTCCTTCACCTGGAATGTAGGCATTTACCTCTTTCAGGTTAGTTAACCTCACCCTGGCAACTTTACGCATTGCCGAGTTTGGTTTTTTTGGAGTGGTGGTATAAACACGCACACAAACTCCCCTACGCTGCGGGCAGGAGTCCAACGCTCTTGATTTACTTTTCTCTTCAATCACGCTTCGTCCTTTTCTAACTAACTGTTGAATTGTAGGCATTATACTTCTGTTAAAATTAAAATTACTAGTGTATTATAATTTTTTGTTTATCAGGATTTTAGCAATTCGAAGTCTTTTCGACAAGTCACTTTACTCCTAAAAACGGTTGGCAAAAGTACTAATTTTCAGCAAGAAAAAAATACCATGCCTTACTTTTTTTAGAAAAAGTTCGAAATATAAGCTGGTTTAACTATTTGTGTATTTATCGGTTGTATGCAATCGACTGCCGGCAGACAGGCAATTCGCATCATCGCTCCCCTTAATCGGGCCTTCAATGTTACAAAAGAAGTATGCCCGGCATCACAACTTTTTACAGAAGTGACCACCGGGCATTGCATATATATAATGAGGAAAACGGGGTTAAATGAATCTTAATTAATTGCCCCAGGCACTGATATCAATATCGAGCGACACGGTTGCCTCAGCATCAACGCTGATGCTGTTAAGAAACGAAAGATAGGCATCGAGCATTGAGCCCCACCAGATTTTTCCATCGGGTCCCTTGGTGTATGCCGACATGTGCACTTCATATTCTCCTTCTTCAAGGTAAGGTAAAGTATAGCTTCCATCGGCATTGACCTTCGCACTGCTTACTGCATTAAAGAACTTCACTTTATGGGCACCATAACCAGCGGTTTCGGCGTTCATATTAAAGCTCCCTTTCTTGTAGGCATAAACATATACCTCGATGCTGTCTTCGTTATAGTTTCCTTTAACTTCTCCTTCGATTGATCCGGTATTGCCTTCATTCACCACCCGTACAGCACTGTTAATTTCAGTTTCGGCAATAAAGCGGTACGTTGCTTCGCCATTTTCGGTCGTGTCGCGAACGACGGATTTGCGCAGATCGAAATCGACCACAAGACTGGATGAAGAATCCTTTTTGACTTCAAAATTCTTGTTGAAAGCAATTTCGACTTCACCGGATGCATCGGCCTGCAAATTGTGCTTTTCACCATCGGTGGTGAGCACATAACAGCCAGGACCACTTCCGTTGGCATCATTTTCGTAATCGAGTACCAACGACAATTCATTGTAGGTACCGGCTTCGAGCTCATCGGCGACAAGCAATGTTGCATTTCCACTGTGGTATGCCGAAATCTCGATGGTTTGCTTTGAGAAGCCCGAAAGTGATTTCCCGTCTACTTTTACATCGGCTACTGTTATAAAGGTACCGGCTATGTTGGCGTCATCCGACGGAGCATCTGTCATTTTTACTTCGAGCCTGCCTTGATTTTCAGTATTGGGATCCTCATCCGAGTTACACTGAACCATCAAGAAAGCTACTAAAAACAAACTCATTAGCATTAAAATGTTTTTCCTTTTCATAATCAATGTGTTTTAATAAATATGGGTTAAAAATATGTTCTCATTTGTGATTGAATTTCTGCTAACAGATCGATGCTGTCAGCCACCTGTTCAGGAGTTTTCCCTAATCCTGGATTTCGATCAAAGCATATTTTGAAATCTTCCAGAACGCTTCAGGATCTTTAATCTCAAGTGCAGCAACCAATCCGTCCTTTACTACAAACTGATAGGAACTGTCGGGATGCTCTGAGATGATCTTTGCTCCGCGTGTATTGAGATCGATATGATCGGTTTTACGTATGTCGACTTCGGTAAAATAGTTCTCATCAAAATCTTCTTTTAAAGCTTTGGTTCGGCCCAGCCATAAGAACCCTCCCTTTTTCTGGATCAGTCCAAATTCTTCAAGTTCCTTTTCGGTCCCCAGGGCTAAAAACCCTTTATTTAACAGCGACTCATTTTGACTGATCAAATCGTCCTTTTGCCGAAGCGAGTCCTGGGCAGAAGCAAGCACTTCTTCAAGCACTACAACTTTTTCATTCATTTCCCTGATTTCGACATCACGGGCTTCGATCGCTTTTTGCAAAGCAAGCAACTCGCGGTTTTGTTCATCGATTGTTTTTGACATGCCTGCAATTTTCGCCTTGAAGCTGTTGATCTGCAATCCGGCCTGCTGGATTTTCTTTTCCAGCGCAGCTATTTGCTGATCGCTCTGATCGAGCATCGCATTCACTTCATTAATGGTCGTTAGGATTGCTTCTTTTTGATCGGTACTGCCTTCTTCGTTCATCAGGGTTAACTGATTTCGCTTCTGCCGGATCAATTCAAGATTATCTTCAATTTCATTAAAAGTAGTCACCATGTCGTTTACCACTGAGTCGCGCTTTTCAACCAGCTCATTCAACACAATATTTTCTGACGACAGGTTTTTTATCTTAACAGTTTTTTCACTGATTACATACCACACTGCTGCGGCCGCAATTATAGCAGTAAGAATTATTGCTGTAAAAATGTAATTGCGTTTTTTGTTCGTCTGTTTCTCCATAACAATTGGTTTTAATTGTTTAATGCATGCAAGCAAGTAAACCAAACATGTGCCAAAAAAACAGAAATGCGCTTTGAGCTTGTCTGTCAGGTTATTAGACAAGATGAATGTAGGATAAGCGCGATCAGAATGAGTGAGCAATTCTCAATTTGATAATTGACCGGATCAATTAACAGTTGCTTCCTGATCGTCTTCTTTGAGCATTCGATAAATAGTAGCCACTCCAATATCGAGTTTTTGTGCTACTATTTTAATATTGTTATCGTATTTGTCGAGATAGGATTTAACGATGCGACGGGTATACTCGCGTAGCGTTAAATCAGCGTTAATCAAGCCGGGAAGCATGTCCTCACCTCCCAGTAAAATATGGTCACCAGTAATTTCTTCGTCGTCGGAAAGGGTGACTGCCAATTCAATGACCGACTTAAGTTCCCTGATATTGCCAGGGAAAGCATACGATTTGAGTTTATCAACAGCATTGCTGTTCAATGATTTATATTCCATTTTATTTTCGCGGCAAAAATCTGCAATAAAATGTTTTGAAAGTAAAATCAGATCGTTGCCCCGCTCGCGCAAAGGCGGCAATTCAATGGGCAGCCCATAAAGGCGATAATATAGGTCTTGTCTGAAGTTTCCCTGTTTGACTTCTTCGGCCAGATTTCTGTTTGTTGCAACAATGATTCGGCAGTTAAACTTAACCGGCTTATTACTTCCCAAACGTACTACCTCGCGCTCCTGCAGCGCTCTAAGCAGCTTCGATTGCATGGCAACATCCATTTCGGCCAGTTCGTCGAGAAAGAGGGTACCATCGTTAGCGGCTTCAAAACTTCCAATTCTTCTGGCGGCAGCCCCTGTAAAGGCACCCTTTTCGTGGCCAAAAAGCTCACTTTCGATCAATTCGTTTGGAATGGCAGCAACATTTACAGCAACAAAAGGCTTGTCGGCGTTTTTCGAATTGTAATGGATCGCTTTGGCCACCAATTCTTTTCCTGTACCTGTTTCGCCGGTAATGGTTACGGTAATGTTGGTTCTGACGGCTTTATCAATCAGGTCGTACACTTTCTGCGTTGCCTTGCTATTGCCAATTATGGTATTCTGGTAATTGTATTTCTTTTTAACCTCCTGTCGTAAAGAGCGAATTTCACGTTTCAGACTTTCACCTTTTCTGATATTACTAATGGTGTTGAGCAAGCGCTCTTTAATGTCCTTCGATTTTACGATGTAGTCGTATGCTCCGTACTTGAGTAATTCAACCACCACTTCAATGTCTTCCTGTTCAGAAATAGCCACCACCTGAGTTTCCTCATTTCGGTTTTTGATTTCTTTTAACAAATCGAGTCCTTTGATATCAGGCAGGCGATAATCGATGGTCACAACATCGGGTTGCTCATTAAGGTGTTGTATGCAGTCGGTTCCATTCGTAAACGAAACCACCTCATAATCGGGATTTAATGACAAGTGGTGAACGAGCAAACGGTTATACCAATCGTTATCTTCAACAACAAATATTTTAAATGGATTTTCGTTCATATCAGGTATAACTCGAATTAGTAATAAAAGTTCGTTATGACAAGCAGAAGCATAAAAATAGCATCATTTTATAGGTATAATGAAATTTTATTCATAAAAAAAGGCTCCGTAATGATAAAAAACTTACCATTCGGAGCCACCGGGAAAACTAGCAAAAAGGAAATTCTTAAAATGGAATGGCTACATACACCTGGAAACTCTGGTTTTTGCCATCGCCTAAAAAAGCTTCGTTAAAAGTATTATTGTCTGCCACTTCCTGTAATCCCTGAAGATAACGAAGGCCCAGCTGCAGACTATTTAATCTGATGCGGGCCCCTAATGAAAAGCCCAGGTCATATTCAGCAAAATCTTCACGATCGATTTCCTGTAAAAATTGCATGGTGTTATTTTCATTCTCAATACGGGTTACATAATCCGATCCGATCAGAAAGCCCCAATAAGGTCCGGCTTCCAGGTCGATCATTCCTAAAACATTGTATACAAGGTGGACCGGTACCTGAATATAATTCAGACGCAAACGGGTCAGTGCATCCACTTCGTTAAAAGAATAATTGCGCTCGGCTCCGTTTTGTGTAAAAAGCAGTTCAGGCTGCAAGCTGAATCCCAATGGCAAGGCAGCATTGAACCAAAGACCTGCATGGTATCCCGCTATTGTTTCCAACTCTTCTTCACTGTCGAATTGCAAGCTGGTAAGATTGAGCCCGCCTTTAACACCATAACTTACCGACTGTGCCGTAACACCCAATGACAACATGACCAAAACCACTGTCATTGCATAAGCATAACTTTTATTGATTCTTTTCATATTCATCCTTTCTTTAATAAGTACTTTAAAACCGGCAGATCGCTAATCGGCCACCAGTAGTAATTCAATTAAAATCCGACAAATAGCAGGTGTATTCCTGTCTTTCTTCAGAAAAGCAAATACCCCGGCTTCCTTGCTGGCAAGCGATAACTCGCGTGTTCGAAATTCAGACATCAACACGACCACCGAATCAGGATTGAATTGTCGGACCTGATGCATAATTTTCAAGCCGTTTAGATTTTCTTCGAGGGAATAATCGACAAACAAAACGATATTGCTGTCGGTAAAGCTTTCTTTGGATAAATCCTGCAGAAATGAATTTCCTCTTACATAAGAATGAATTCCAATTTTTCCCTCCAGCTCTGGAAGATCAAAACGCACCTTTTCGATCTCATAACGCAATAAACGGTTGAAATACTCATCATCATCAACAATCACAATGTTTACAGTATCTTTCTCCTCAAACAAGCGTTGATAAACCATAAACTGCTCGGGCCTGGATATGTTTTGTTTCTGCGTTTTCATGACAGCACCTTTTCAATAGGTGTACCAAAAAAACCAAGGAAGCCCAACAATCATTAAGCTACTGATTTATTGCCAATAACAAAAAAACAACAAATAAGACCTGCTGCGTGTGTTTATCAAATTGATAAGAAGAATTTAAATTTGAGAGTTTCAGTTCTGCAGAACCTGCTCCAACTGTTGATGAATGTCGGCAAGCTGCCTTTCCACTTCATCGATCAGTTGATTCAGTGCTGAAATTTCCTTTTGCCCGCCAAGCGATTTCAGCTCGATGGTTTTAAGCAGATGATATAGTTGCATGGCTTGCAGGTGTTTGCATGGTGCCGCCATTTTATGTGCAGTGTCGGCTAGCAATTGATATTTTTGCTCATGCAGTGCTTCTTTTAAAGCATTTAAATCAGCGCTAGAAGAGCGAATAAAAATCTCAATCATTTCGCGAATAAAACGAACATCACCATCGGCCTGTCGTTCGAGATCGCTTAAATCGAAGGGGCTCAAGCGGTCTGTTTTTGTATTGTGTTGCTCCATATCGATCTGAACAGGAAGCACTTCAGCTATTTTGTTTAACAATTCACTTTCGGTAAAAGGCTTCATCAGTACTCCTTTCATCCCGGCTTCAAAACAGCGGTTTAATTCTTCCCCATCGCTTGTTCCGGTGAAGGCCAAAATTATAAGATCAACTTTCCGGGCAAGGATTTGCCTGGCCGCCTCCATCCCGTTCAGCCCGGGCATTCTCAAATCAAATAGCAACAAATCGTAATCATTTTCCAGGGCCATTGCTACCGCTTCGCTCCCATTTTTGGCGACGGTACATTTCACTTCCCACTTTTTGAAAATTCCTTCCAATAAAAAACGGTTGTATTCTTCGTCGTCGGCAATCAGAACAGTCAGTTTTTTGATTTCATCGGGTATAAAAAGAGAAAGTTCATCACCTGCCTGCTGCAGAAGTTCAGCTGATCCTTCGTGGTAAGGAATCCAAAAACGGACGGTGGTTCCCTGTCCCGGTGTACTTTCCACATTGACCGCTCCGCCCTGAAGTTCGGTAAGACTTTTAACAATGGCCAGGCCCAGACCTGTTCCACCGTATTTCTGAATTCTGTTTGCTTCAACCTGCTGAAATTCTTCAAAAATCAATTCCAGGTTATCCTTTGAGATACCAATACCGGTGTCGCTTACAGCAACACTTAGCTGATAAATGCCGTCGGTATTTAACTGACATTCTACTTCAAGCCTTATACTACCCTTTTCGGTAAACTTAATGGCATTGCTTAGTATATTGATAAGTATTTGTCGCAAACGTACGGGGTCGCCAATCAATGCAGGAGGCAAGGCATTGTTCAGGATCAGTCTCAAATCGATGTTCTTGTTGCGGGCATCGTTTCGATGGATGGCCATTACCTCTTCAAGCACAGCGACAGGCGAAAAATGAAGCTGCTCAATTTTCAGCTTGTCGGCCTGTATCTTAGAAAAATCGAGCGTATCGTTAACCACCGTTTTTAAATGAGCGACCGATTTTAAAAGGTAACTCAGGTATTCCGAACGCCTCTTTTCATCGTAGGTATTCCGAAGCTGGTCGCTCAAGCCATAAATTGCATTTACCGGCGATCGGATTTCGTGACTCACATTGGCAACAAAGCTTTCGCGTGCCCTGGTTAATTTTTCGGCTTCTGTTTTTGCTTTCCTGAGGGCTTGCTGATAAATCCGGCTTTTTTTCAGGTGACTGATAACCATATAAATTACAATAAGCAACAACAAAACAGCAGTTGCCGAAAAGATGGCCAGCCGGCGATAGGTCAGTTTTGCCAGGCGGTCGGCTTCTTCGGTTTTATAAATCAGCTTGTCCTGCTCTCTTTTTTCAATGCTGGCCAAAAGCCGGTATACTTCGCCGGTGATTTGTTTGTTTCGCTCAAGAAGTTTTGATTCAAGCAACTTCATTTCTTCGGTGCGCGATAAAAGTTGGCTTTCGATGTGCTGAATTTCACTTTTTAATTCGTCTTTCTCAATTTGCTTTTCAACTACTTCAAAATGAGCTGTGGTATCCTCTTTGCCAAACAGGCGCTTAAAAAAACTGGCCCGGGGTGCTTCCACCTGTATGGTATCGAGCCGGGGACGTTCGAGTGATTCATAGATGCCACTAAACTGCTCTTTCAGGTCGTCGCGCGAAAGGTTAAGTTCGAGCACTTCGTCCCAAAGCAGCAGTTTATCGGAAATAAACAGGCATGACGAATCGATCAGTGCATCGCGTTCTGCCTGTTTTTCATTGCTGCTGAGCAGCGCTTCGAGTTGCCGCTCTGTTGTTGTTTTTAATTGCTGGTATTCGTTGAAGTTTTGCTGGGCTCCGGTGATAATAAACAGCCTGACCTGATTTTCAATTTCATTTGAATTGGCCACAAGGTCTTTAATCATCAACAACTTATAGTCGGGACGTGCCTCCTGGTGAATCGAATACACAATCTCGGACAAGCTACGGTAAGCCCAATACCCCGATGCGATGACTGTTGATACAATAACCAGCGCAAGTAAAACGATCTTTATTTCAAGTTGATTAATTTTCATCCTGCAGGTATCAAAAAGTGATCAGGTGCAGACATGGAATCTGTCCTCATAAAAGCTTCGAACTGTTGGTTATTTAAGCACAAGCTCCGGTGCGTCAATTTTACTTTACTTCATCAAATAAGTTTTCTCTTCCAAAGCTATTACCTTTTCTTTAATTCTGGTCTGTTTGATGCCGTTTTTTATACTGGCTTGGCGATTCACCGTATTGCTCCTTAAACTGCTTGCTAAAATAACGGCTGTCGTTAAACCCAATTTTGAAGGCGGTTTCATTGACATTGTAGCCGTTTTCGAGCATTTGTGCTGCAATCTTCAGCTTCACTTCACGCATCAGTTCAATGGGGCTTAAACCGGTCAGGCTTTTAATTTTATTGTAAAAAACGGTTCGACTCACACAGGAATATTCAACCAGGGTACTGATTGACAGTTTGGGATCATTGTAGTTTTCTTCTATGTAGGCGACTATGTTGTCAAGAAATTCGCGGTTGCGTGAGTTAATTTTAAGGTCGGTCACTTCAACATTGCCCGTATGCCGGTACTTTGCAAGAATGAGCCTGCGTTGTTCAAGCAGGTTCATTATCATCGAATGCAGCAACTGCATGTTAAATGGTTTCAGCACATAGGCTTCGGCACCTGAATCGATCCCCTGGATCTGATCATCGATGCCTGTTTTGGCCGTCAGTAAAATCACAGGAATGTGGCAGGTATTAAAATCGTCTTTCAGTTGACGGGTCATTTCAATGCCATCGGTCCCGGGCATCATTACATCCGAAATAATCAGATCGGGATGGTATTGCTGAGCCTGCAAAAGACCTTCGCGTCCGTTGGTGGCAGTAAGTATTAAAAAGTCGACCGAAAGGGCATCGCTTATGTATTGTAGTATCTCCAGATTATCTTCTACGATGAGCACTACCTGCTTTTCGCCCTGTGGCTGTTTATTTTGGCCATCGACAACATCGGATGAAACTGCCTGTGATTCGTCGAGCCATGTCTTTGACATCAATGGAAACTCCTGTGGTTCATCAGCAAAGACCACATGCTCTTTTTCTTCAAAGTACTTCTTCCCGCTTTTAAGAACGATGGTAAACTCGCATCCTTTTCCGCTTACATTCTCCACTTTTATTTCACCACCATGCAACCTTACTATTTCATATGAAAGATTCAGGCCAATGCCGGTTCCTGTTTGATTGGCCGTGTTGTTACTCAATATGGTGTAACGATTAAACAATAAGGGAATGTCCTTGCTGCGGATACCAGGTCCGCCATCTGCTATCTTAATATGCACCTCTCCTTTTTCGGTCAGCTCTTCCACCACAACACTGACTGCATGTTCTGCCGGAGTAAATTTGAATGCGTTGGAAAGGATATTAAAAATAACTGAATCGAGGCGATGAGGATCGGCCCACACTTCAATCGCCTGTTGATGATGCCCGAAGGTAAAATCGATTTTTTTATGACGTGCGAGGGGAACAAAACTGTCGTAGATGTTTCGTGTAAATTCAATCACATCGAGTGGCTGTACCTTCAGTACCATCTTTTTGTTCTGCACTTTTCGAAAATCGAGTAACTGATTGAGAAGATGAAGCATCCGCTGACCGTTCTTTTGCATCAATGCCAGGGTCGAACGATATTCAACCGGAAATTTTCTGTCGGCCAGCACATCTTCAATCGGACCAAGTATGAGGGTGAGCGGTGTACGTATTTCGTGCGAAAGGTTGGTGAAGAATTGCAGCTTTAGTTCGTGGACAGCCTTTTCGATTCGAAGCTGATTTCTGTAACTATTGATTCGGATGACCACCCGGCTTACCAGGAAGGTACCCACCACAAATACTACCAGGTACACGATGTAAGCAAAATTGGTTTGCCACCAGGGAGGCATAATGGTAAGAGACAATTGTGATTCGTCGCTGGCCCAGTTGCCATTCCATAAAGCCGATTTAACCCTGAAAATGTAATGACCCGGCTTCAGGTTGGTGTAAGTTGCCTTTCGGGCGTTTCCAACATAATTCCAGTCCTCGTCGAAATTCTCAAGAAAGAAAGCATATTGAGTCTTCGACTGATCGATGAAATTCATGGCCGCAAATTCGATACTAAAACTTGACTGATTGTATTTCAACTCAATTGCGTCGGTATAAGTGATCGATTGCTTTAGCGGCGATTCGGGGGTATGAACGTCAACATCCTTATTAAAAAGCTGAAAATTAGTAAATGCAACCGTTGTTGCAAGGTGCCTGCTCTTAATTTTTAAAGGATCAATAACTTCAAAGCCTTTGGCACTTCCAAAAACCAGTCGTCCATCGCGGGTTGTAAGGCAGGTATTTTCAGAAAAATTATTGGTGGCCATGCTGTTCGATTTGTTGAAATTCTCAAAAGTTTCATTCAACTGATCAAAGCGCGAGAGCCCATTCTCGGTGCTTAGCCAGATATAGCCCTGCTGATCCTGTGTGATACCAAATACATCGTTATTAATCAAACCGTCGATGCTTGAATAATGCTCGAAAACACCTGTCTCGCGCATGCGATTGACTCCACCACCAAAGGTTCCGAACCACAGTTGTTGGTTTACATCTTCGAAGATATGGACGACATCGTTATAGCTTAAGCTATTCGGGTTCTGGGGATCGCGAAAAAAACGTTCAAATGAATAACTTCCCTGTGGCAAATATCCGCTCGTTAATTTATTCAATCCAAAGGTGGTAGCCACCCAAAGGTTGTTTTGATGATCAAAAGCCAAATCTCGTACCATGTCGTTCGACAAGTTTGAATTGAGCGTATTGATTGTTTGGAATTTCAAAGCTTTCAGTTTGTCAGATCTGGTAACCGACAAACCCCCACCATAAGTACCAATCCAGATATTCCCCTGCTCATCTTCCGCCAGGCTGTAAATATCATCGCTACAGAGCGATGTGGTGTCACCAGCGTCATGCCGGTAACGCAAAAAGTTAATTTTACTGTAGTTCGAATACTCACGAATTGGTTTTTCCGACACAGCAATTCCTGCCCCTTTGCTTCCCAGCCACATGTGTCCGTGTTGATCTTCCATCATGGTATAAACATTGTAAACCAGGTCGCCCACTGGTTGAAAAGGGTAAGCTAAAGCCGGTTGAATAAGCTGCAGTTCCTTATTGTAAATTTTAATGCTTCCTCCTTTTGATGCAACCCACAAATTTTCGTTACCATCTTCAAGCACGGCCCTCACCATGTTCTCCATGTCGTCTTCGTAATTACGACTAAACTGTACAGACGTAAATGCGGGATTACGCATAATTACCCTGTTAAGACCTCCCTGCAATCCTGCACCAACCCATAATGTTCCATGTTGATCTTCGGTCATGCACATTACCGTGTTTGAACTGATCGATTTCGGATCGGAAGGATCACTCCGGTAAAAAACGAAGTAATCGTCATCACGCTGATATTGAGCCAGACCTCCTCCATGCACACAAATCCATAACTGTTTATTATTGTCTTCATAAAAATAGGGTCGTTCCTTATCCGATAAATAACGATAATCAGGCGGTGTCAAATCGAAATGTTTGCTTTCGCCAGTGAACTGGTTGACCTGCTTTACCCCAAATTTACCGGTAGTAACCCACAATACCCCTTCAAAATCTTCAAATAGCTTATCGATGCGTTCCTCATCGACTGTTGCCTGCAACCAATGTTTAGCCATTGGTTGATAAATAAATAATCCGGCAGTACCGATCAGCACATTACCTTTTGAGCTTAACTTGAGTAAATCAATCTTGTTGCTGCCAAGCGGGGTATTATCTTTATTCAGGACAAAATAAGAACGGCTGTCGAGGTTGTAAACAACAATGCCACTGTTGCTGGTCGCCAGCCATACTTCGTTATTGAATGCCACAGCCGAGGTAAAATTCATTTCGGGGAAAAAATGACCAAAATAAAAATTACCTTCCCTGTTATTTTCCTTTTTCAAAACGTTCAACCCATTGCGGGTGCCTATGTAAAGGTTACTGTCACGGTCGGCAACAATAAAACGGATGTCGTTATTCGAAACAGCAAATTGACCGCGGCTAAGAAACTGATTGCTCTGGTAAGTATCATTTATAGAATCATACCTTAGCCTGTATACGCCCGAATTGGATGAGCCCAGCCACAACTCTTCAGGTGTATGCTGATAAAAATAGTTGATCCTGCTGTACTTTTCCTCAAGGTTGATCTGATAATTTGGCAGTGTGGAAAACGACTCGGTGCGTGGATTCATGTAGTGGTAGTATCCGTCGTAGGTTTCGAACCACAAAAACTGCTGTTCGTCTTCCCAAATTGAAACGACCCGGTTATTGGTAAAAATCTCTGGTTTTCCGATGGTATTCTGATAAATTTTAAACTGATAACCATCGTAACGGTTTAAACCATTCATGGTTCCGATCCATAAAAAACCCCTGCTATCGCAATGGATGCTGGTGATGGTATTTTGTGACAGGCCGTCGTCGGTATCAAAATATTCAAAACGTTCAATTTCGTCTGCGCTCATGCACAAAGAATGAAGCAATAATAAAAACAACAAAAGGATATGAATACTGAAAATATACTTCACTGAATTATTTGTTAGCATATGCTTCATAAATTTAAAAATCAATGCCGGATGTTTCTTTTTTTTGTCCAAGAAGTAAGTTAAAAATGTTGACGCATTCAGGCTGCTTTTATTACCATAAAATACATCAATACCAACAAACATCAATTGTTTCAAAAATAGATAATTTATCTGGAAATTAACGATATTAAGTCCAATATCGTCAGCTTTATTGACCAAACAAACATCAATTTCACTTCCTGCATCTAAAACATGTTCTGATAAAATACCTATGGTTTTTAAGCAATTTATCATACAACACTCAAGTCACTGATTTCTATTTTTGATCAGCCGTTGATCGAACATTATTTTAAACCCAATCTGAAATCGATGTACAATATGACAAAAACACCAGTGGAAATGATTTACATTTTTCTTAATTTTACCACTGAATTTAAATTTTTAACACACCAGGGGTATCATCTAATCCCGAAGAAAGCAAACAGTCGTTGAGTATTTTTACAACACGAACCTGCTGTTTGATATCGGCAGTCGACACACGAATGAACAGCGGGACAAAGGCATAAAGTACGCCAATAATGGCTTATTAAACAAAAAACCATACTTTTTAAGATAATACATCTACTGCTATGAAGTGTAATAGTTCTTAATTTTGATAATTCTTAATCAAGAGGTGATCTAATTTTTATTTGAATAATCTAACTTTTATATTCAGCAATATGAATTTAAACAAAATTACCAGACTGGTATCCATCACAATTTTCTTAAGTTTTATTGGGATGGTTGCTTTTGCTCAGGAAAAATCAATTACCGGAAAGGTTGCCGATGCCAACGGCGAACCTCTGGTTGGTGTTTCGGTAGTAATACAAGGAACAACAACGGGTACTGTTACCAATTTTGATGGAGAATATTCCCTGTTGGCCGCAGCAGGAAATTCACTCCAATTTTCATTCATCGGTTTTGTAACGCAAACCATTGAGATCGGCAATCAAGCTGAAATCAATGTAGTTATGGAAGAACAGGCGACCGACCTGGATGAAGTTGTTGTAGTTGGTTACGGCACCATGAAAAAATCGGACCTCACCGGCTCGGTTGGATCAATAAGCACCGAATCGCTGGTAGAAAAAGGTTCTCCTTCAGTGCTCGAATCGATGCAGGGATCGGTACCGGGTGTAAATATTACCCAAAGCGGTGGACGTAACCAGGCTGGATTTGATATCCAGATCAGGGGACAATCTTCTATCAATGGCAACGTTACACCTTTGTATGTGGTGGATGGGGTCATCACCGGAGACATCGATTTTTTAAATCCACAGGACATCGAACGCATCGACATTCTTAAAGATGCCTCGTCGACCGCCATCTACGGATCGCGTGCTACTGCCGGTGTGGTGCAGGTTACAACCAAAAGCGGTTCATCGGCCGGTAAGCAGGCCGGTACGAAACCGGTAATCAGCTACGATGCCTATTATGGCATGGCACAAATTGCCCGCATGCCTGACTTCATGGACGGACAGGAATTCTACAACTTCCGTTTTCTGGAATTTATTTCTACTTCTGATGCGGCTTCACAACCAGTTTACCGATTACTCAATACCGATCACCAGCAAGGACTGCTTTTTGATGGTACCAGTAAATATGTGATGAAAGAATCGATCTTATCAGATCAGATATACGACTGGCCATCGATGGTAACTCAAAACAGCACAGAACAAAACCACTACCTTTCGGTTAGCGGCAGCGGCGAAGCAGTAAACTATCATTTTGGTGTTGGCTTAAACCAAAATGAAGGCACTTTTGTAGGAGACAAACAAAACCGTTTCAACCTCAAAGGGAGTATTGACACCGAAATCAATAAGTATTTCTCGGCAGGGATCAATTTTAACCTGAGTCATTCACAAAGCGATTACGGAAGTGATAGCGGAATTGCTGTAGGTTTTAGAATGAACCCTTTTAACCGCCCATACAACAGCGAAGGCGAATACAATGTACGACCTGGTAACTATGAAGCAATGGGTACTGCATCCAACCAGTTTACCGATGCATACAACCCACTGGTTTTCCTCGAAGATGAAAGCAAGGAAAGAAACAACTACCGCGTACTGGGGAATGTGTATCTTGAAGCACGTCCCATCAAAAACCTGACGCTGAAAACAACCTTCTCTCCCAATTATGCTCATTCGAGAACCGGAGAATATACCGGAAGTGCAACCGGCGGAACACCTACAGCCTATTACACTTCGACCGAAAGCTTCGACTGGACATGGGATAACATCATTAACTACAGTCTGACTTCAGGCGATCATTCATTTGGCGCCATGGGACTTTTCAGCATGAACTCATACAACCATGAACGGTTCTATATGGAAACCATCAATCCAACTGTAGGAACAACGTGGTACAATCTGGGCTCAGGCGAAATGCAGGAGTACAGCTCGGCCTACAATGAAAACAGTCTGATTTCGTATGCCCTGCGTGCCAATTATTCGTACAAGGGAAAATACATGCTTACCGCCACTGTACGTACCGACGGTTCGTCCAAGTTCAGCGAAGGCCACCGCTGGGGAACCTTCCCATCGGCTGCTTTGGCATGGCGTGCTTCGGAAGAAGACTTCATGGACATAGACTGGCTTACCAACCTGAAACTGCGCTTAAGCTATGGTGTAACGGGTAACAACTCGGGTATTGGAAATTATGCCACACAAACTACCGGAGCAGGTCCAAATTATTACGCTTTTGGCAATAATGTAGCCAATGGATACTATCCTAGTGGTGTTGTCAACAGCGCCCTTTCATGGGAAACATCGTACGAAACCAACTTTGGCTTCGATTTTGGCCTTTACAAAAACCGGATCAACGGTACTTTCGATATTTATAACAAAGACTCAAAAGATTTGCTGTACATCAGGTCACTCCCACTGGTATCAGGTGGTGGCGAACTCACCGACAACATTGGTAATGTACGCAATCAGGGTGTTGAGATCTCGCTGAACACCATTAACATTCAAACCAGAGATCTTACCTGGGAAACAAAATTTGCTTTTGCTGCCAACAAAAACCGCGTGTTGGAGATTAACGGCACCAGCGATTTTGTAATCGATAACGACGATCCGATCACCAATTCATTATTCACCAATGAGCCGGTAAACAATATCTACGCTTACGGATGGGATGGAATTGTTTCTGACCGGATGATGACTGTTCCCGATAATGAAGCTGCAACAAAAGGTGGTTTTTCTCCGGGCGAACAGGTTATGGAAGCCGATTATTACTATGCTGTTTATGGTTGGAATGAAGGAATGCCAATTATTGAGGACCTGAATAACGATGGAGTAATTGATGCCGATAATGACAAAAAAATATACGGAAGCCAGGATCCTGCATGGACAGGCAATATCAGCACTTCGCTCAGGTATAAGAACTGGGATTTCTCCCTTTCGGTTTACACCAAACAAAACTACGTAGTGTATTCAAACTTCCTGTATGAGTACTACAATTACGCCTACAGAGGCTACCAGCACCTGAACATGAATTACTATATTCCTGCAGGTACCATTGTTGATGTTGATGCGGTTACCGACGACGGAGTATATGTAAATCCTGTTTATCAGGAACAAACACACTATGGTGAATTTCCTTTCCCCAACGGTTCTACCAATAATTATGGTGCCGGATCGCTTTGGCTCGATAAAGGAAACAGCAACCTGGCAAGTATAGTCGATGCTTCGTACTGGAAGGTGAAGTACATTATGCTGGGCTACAATGTACCCAAAGCCACTTTGAATAAAATTGGCGTTCAACGCCTTCGTGTTTATCTGAACATAACCGATCCGTTTGTGTTCACCAACTATAAAGGCTTCGACCCCGAATGGGCCAGCACCGAAAACAGAAACGACGGACCAAGTACCATCACCTATCAGCTTGGAATTAACTTAAAGTTCTAATACGAAAAAGTAAGATTGATATGAAAAATTCCATCATTAAAATAACAGTCCTGATTATTATTGCTTTAGGTGGCTTTACAAGTTGTGAAGACTTTCTGGATGCCGATAATAAATCAAAAGTGACTGCAAGCGAACAATTTTCGAAACCCGAAAATTTTGAGACCCTTGTCAACCAGGCTTACTATGAACTGCGCGGGATATTTGGTTCACCTGCCATATTCAGCAGCGGAACCGATTTGTATGCCGGCGTACGTTCATCGGGCGATCCAACCCTCGAAGGTTATGCATTAACATCAGACAACGAAACAGTTAAATCGTTGTATACCGATTTGTATGGTGTAACCAATGCGGCCAATGCAGTTTTGTATTATGCCGATATTGCAGAAGATTATTCCGAAAAGGAACTGCGCAAGGAAGAAGCACGCTTTATTCGTGCCTATGCCTATTTCATCCTGAGCCAGCAGTTTGGCGGCGTTCCTGTTATTGAAGAATACATCAGTTCGGCCGAAACATCCTATCCGCGCAATACGCTCGAAGAAACCTACACGTTCATCATCGATGAGTTAACTGCACTGTCAAACAGCGCACTTCTTCCTGCAAGCGATAAAACAGGTCGTGCAAGCAAACAGGCTGCCAAAGCCCTGCTCGCAAAAGTTTATCTCGCTGCCGGCTGGGATTTGGGAACTACACTTTCGAATGCCGAAAATGGAAGCTACGCTGTAACAAGCACCGATTATTTTAGCAAGGCAGCTGCTGCCGCTAAGGAAATTGCCGATGCTGTGCCACTGACTTTGTCTTTCGAAGACAAATGGTCACCATTCAACGAGCAAAATGAAGAACTTATCTTTGCCATTCAATGGGACCGCAATTCTTCGCTCGATGTGAATACCGGAGGTCATTCCCATCAGAACACCTTTGGTACTTACCTGGGGGCAGTTACACTTGGCATGAAATACCTTCGCTCCGATTTTAACATCATGCCTAAGGCCTTTTATTTATACGAAGAAGGTGATGAACGCTACCAGGCAACTTTTATGACCACCATTTACAACCACGGCAATGATGCCAACTGGTCAAAAGAAGGATACTGGGCGTATTACAATGCAACAGCCGAACAAAAGGCACAAATGCCTATTGCCTTCCATTATCCCGCATGGTACGAAAGCGATGCAGCCATCGATCAGTATCTGGCTGACAATGCAGACAAATTTGTTCGTAACGATGCAAAAAATGTTTCACAGGTAATTCATACCGCCGAACCCATCCGATGGGTTTTGTACAACGATGCAGGCGAAGTTTCTTCCGACCAGGAAATGGATTACATGAGTGCGCTGTCGAAGGTAGGAACCATACCACCGGTTAAAAAATTCGACGATCCGCAAACCGATATCAGTGCAGCAACAGGAAGTGGAAGTTACCGCGATCTGGTCATTCTGCACGTAAGCGATATTTATCTGGTAGCTGCTGAAGCTTACCTCATGGCAGGCAACGAAGGCGAAGCCCTCAACTACCTGAACAAGGTACGAAGCAGGGCCAAAGCCGACGAACTCACTGCCTTTTCAGCATATCAGCGTTTCGATCCTGAGGAAAATACTTATGTATCTGTTGATCAGGCTATCGATGTAATTCTCGACGAGCGGGCCCGTGAGCTGCTTGGTGAATACAACCGCTGGATGGATTTACGCCGTACCCGCCAGCTGGTGAAATACAATGTACGCTGGAACCCGGTAGTTGCCTCTTCGTCCGCAATGGTCGGTGGTGATGGCAATATCAAATGGTATCGCCCCATTCCGGCCAACGAAATCGGGTTGAACACCGGTATTACATCCGAAGATCAAAACCCGGGATATACTGCCGATACAGCTAAAGAATGATAACCGAACACCTAAAAAAGAAAAAAATGAAATACATTAATATCTTATTCTGCGTCTTGTTAGCCGGTGTTGCTTTAACTTTCTCGTCATGTGAAGATAATTTCGAAGTAACAAGCACCCATACCGATGCCTCAACACAGGTAGGAGGCACTTACACCGGAACATTCAGTTTGGATGACAGAACCTACACCGATGCCGTTGTAACCCTCACAAGAATCGAGGCCGACAGCGTACAGGCAGTCACTGCCAATGTTAAGGTTCCCAGTTTAAAAGGGCTCGATGTAACAGCCAGCCTTAATGCGGGTACTGCCAACGATGAATTTGTTTTCTCGAGCGGTGTTTCAGTCACTTCAAAAATGAGTGGCCGCCTTTCAGATGGTACATTGAATTTAAATGTTCCGCTTAGCCGTTCAGAAACTGTATTAAGTAACGCATCAACCGCTAAAGTGTGGCAATTTACAGGCACCAGGAATTAGCATAAGCAACATTGAACAGGCAATGCAGCAACCTTTTTGCCTGTTCAATGTTTTCAATACCAAAAATGTATAATAAATATTTTAATTATTAACTTTTAAAATTTAAACTCATGAAAAGAAATCTACTTTTTTTGTCCGTATTTTTTTTAGCACTGTCAGTAAGCGCACAGGTAAAATGGAATGCCGCTGATTTAGGCCTCGAGGCTGATGCCGTTGCTTTCAAAGGCATCGAGAACGGTGGCCCTGAAGAAGTTAAATTATCTAATCTCACTTTCATTCCTGAAGGTCAAAGCGACTGGGCGTTTAAAGCAAGCGATGGTGAATTTACCTACAACGAGCAGGTTTACGGGCAAACACAAATCCAGGGAGCAACCAATGGAATGACCGCCTACATGGTTCATGCTAACGGTCCTTCTTCTGTTGCTCATTTCATTCCAGAAGTAAACGGAACCATTGACATTGCTTTTAAATTCGGATACAACAAAACTTTTTGGGTAGCCGAGCTTAGCGAAGCTGATCTTGACGTGGCTGACTTTGGCACCGACATGACTGCTTATGCTTACAACAACAGTGAATTCTGGGGTGGTTACTTCGATCCAACCAATGGCTCGTACTATACTGCCGATGCTCCAAATGATCAACCTGCGGAAGGAACTTATTACACAGGTGTTACCATCAATGTTGAAGCAAACAAGAATTACTATGTATGGTTTGCCGGTTCAAAAATCATGCTCGCAGGTTTTACCTATCATCCTGAAACTACTTCATCAGAATTAATTGAAGCTTCAAAAGCTACAGTTATTTCTACTGAGTATTACAGCATTACCGGCCAAAAGCTGGCTGAACCATCAAAAGGCATCAACATTGTGTTGAAAAAAATGTCGGATGGTACTGTTGAAACTTCAAAAGCTGTTATCTATTAAATTAGGTCTTTCATAATTAAAGAGGTTGCCTTAACAAGGCATCCTCTTTTTATTAATTATAAAATAAAATCTCCCATAAACTGCCTACTGTCAGCAAAAATTAAAAATGATGCATAGTAATCGTTTTATACCAGTTTATGTTTTACGGAGCTTACTTCTTTTGTCAGCTTTTTCCATCCTTCCCAACAGGCCTGTAGCCTTAAAACAGGCACAACAACAATATCAAAACACCCTTGCCGAAGTAAGCAAAAATGAATTATCCACCTTCCGGGAGCAGAGATATTATAATTACTTTCTTTCCCTCACCTCTTTTGAGTATCACCTCGCCCCATACAAAATCAACCTGGCCCGGGCCAACTCAAAGCAAAGCAATGCTGCATTAGAAAAAATGATATAATTCTTAAATATTAAAAGATGAGAAATACCTTTTTATTACTGCTACTCGCTGTTTTATTTGCTTGCAATACAAAAACAAACAATAATGCAGACACTACCGACGCCACCAATCAGAAATGGTCGGTTAAGATGGCCAACTCCATCATGAACCAGTACGACAGTTTGATCAATTATGATGAAAAGATCAAATGGCAATACGATGTTGCCATGCTGGCAATGACCATCGATAAGTTAGGAGAAGTAGATCAAAAGTATTCCGATTACATGAAAACCTATTTCGACTACTTTATTAACGAAGATGGGACTGTAAAAAAATACAAGATAGAAGAATACAATATCGACCGTATCAACCCGGCCAAAAGCCTATTCACCTTGTACAAGCGTACCGGGGAAGAAAAATACCGCAATGCCATCGACCTGTTTGTTAAGCAAATGGAAAGTCACCCAAAAACAGCATCGGGTGGGTACTGGCACAAAAAGATTTACCCCAACCAGATTTGGCTCGACGGCATTTATATGGGCTCACCCTTTTTGGCCCAATATGCCCGCGAATACAACCAGCCCCAATGGTTCGACGTGGTAACGCACCAGGTTTTGCTGGCCTACGAAAAAACTCTCGACAAGGAAACGGGCTTGCTGTACCATGCCTACGACGAGAGCAGGGAGCAACGCTGGAGCGATCCCGAAACCGGTCATTCACCGCATTTCTGGAGCCGCGCCATGGGCTGGTACATTATGGCCATTGTTGACATACTCGACTTTTTACCCGAAGATCACCCCGACCGCGACCAGATGATTACCATTATGAACGATGTGATTGATGCCCTTTTAAAAGTTGCCGATGAAGAAACAGGACTCTGGTACCAGGTACTTGATCAGGGCGATCGCGAAGGAAACTACATCGAGGCATCGGGTTCAACCATGTACACCTATGTGATGGCCAAGGCTGCCAACAAGGGTTACATCGACACGAAATACAAGCAAATTGCCAACGAGAAATTCGATGCCATCATTAAATACCTGATCACCGAAGATACGCAGGGTAACATCATTCTTAACGACGTATGCGGCGGTTGTGGTCTGGGTGGCAATCCCTATCGCGATGGAAGTTTTGAATATTATATTACCGAGAAAGTTGTTGATAACGATACGAAAGGTGTTGCACCATTTATCATGGCCGCACTTGAATTAAACCGATAGAAATTTATGAAGTACACTGCATTTAAGTTTTTCCTGTTATTCTGTATTTCAATTGTACTTATTCCGGCCACAGCACAAGTACCGGCATTCCCGGGTGCTGAAGGAGCCGGAAAGTATACCACCGGGGGTCGCGGCGGCAAAGTGGTCTATGTAAGCAATCTCAACGACGCCGGCCCTGGCAGTCTTCGTTATGCCCTTTCGGAAGTCGATGGCCCCCGCATCATTCTTTTCAGTGTATCGGGAACCATCTTTCTCAAAACGAAAATTGATGTTTCGAAAGGTGATTTTACGATAGCAGGGCAATCGGCTCCCGGCGAGGGCATCTGTATTGCAGGTGACGGGATGGACATCGAAGCAGACAACATCATTATTCAATACCTGAGGTTTCGCCCCGGAAGTATTAATGAGGACGAAACTGACGCGCTGACCGTTAAACGAAGTGACCAGGTAATGATCGATCATTGCAGCATGAGCTGGAGCACCGACGAAACCTGCTCGTGCTACGACAACACCAACTTCACACTTCAGTGGAGCATCATTAGCGAAAGCCTCAACAAGTCGGTTCATCAAAAAGGAGCCCATGGCTATGGTGGAATCTGGGGTGGAAAAACAGCTACCTTTCATCATAACCTGCTGGCCCACCACAAAAGTCGCAATCCACGCCTGCATGGCAGCCGTTACCACAAAGAACCCGAACTCGAAAGAGCCGAAGTGGTAAACAATGTTATTTACAACTGGAAATCGACCTGCATGTATGGTGGCGAAAACGGGAATTACACCATTGCAGGCAATTACTTTAAACCAGGCCCGGCTACCGGAAAAAGTGCATCGGTTCAACTACTCGAACCCTATGAACCTGTCAGCTCTTATTATTTCAACAATAATTACCTTGACCAAAATCCTGAACTGACCAACAACAATTGGGATGCCCTCGATTACGAAGGAAATTTTCCTGCCGAAAAGCAATTAAAAGTTCCACTTTCAATTAGTGACTACACGATCGTTTCGGCCGGACAAGCTTATCTCGAAGTACTCAAATCGGCAGGTGCGTCACTGTACCGCGATGCCGTTGACAAACGCATAATTAAAGAGGTGAAAAAAGGAACTTCAACCTATGGTGAAAATGGCATCATCAATTCGCAGGAAGAAACAGGCGAATGGCCCAAACTGAAATCGAAAAAGGCTCCAGCCGACAGCGATGCCGATGGCATGCCCGATCGATGGGAAAAGAAGAACCAACTCAATCCCAACGATCCTTCCGACGGAAATCATAACACTATTTCGAAACATTACACCAATGTTGAAGTATATTTGCATAGTTTGATAAAACTTTAAAAACCTGGTAATATGAAAACGAAGCAAAGCATTTTGTTTGCATTGGTCAGCTTATTCCTGCTGGCCTGCAACACCGATAAAAATAAGCTAACAGTTGTTGCCCCTTCAGGCATAGCCGGCGAGCGGGTAGTAGAAATCAGCGATCCCGGAAACAATGAAATGCTCCTCTCTGCGCTTAGCGAGCCTTTTATCATAAGGCAAAACGGAAAAGAAATACAGACTCAAATTTACAACGACCCGGTAAGCGGACAGACAAAACTGTTGATTTATCCAAAAATTGAAGAAAAAGTACAATTGGAGTTCGTGGCCGGAGAAGAAGGAAAACAAACTTTTGCCCCGCTTGCTCACGCCGAATTATGGCACAAAACGGGCGGCAGCTTTGTCGACGAGGTATACACCGGCGGAGGTGACTTTGTAGAAGTCAGTTCGCTACGCGTACCCGACGAATGTACCGATCACTCACTCTATATAAAATACGAAGGTCCGGGTTGGGAATCGAACCTGGTTGGATATCGTTTCTACCTCGACTGGCGTAATGCGGTGGATGTATACGGAAAAATAACCGACGACATGATTCTAGATGGTGTAGGTCAGGATGGTTACGAATCGTACCACCACATGCAGGACTGGGGCATGGACGTTTTAAAAGTGGGACCTTCGCTTGGTGTGGGCTCCATCGGATACTGGAATGGGGAAGCAGCCGAAAGAGTCGCCGAAACCGACAGTGTTTACTGTGAAATCATTTCGCCCGAAGGACTTCGTGCTGCCATTCAAACGAATTACTATGGCTGGACAACCCAGGATTTTAAAACCAATGTAAAATCCTTCATCACCATCGATGCCAACAGTCGCATGTCGAAGGAAACACTGGTATTCGATCAGGCGCCTGGCAATGTTTGCACAGGAATTCACATTGATAAGAATGCCGAAAAAATCGAACTCGAAAAAGGCAACTGGGTCTGCCTCGCTACCTGGGGTAAACAGAGTCTGAACGACGATCAGCTGGGACTTTTTGTGCTGGTTGAAAAAGCAACACTGCTTTCGAAGGAGACTGACAAAAACAATCATGTTTTGGTTCTTCAACCCAAAAACAACCAGGCCGAATGGTATTTTGGAGCAGCCTGGGAGCTCGAACCCAATGGCATCACAAGCATTGAAGCATTTAAGGCTTATCTCGAACAACAACTGGAACTGCTCAACAGTCCTGACGAAGTTTTATTGTAAACATAAAAAATCAAATAAAAGACGATTGAATTCCATGAGAATCAATCGTCTTTTACTTTCTATAAACACTGATCAGATGCACCTGAATTTCGTAAAAGCAATTTTATTATTTTTTCTGGCTGGCCTGTTTATTAGCTGCCAGCAGGAAGAACAAACACCCACGCTGTTTATGATTGGCGATTCTACCATGGCCAGCAAGCCCGATCTTACCTTTCCTGAGCGGGGTTGGGGACAGCTTCTTCCTCAGTATTTCGAAGAGGACCTTCTCATCGACAACCATGCAAAGAATGGCCGCAGCACCCGTTCATTCATCTATGAAAGCCGCTGGGATACGGTACACAGTAAGATCCAGGCAGGCGATTTTGTGGTGATCCAGTTTGGCCACAACGATGGGGTTGAAAGCAAGATCGGCCGACATGCAGCACCCGAAGAATACCGCTACAACCTTATTAAGTTCATCAGGGAAACAAGAGCAAAAGGTGCCGAGCCCCTGCTTTGTACGCCCATTGTGCGCCGATTTTTTAATGAGGAAGGTGCTTTTGAAGATACCCACGGCGAATATCCTGCCATCGTCCGCGAAGTGGCCGCCGAACATGAAGTAACACTCATCGACCTGCACCGAAAAAGTGAAGCACTCCTAAGCCGTTTGGGAGTTGAAGCCTCAATACCCTTGTTTCTTCATTTCGAGGCAGCAGTGTACCCACAGGCTCCCGATGGAAAAATCGACAATACCCACTTCTCCGAAAAAGGCGCTCTTACCATGGCCGGTATGTTTGTTGAAGGCTTGAAAGAACAAAATCATCCCCTGGTGAACTATCTAAAATAAACTGCCATGTTCCGCTTTCTTCCCATTTTTGTTTTTCTTTTTTGGACTGCGATGGGTACCCATGGTCAGGATTTTCCACGTGATACATCGTTTACCCTGTATCGCGACTATCACAAACAATTGAAATATTACCCCGACATTGAGCCGGTAAAGTCCCTTGTGCCTGCCAATGTAAAGGCCATGCGCAATCTGGTTTACGCCAGCTATGGTGAACGCAAAATGCACATCGACATTTATCAGCCGGCCGATATAGAAACAAAAAAAGCCGCTGTTCTACTGATTCATGGAGGCGGTTGGGCCTCGGGCGACAAAAGCATGGAAGCGCCCATGGCCATTGAACTGGCACGGCGCGGTTATATTACAGCATGTGTTGAGTACCGGCTTTCGCCCGAAGCGCGCTATCCTGCTGCCGTAATCGATATTAAAACAGCCATCAGGTGGATGAAAAGCGAAGCAGAGCAACTGCTGATCGACACCAGCCAGATGGCCGTCTATGGAACATCGGCCGGAGGACAACTGGCGGCACTGGTTGGGACCAGTCATGGCAGCAAACGTTTTTACGATCCGGCACATTATCCCGGTTTTTCTGATGAGGTACAGGCCATCCTCAACATCGATGGTGTGCTTTGCTTTATTCACCCCGAATCGAGCGAAGGGCTCGACCGGCCCGGGAAACCCTCGGCAGCCACCCGTTGGTTCGGAACAAACAAAAGTGAAAGTAAAACATTATGGGACGAAGCTTCGGCCCTTTACCATGCCGATAAAAATACCCCTCCGGTTTTGTTTATCAACAGTCAGCACCCCCGTTTCCATGCAGGGCGTGATGACATGATCAAAATACTCGATTCGCTGAATATCTACAACGAAGTACATACCCTGCACGATACGCCCCACACTTTCTGGCTTTACCATCCCTGGTTTTTGGAAACAGCACAACTAGTCGATGCTTTTCTTGAAAAGCAATTCAGAAACGAAGAATAAACATCGGTAAAGGCGCTTGCGCAAAGCAACAAAAGCAGGCTGAAGCTGTTATTGTGGTCTATATAAATTGAAAAGGTAATTCCAACAAGCCACAGCATGCGAAATGAACAGAAAAAGAAACGATTAAGCTGGAAGGCCTTCAAAAAAGGTTTACGCATGTACGCCTATCTGAAACCCTACCGCTGGCTTTTTGCCCTGGGTTTGTTCTTTCTGTTTGTCAGCAGCCTCGGAAATATTGCCCTGCCCCGCTTTCTGGGCATTCTGGTCGATTTTGGATCTTCGGGAAAAGACAACACACAAATTAACAGGGTCATGCTTTTGCTGGCAGGCATCCTGGTCATTCAGGCCCTTACCGGTTTTTTACGTACCACCATCTTTGTAAAGGTCACCTCAAAAACCATGGCCGATATTCGCCAGCAGGTTTATGCCCACCTGATAAAGCTTCCCATGACCTTCTTTCTGAAACGCAGGGTTGGAGAACTGAACAGTCGCATCACAGCCGACATTGGAATACTCGAAGAAACGCTCACCTCAACCATTGCCATGTTCCTGCGCAGTGTCATCATCATTCTGGGGGCCCTGGTATTTCTTCTGTTTATCTCAACAAAGCTGACCTTGTTCATGCTGGCTGTAATTCCTGTCATCGTGCTTGCTTCCATTATTTTTGGACGCTTTATCAGGCGTTACTCCAAACGCATGCAGGCCGAAATTGCCGATTCAAATACCATTGTTGAAGAAACGCTGCAAGGCGTTCAGAATGTAAAAGCCTATGCCAATGAATACTTTGAAATTGGACGCTATAAAAAGAAAACCAACGAAATAGCCAAAACCGGAATTATTGGTGGAATTTACCGGGGAGCCTTTTCTGCCTTTATGACTCTGGGAATGACCGGTGCACTGGCCAGCGTAATCTGGCGGGGAACACTGATGATCTCAAGCAGGGAAATGGCTGCCGGCGATTTATTCTCGTTTGTTCTTTACACTGTTTTCATTGCAGGAATGATCAGTACCCTGGCCGAAGTGTATTCCCAACTGCAAAAGGCTGTAGGAGCCACTGAAAACCTTTTTGAAATTCTCGATGAACCAATTGAGACCATCACACCACAACTTGCCATAAGTACCGACCAACTGTTTTCTGGCAATATCGAATTTAAAAACATCAATTTTCACTACCCTACCCGCAGCGATCTGGAGGTGATCAAAAATCTTTCGTTTCGGGTAAAACCAAATCAGATGGTGGCCCTGGTCGGACCAAGCGGGGCAGGAAAATCGACCATTGTCAATTTATTACTTCGCTTTTACCAATCTGTTTCCGGTGAAATCTTATTCGACCAGCGCGAAATTTCTTCCATTCCACTCACCCAACTTCGTCAGCAAATTGCCGTGGTGCCTCAGGATGTTTTTCTGTTTGGCGGAACCATTCGTGAAAACATTGCCTATGGAAAGCAGGGAGCCAGTGAAGAAGAAATCATGGAAGCCGCCAAACAGGCCAATGCCTGGTCTTTCATTGAGGCGATTCCCGAAGGACTGGATTGTATTGTTGGTGAACGGGGTATTCAGCTATCGGGCGGACAACGACAACGCATCGCCATCGCCAGGGCCATGCTGAAAAATCCGCGTATTTTGGTGCTCGACGAAGCCACCTCTTCGCTCGATTCGGAATCGGAGCGACTGGTGCAGGAAGCACTGGAGAAACTAATGAAGGATCGTACTTCCATTGTGATTGCCCATCGTTTGGCAACCATCCGCAAGGCCGATCAGATTTTTGTGATCGATGGAGGTCAGCTCGTTCAGCAGGGAACCCACAACGAGTTAATCGAAGAAGATGAAGGCCTGTATGCCACACTCAGTGAATTACAGTTTGCCGGCTAAGGTGCAAATATTTGTGCTTTGATGAAATCGGCCTGGATTGCTTTAGGGAAAACAGAATGGATCAGGGCATTTTGAAAACGCTTCAACTATCTTTTATTCTTTTCAATAAGTGCCTTTACCGGATAAATCATTCGCTGGATAAGTCTCAGATCATCGGTAATGATCTCGCAATTTCCCGTCAGTTCCTGCTGCATTTCAAGCTGAATCCCATAAGAGGTAAGCAGTTTTTCAGAAAGTGAAATTTCAACAGCATAAGCCTTATTGACCGGAACAGGGGCCACCGATTTAACCTGGCCCGTAAGCATTCCGTATTGCATGTAGGGGTAATTGTTCAGTTTGATATTGACCCTTTGACCAGGTTTTACCTTACCGGCTCCCCGCGTGGGAATGTACGACATTGCCCTGATCAATAAGGGCTTGTCGGGAACAACGGTCATTACCGTTTCACCTTCGCTCACATTCTGGTTTACAGCCCACACCTTATCCATACTCAGCCGACCGTCTATGGGACTGATCAACTGGTACTTCACCTTCCATGTTTCGATGCTGTTGCTTAAAAGTTCGTAGCTTCTGATTATGGCCTGTTTCAGGTTATTCTCCCTTTCGGCAAGTACAATTTTAAGTTCCGAAATCTCCTGTTCCAGCTCGTATATTCCTGCCTGCGTTGAAGCCAACTGCGTTCGTATCGTCTCAAATTGAAGTTGTTGGGCAATCCATTCTTTCTGCATGTTTTCAAAATCGGAAAGGGAAATTACACCACGTTCGTACAGCATCGAATCGCGTGCAAAGCTTTTTTGAGCCAGTTGAAGTTCAGCTTCCATCAGACGGCGCTGTGACCACAACCTGTCGTAAAAAACTCGCTGCATTTCCAAACGCTGAAGTGCAGCTTCAATTTTTTGTTCATGCAGTGGCTGTTCAACAAACTGTCGGTAAGTATTCACCTGCTGGATAAAATCGGCATAAAAAACTTGTATTTCACCCAACTCAAAAGCATTAAAGGTTGCTACATCATAGAAACGCTCCACAGAATGCTGATCAAAGTGACTGCCGAGCAACAAATTAAGTTGCTCTACATCGTCACTATTCGCCGGATTTTCGATGGTGGCCAACACCCTGCCCATTTCAACAGGATCCCCTTCGTTGGCCGCAAGCATTACAATTTTCCCACTGGTACGTGCTTTTAACAAGGCCGGCGGATTGGATGCCGAAACCACCACTTCGGAGCGAATCAAATCGGGATAACGGTACAGATAACTAAAGAAAAGCAGGAATGCAATGGCAGCAAAAATGATGGTGATTCCCCAACGAATGGCCCAGTGCGGCATTCGTTGCAGAATGTCGCGTACCTCGTCGTTTCGTAGTTCTATGTTGCTGCCCTTTTTCATGCTTCTTAGTTACCAAGCTCTAACTGATCTTTTACCAGATGGTAGTATTTCCCTTTTTGTGCGATCAATGCCTCGTGAGTTCCACTTTCCACAATACGTCCATCATCGAGCACAACAATCTGATCGGCCTTTTTAACAGTGCTCAGCCGGTGTGCTATTACCAGAACCGTTCTGCCTTCTGAAAACCGGTTGATATTTTCGATCACGCGGCGTTCGTTTTGTGCATCGAGTGCATTGGTTGCCTCGTCGAAAAAAAGATATTCAGGCTGTTTGTACATGGCCCTGGCAATGAGTAGTCGCTGCTTTTGTCCCTGACTTAAGCCAATCCCGTCCTGTCCTACCCTGGTATTATAACCCAGAGGCAAGCCCTCAATAAACTCGCGAATGCAGGCCAGATCGGCCGCTTCGTACAAGCGCTCCTTGTCAACCACTTCATCGCCTACGGCTATATTACCGGCTATGGAGTCAGAAAACAGGTAACCGTCCTGCATGACAACACCGCATTGATTGCGCCACAGACGGCCTGACAGATTTTTCAGTTTCACATGCCCCACACTGATTTCTCCTTCAACCGGCTCGAAAAAACCAAGTAAAAGCTTCATGAGGGTGGTCTTTCCACTTCCGCTTAAACCAACAATGGCTGTTGTTTTTCCCTGAGGTATATTCAAATTAACCGAATGCAGGACAAAAGGTGAACGAGGCCCTTCGTATTGAAAAGCGACCTTGTGCATCGTGATTGACCGGTCAACGGGAAGCTCTTCTACTTTTCCATACAGCGCTTCCTCCTCATCGGGTTGATCGTGAATTTCGCCAAAACGTTCAAGACTGATACGCGCATCCTGCGCCGATTGTATAAAGCGCAAAAGCTGATCGACCGGGGAAGCCATCTGTCCAATAATGTAGGTAACAGCAAGCATGGCGCCCAGGGTAAGCCGACCTTCAATCACGTCGATGGCTGCAAAAAAAGTGCTTAAAATCGTTACAAGTCTCATAATAAACGCGGCTCCCTGATCCTGCGTCTGACTCAGTGAAAGGCTTTTTAAATTGACCCGAAACAACCGCGCCTGTATACTTTCCCACTCCCAGCGTTTCTGCTTTTCACAATTATTCAGCTTTATTTCCTGGATGCCGTTAATCAGTTCAATCAATTTACTCTGATTCTTGCTGCGCTGTTCAAAGCGAAGGTAATCAAGCTTTCTTCTTTTCTTCATGAAAAGCTTGATCCAAAGCAGATAAAGTAACACTCCAAGCGCAAAAATCAGAAAAATAACCCAGGAATAAATCAGCAATACAACACCGAAAACCAGCAGGTTAAAAACTGAAAACATGACATTGAGCGTCGACGAGGTAAGGAAACGTTCAATTCGTGAATGATCTCCAATCCGCTGAAGCAGGTCGCCGATGAGTTTTGAATTGAAAAAACCGATGGGAAGCCGCATGAGCTTCACCAGGAAATCGGAAATCAATGAGATATTCACCCGGGTACTCAAATGAAGCAAAATCCAGCTTCGGATCAACTCAACCGATGTCATGCTGATAAAGAGCACCAATTGCGCAAGTAAAACAAGGCTAATAAATCCGGTATCGCTGTTATTAATACCAATATCGACTACCGCCTGGGTTAAAAAAGGGATGATGAGAAGAAAAAAGCTGCCGAGCAGGAGACCAAGAAATAGTTGTACCAGGTATTTCCTGTAGGGCTTAATGTATGAAAACAAAAATTGAAATGAGCTGCGATCGGGCTTTTCATCTTCAAAAGAATAAAAATCCGGTGTTGGCTCGAGTAAGAGGCAAAGTCCCATTTCCTGCCCTTGAGCACGCGTTCCGATCCATCCATTAAGAAATTCTTCCTTGCGATAGCATATTTTTCCACGGGCAGGATCGGCCACCCACACTTTGTTTCCGTGCAGCTTATAAACTACCACAAAATGCTTTTGTTCCCAATGCACCACACAGGGCAAGGGCACTTCTTTTTCAAGCTTTTCAAATGGAATACGCACGCCCACATTCCTCAATCCTATTGTGTCGGCTGCATCGCTCATGCCAAGCAGCGAAACTCCTTCGCGACTAATTGAGCTTCGCTCGCGCAGTGTCTGTAGCGAATAACTTCGGCCATAAAAAGCAGCTACCATTCGGATACAGGTAGGTCCGCAATCCATCGCATCGAGCTGATAAAAATGAGGGAACTTAGGCATAAAAGCAATTCTGTCTAAACAAAAATACATTTTATAACGAATATTGAAAATCGTGACGATATAAACAGCACAAATATGGCCTTAAAAAAAGTGATGGAAACAGCGTTTTAACTTCTTGCTTAATTTTTTTTAACACTTCTCCCATTGCACGTCAGCAGTGCATTTCTGAATGTTTTTCACTTATTTTTTTACTTTAATTTGGCAACACTTGATTGTTATCAAATTATTACTAATTTTGGTGTTCGCATACAAAAAACCGTTAGATTCTATACCGTAAAAACCTTTTCAATCACGTATTGAACAACCGAGAATCAACTAAATAAAGAAAATTTAATTCTCCGTTGAATAACCTGATCATCCGGGAATACGTTTCCATTGAAAACAAAAAATTTGACGTATGAAAACTTATAAAACTGAACAGATTAGAAACGTAGCATTAATTGGCAATGCCGGGGCTGGGAAAACCACCCTCGCTGAAGCGATGCTTTTCGAGGGTGGTATTCTGAACCGCCGTGGTGAGGTAACAGCAAAAAACACAGCTTCGGACTACACCGACATTGAACACGACTACGGCAATTCGATTTTTTCATCCCTGCTCTCCACCGAATACAACAACAAAAAAATCAACATCATCGACACTCCGGGAATGAAAGCTTTTGCCGGAGCAGTTACTTCATCACTCAATGTGGTATCGACAGCCCTTTGTGTTGTGAACACAGGTGATGGCATTGGTGCCGGGACCGAAAACGCCATGCGTATTGCCGATAAGAATCACACACCGGTCATCATGGTCATGAACGGGCTCGACCATGAAAATGTCAACTTCGAAAATGTGATTGATGATGCCAAAAGCCGCTTTGGCAAAAGTGTAACCATTGTTCAGTATCCTGTAAATGCCGGTCCTGATTTCAATCAGGTAATCGACGTACTTAAAATGAAAATGTATCAATGGGGAGCCGACGGAGGCGAACCTCAGATTCTCGATATCCCCGCTTCAGAACAGGAACGTGCTGATGAACTACACAATGAACTCGTAGAAAAATCGGCCGAAAACGACGAAGCACTCATGGAACTCTATTTCGATAAAGGCTCTTTATCGGAAGACGAAATGCGCCAGGGCATGCGGCTTGGAATGACTGACCGAAGTCTTTTCCCCGTTTTTTGCACCTGCGCCAAAAAGGACATGGGCATCCGTCGTCTCATGGAGTTCATTACCAACATTGTTCCACCACCAAACGAGGTGCCCATGCGCAAGGAAGCCAAGGGCAAAGAAGTTGTTATGGATCCGGCAGGACCCGCTTCGCTTTTTGTCTTCAAAACCACCATGGAATCGCACATTGGCGAGGTGACCTATTTCAAGGTGATGTCGGGAACAATCACCGAAGGCATGGACCTCATCAACACCAACAAATCGGCCAAGGAACGCCTTTCACAAATCTTCATGGTAGCCGGTAAAAACCGCATCAAAGTAAACGAATTGTGTGCAGGAGACCTTGGAGCCACTGTAAAACTGAAAGAAACCAAGGTAAATCATACCCTCAGCACCAAAGAGGCTGACTACAAATTTGTTCCCATTGAGTTTCCAAAACCACTCACCACAGTGGCTTTTAAAGCGGTCAACGAAACCGATGAGGAAAAAGTGGGTGAAGTACTCCATCGCATGCGCGACGAGGACCCCTCGTACATTGTAAACTATTCGAAGGAACTCAAACAACTTATCGTACAGGCACAGAGTGAATACCACATCAACGTACTGAAATGGTTCTTCGAAAAAGAATACAAAATCGAAGTTCAGGTTCTGCCACCCAGAGTGCCTTATCGTGAAACCATCACCAAAGCAGCTCAGTCGGACTACCGGCACAAAAAACAATCGGGTGGTGCAGGCCAGTTTGGCGAAGTACACATGATTATTGAACCATACGAAGAAGGCATGCCCGATCCGAAAAATTTCAAAATCGACGGAAAAGAATGGGTAGTTAACCTTCGTGGAAAAGAAGAAGTCACTTTAACATGGGGCGGAAAACTGGTATTCTGTAACTGCATTGTTGGTGGCTCAATCGATGCCCGCTTCCACCCTGCCATTTTAAAAGGCATCATGGAAAAAATGGAAGAAGGACCACTTACCGGATCCTATGCACGCGACATCAGAGTGTGTATTTATGATGGAAAGATGCACCCGGTCGACTCGAACGAAATCTCATTCAAACTGGCGGGTCGCAATGCATTCAGTCAGGCTTTCAAAAAGGCCGGCCCAAAAATTCTTGAACCGGTATACAATCTCGATGTATATACCCCAAGCGATCGCATGGGCGATGTAATGAGTGACCTACAGGGACGTCGGGCATTAATTATGGGCATGGGCAGTGAAAAAGGCTACGAAAAAATTTCAGCCAAAGTACCATTAAAAGAAATGGACAACTACACCACAGCACTCAATTCGCTCACTGGTGGCCGTGGCTGGTTCAATTTTGAATTCGACGCCTATGAAAAAGTACCTGCCGAAGTTCAGGACGAACTATTGAAAGCTTATGAAGCTGAAAATAGCGAAGAGTAATGCAACCAATAGCAACCAATTTTATAAACTAAATCAACAGAAAGGCCCGGGTTCATATCCGGGCTTTTTTACTTCTTTCTTATAAAATATTCTTATTCACGGTGTAAAGTGATTACAACTTTGGCACGTGCATGCCCCTGCCGAAGGTATGAAAATGCAGCTGCTGTCTCTTCCAGCGGATAGTTTCGGTCGATTATCGACTGAAGGTGACCTTCGTTCGTCAGCCGGGCTAAAAACAGAAGATCGTCACGCCTGGCTTGGAAGGACAAAGCTTTCACTTTTCGAGATCCAAAGGAAAATAACCAACCCAGCAGAATTGCCTGAAACACCTGCGACAGCGCACCGCCCACCATCACATAACGTCCTCCTGGTTTCAGCATTTTGTAATAACTACGCAGTGAACGTTTCCCGTTTACAGCCACCACCAGGTCGAAACGCTTATCCAGTCGGGTAAAATCAGTTTGGGTATAATCTATCACCTCATCGGCCCCCAAATCAAGCGACTGTTTGGCGTTGCGGGCACTACAAACAGCACTTACCCGGGCACCATAAAACTTTGCAAGTTGAAGGGCATACGTTCCTACTCCACCGGCACTGCCAACCAGCAAAAGCGTTTCCCCCTTCTTAACTTGTCCCTTGTCGCGCAGCGCAACGAGGGCAGTTAAACCTGCCAGTGGCATAGCAGCTGCTTCTTCAAAAGAAATCGATTCGGGCTTAAGCACCAACAGCTTTTCATTGGCGGCCACATATTGAGCCAAAGCACCAAAGCCGGCATTCGAAAGGTCACCCATTACCGCATCGCCAACCTTGAATAGTGTAACTTTAGCCCCGCTTGCTTCAACAATGCCGGCAACATCGGCCCCAAAAATCCGACGCCCGGGGATGATGCCCATCTGCATTGAACGGTAGTCGGCTGCGTTCAGCGAGGAGGCATAAATTTTTACTAAAACCTCGTGTTCTCCGGGCACTGGTTTTTCCACTTCTCTCAGCAGTAGTTTTTCGGGGGCTCCCCTTCTTTGATAAACAATGGCTTTCATTTCAGTTGGAGGTTTAAAAATTAATAATTTATGAAATTTGATGCTTACCAAAGTTACGAAACGATATTCGAAAAAGTGCTGCTTGATGATCCCTCTGAGAATTTAACTTAAGCTACAATTAAATTGCTGAAAATTATACACCTTCAACAGATTTTTATATTTTAGCCTTTTAATTAAGCACAGGCAATATTCGAACACGATGCTTGCCTGAACACGGCCTTTCCAGGTGTTGCGGATTATTGGGAGGGTTGAAAAGAGAAACAAATGAAGCTGTGTGGGTGTGTAAACTGGCATAGGATCGGGAGGCTGATTGCTTTGCTCAATCTGCTCTTTCTGCCTTTATTATCGATATCACAGAATCTTCCACCAGTGCTCGATCGGGGTATTCCCAATCAGCATGCCGAGGCAGGTTCTGCCTTCTCGTATACCCTACCCGGCGATGCTTTTAAAGATGAAAACGGCGACCAGCTAAGCTACAGCATATCGGCTTTGCCCTCGGGATGGAACTTTAATCCGGCCACCAGAACCATTACGGCAACTCCGCTTACTGCAGGAACAATCTATTTGAATGTCAATGCTTCCGATGGAAACGGAGCTTCCGGAACCGCCAATTTTCAGATCACCGTCCATCATCCCGGCACTTATGCTGCTTTCAAAATGGACTACCAAATGGGCTGCGGTTACAGGCAGGTTCGCTTCACCAACCTTTCAAAAGGCGCTTCCTCCTACAACTGGACCTTCGGAAACGGAAATACTTCCACCTTAGCCAACCCTTCAGCCATCTACAATACACCCGGCCGCTACCGCGTTACCCTGCTCATCAACCAGGGACTCGCAACCGAAAGTACACACAGCGAATACATTTACATTTATCCCCGGCCAAAACCAGCGATCGGAGCTGTGGGAGTGACTGGCTGCGAACCCGTCGACCTGACCATTTCTTCTACTGGCACTCCTGTATTGGTAGCAGCAAAAACGATTAACGGTCAAAATGTTGAAGCCATTACAGGAGGTACCGACAGTTATCACTACTGGTATTTTTTCGAAAAGCATCCGGCCACCTTCAATACCAGTCCACCCAATGTAAATGTTAGCCAGCTGGCCGACGGCAAATACAACGTACTGCTCGAAGTTACCGACCAGTATGGATGCCAGGCTTCTGCTACCGCCTTCGAACTATTCGAAGTGGACGACCGTCCCGAAGCCGCTTTCACCTACACCAAAAGCAATTCATGCGAGCCTTCGCTTACTGTTTTCAACGATGCCTCAACCGTTAAAAACAGCACGGTAAGCAACTATCAGTGGACCATTAACAACAATTCCGTTTCGGAAGACAAAGCAGAAATAAGCTTCGATTTTTCTCCCCTTGGAACTGGCAGTTACCCTGTTTCGCTTGTTACCACCTCTGCAAAAGGTTGTGTTTCTGAAGTGTACCACGACACACTGTCTTTCAATACCATCAATTCGGTCGATTTTCTTACCGACCCGCTTTATTACACCGGCGACACAATTCATTTAAAGGCCTTAAGCGTTGAACCTGCTTTGAGTTACCAGTGGCACGTCGATAACAACAACAGCATTGAAAGCAAACAGCAGGCGTTTGACTACACCTTCCTAACTCCGGGCATCCACCCGGTAAAACTCATCGCTGCCTATCCCGATGCCTGCGAACTGGAGCTAGTCAAGAATCTGAACATCGACCAGGTAACAGCTTCTTTTTCTTACACAACAGACTACAAGTGCAGCGTCGATAGTTTTGAAGTCAGCTTTACCAATACTTCAACTACCCATTTGGGAAATCAGATCGTAAGTCAAAACTGGTACCTTATCGACGGAGACAGCACGCTGCTTTCTACCGAAGCACAGTTCACCCACACCCTGGCCAACGAAGGCGACTATGTTGTATTACTCGAAACCACCGACATCAACAATCGCAAAGGAAACATTACCGACACCCTGACGCTGAATACCCCGGGGGTAAAATTGTACGTAACCGATGGCACGCTTAGTTGTTTCGACGGTTCGCCAACTAAATTCAGGGCCGATTTTGAATCGGATTTCGAAAGGGCAGTCAGCTACAGCTGGGACTTTGGCGACGGACAAACAGGGACAGGAGCAACACCCGACCACATCTATGCAGCGCCGGGAGCCTACGACATTAGTGTAAGCGTTACGACCAACAAAGGCTGTACCTACACTGCCAGCCGAAGCGAAGCAGTAGAGCTGGGCTTTAAACCAGTCATCGACAAGGTTGTTCCGGTGAATGCAAGTTCTTGTTATAACGATGGGGTTGAATTAGAAATCACCTATACCGGGGCCATCGATCAGCTATGGTTGATCGATACCAACAACCGCCGCGAATATACCAATCCCGGAACCTCTCCCTACCAGTTTAACTACGCATTTGAAGACACCGGAAAATTTGAAATTCAAATTATTACCAGCATGAATGGCTGTTTTTCCGACACCACCATTGTGAAAGATGTGCTGGTTGATGGGCCAAGAGCTGAATTTTCACCCTCGCAAAACACCTTCTGCGCAGCACCCTATGATGTAACGTTCTACAATAACAGCTCCTACGAAAAAAGCAATACCAGTTTTACCTGGGATTTTGGCGATGGAACCACCCGCACCACTGATGACGCAACACAGTCTCATTCCTACACCGCGACAGGCAGTTACGACATAACACTTACAGCCACCAACACCCTTACCGGCTGTACCAACAGCTACACCGAAACCATCGATATTTTCTCCTTCGACGACAGCGGTGCCGTGATTACAGCCGATGTACTTACAGGCTGTGTGCCACTTACTGTTAATTTTACCGAACAGCTTACCAGCCGCTTCTCATCAAATTACAATTCCCAGCTCTTCGAATGGGATTTTAACAACGACGGAATAGTGGATGACACCACTTCGAACTCTGACATTGAGTATACTTTTACTCAACCGGGATCGTACGATGTGCGCATTGTGGCAGTTGGAGCCGATGGCTGTAACTACGAATACCTTGCCACCGACTTCATCAGGGTGAAAGGACCCATTGTCGATTTCAACCATGCACCGGCACTGACCTGTACCGATACCGAAATCACTTTTAGCAACCAATCAACCAAACCATTCTTCGATACGGCAATTCCGGCCAATGATGTATTTACCTGGAATTTTGGAGATGGCAACAGCAGCACGCTCGAAAATCCCAAACACCTGTATGCCGTCGATTCAGTTTACACAGTTTCACTCACCATCGAAGATCAAAACGGATGCATTGCCACAAAAACCGACAGTCAGCTAGTCAACATCATCCCCTTTGAGCCTGCCCTTGCGCTAGCTGATACCGTGACTTGCAGCAACAACAGCATTGTTTTCAGCAATCAGTCGACAGGCAACATTGTTTCTTTCAAATGGGATTTTGATGGCAATGGCACGGTCGACAGCACAACTTACGACCTTTCATCCATTGAATACAGTTACCCAGTTAGCGGGAGCTACAAGGCCCTGCTAACAGCCGAAGTAGCCGATGGTTGTGCAAAAACCGACACGGTAAAAATAAGGGTCATTGATGCCACTGCCGATTTCTCGGTTCCCGAAACCAACATCGGTTGTGCTCCGGCTTTTGCGTATTTTACACCCGATGCCGATGCCGCCGATGTGCAGAGTTATTTCTGGAGTTTTGGCGACGGCAATACCTCAACACAAAGGAATCCAAAGAATTACTATGTTACACCTGGAGTTTACGATGTTACACTTACCGTAAATTTCAAGGGTTCTTGCAGTCGCACGGTTAGCAAAGCTGGCTACATTACGGCCGATGGTGCCTTTGGAATCTTCGACTATGATCTTACAGCCGGTTGTGCCCCCAACAAGGTCAACTTTTCGGTTAGCAGTTTAAACAGGGTAAGCTATATCGACTGGGACTTTGGAACAGGCATCGTTGCGCGCGACACGGTAACTTCCCCTTCGGTAAGTACCATGCAAACAAGCTATGCCTACGATACCCTGGGATACCGACTGCCTAAAATCATTTTAACCGATTCGGTTTGTGGCCAGTATGCCTACGACAACCCGGCCAGGGGAAGCATTTATACCAGTACCCCGCCTGCTACCAATTTCAGCTTTGACTTCGACAGCATCTGCCAGGGCTATGGAATACAGTTTACCGACCAAAGTATTTCTACCGATCCGCTATATGACATTTCTGCCTGGCAGTGGGATTTTGGACCTGCAGTGAACGACACTTCCACTACACAAAACCCGGTTTACGCCTATCCACAGGGAGGCACCTACAGTCCGGCACTCATCGCCTACAACCAGCTGGGATGCAGCGACACGCTGAAAAAAGAAGATGCCATTTTTATATACAACAGCGATGACCTAAACGCCGATTTCGACATGAGCAAAGTACAGGCCTGTGCCTGGGAAGAGCTCACATTCACCAGCCGTGCCACTGCAGGAAACGGCAATCAGATAACCAGTTACAGCTGGGATTTCGGCACTGTTCAGAAAAGCGGAACAACGGCAAATCATCGTTTTGCCGATTCACTCAAAGGAGAAAATATAACCGTATATCACATTGTTACCGACGATAAATTTTGTACCGATTCTACTTCACACACAGTAGCTATCAACGATCTTCAGGCTGCCTTCGGATACGACCCGCAACCCGTATTCCGGGGCAGCACTGTTGATTACACCGATCTTTCGACCACCGATTTGGGAACCATCGACAGCTGGACCTGGAATTTTGGCGACGGACAAGCAACAAATCATCTTGTTCAAAATCCGCAGGATGTGTTCTTTGAAAATATTGTCGACAGCAATGCAGTGGAACTGATCGTTAGCAACAGCCTTCATTGCAGTGACACAACAACAGTTTATTTCGATGTCCTCAACCATTTGCCCACCTTAGGCAACCTGAAAATTGTTCTGGTTGAAAACACCAATTACACCTTCAGAACCATTGAATTCGAAGAAAATTTTGAAAGCAACGATCCGTTGCAAACGCTCGATTCGGTAAAAATTACTTCGAATCCGTCCAATGGACACTTTAGGTTAAATGGCACTGTTTATCAGGCCGGAACTGCCTTTTCCGCCAGCCAAATCAGCCAGCTGATTTTTTACCCCGATGCGAACTGGAACGGAACAAGCTCATTTAACTGGAACGGACACGATGGGTACGACTGGGCCGCGTCGACTGCCATGGCCATTATTGAGGTGCAAGAGGAACCCGATCCGCCCGTTCTTGCTGATCTTGTTTTCAGTGTACCGGAGGATTCAGTGGTTCAAATCACACGAAAACACTTTATCGACAGGATGAGTCACCAACTGGGCAATTCATTCATTTTCGACAGCCTTACCCTGCTAAACCCCATGGAACTTCAGGCTGGAGCGCTTGATTTAGCAGGAAGCAGCATTGATCAGCCGCTGGTGATCAGGAATTATGAAATTGACGATGACTTAAACGTGCTGAGTTATACTCCTGCCAATGGCTTTAACGGTCCGGTTTCGTTCAGTTGGAATGCCAACGACCGCTATAATTTTGCCGTGCAGCCGGCCAGGGTCATCATCAATTATTACAATACAGCCCCGGTATTGAGCGACATCATCATCAACGACATTCCCGAAGACCAGATCACCATTATCACCAAGGCAGAACTGTTGAATCATTTCAGTGATGTTGACCGATACGACAGCCCGCAAACACTTTATCTTTCTAATTTACCCCACGCAGGAAATGAAGGAGTTTACCGCTACCGAAGCACCATCATCACCCAGGAAAATTTCGCCATTCCTTTTGCAGAACTGAACGAATTGCGCTTTCAACCTGCTTTTGGCTTTGAAGGAACTACCTCCGTTACCTGGTCTGTTTCCGATGGTGACCATACAGGAAGTGCTCTGATTCAGCTTAGTTATGTAAACACACCGCCGGTGGTTTACGATTTTTTGGTCACCGGAAAGGAAGATGAAACCCTGGCCTTCGATGTTCAGGATTTCAATCCTGATGGCCTCAACCATCCTTTCGAAGATGCCGATTACTGGGACCAACTGCAAAGCATACGCATCGTTTCACTTCCACAGAACGGAAAATTGTTTTATCAGGCAACACCCGTCAATGAAGGTTTCGAAATTTCACGCAACAACGTTTCGCAACTGACCTACCTGCCCGATACCGACTGGAACGGAAACGACCACTTTGAATACAACAGTTCGGACGGAAGCGATTTCGCAGCTGCCGATGCAAACATCACCATAACGATTTTGCCGGTAAACGATGCGCCGCGACCTGAAAAACACGAATTGCTTACACTCGAAGATTACCCCCTGCTGAATGTAGCCTTGTCGGGTAATTATGATGTCGATGACGATCCATCGCTTCTTACTTATGAAATCATGCCTGCCGATAGTGGCAGCGCCGGTGCTCATGGTGCTGTCCATATTGAAAGAAGTACCGGCTTGCTTTCCTACTTTCCAAAAGCTGATTTTAATGGAAAGGTCAGTTTCATTTACACCGTGTGCGACGATGACTTGCTGTGCGGAAAGGATACTGTCATCATTGACATTTTGCCAATGAACGATCATCCTGCTGCAGTAGCCGACACCTTCGACATGGATGAAAACCAGGCCGTTTTATCAGGCATCAATGCCTTGTTCAACGATAAGGACATCGATGGCGATTCATTTAGCATGTTGGAAGTAGAAGGACAATTGACCTCGCCACTTAACACTACATACGGACCACTTTCATGGCAAAGTTCCGGACAACTCGAATTTACCTTAACCGCCGTACTCGACAGTCTGGAACAAGGTGAGCAGATTCTTCTTCCCTTTGAATACACCATCGTTGACGACTCCCTGGCGACAGGCGTCAATACCTTTGTAATTCGTATTAATGGAACCAACGATATTCCGGTGGCAAGCAACGATCGTTTCACCTTTGTGGAGGGATTTGTAGAAGCAGGAAGCGGCGATGCATCCTATTCGAACCTGCTAACGAACGATTCCGATCCGGAAAATCTTGAGATGGAAGTACACTCCTTGAATTTCGGTAATCAATCTCCGCTAATTTCGTCGTATGGTTCATTTTACTGGAACAGGTTTGGAGCATGGACTTTTGTTGAAAATACACTTGAAACCGATCCTTTAAAAGAGGGTGAACAAGTCAGCATTCAATATTACTACACGCTGAGTGATCAAATCGACACCAGCACAACTCCTGCACTGATCACCCTTCAACTGATCGGGGTAAACGATGCGCCTGTTGCAAGCAACGATACAGTAATAATTGATCAGAACATCGAGGAAATTATCATCACCCCCGGAAACAGCAAGGCGATTCTGTTCAACGATTACGATATTGATAACGATCCGTTCGAAATTGTTAAAGTAGAAGGAAACACCAGTGGACTGATTAGTTCTAAAGTTGGAACGCTTGAATGGACAACGCAGGGCGGATTCACCTACACACCCGATCCTGACACCGTAATACAGATTGGGGCCAATGCCTCAATAAGCGACGAGTTTATTTATACCATCAGCGATTTCTTTGGAGCAATCGATACGGCACGAATCGTGATAGTAATCAATGGACTGAACGATAAGCCCTTTGCATCCGACGACTTTCTCTCAATTTTCGAAGACCAGCACCTTACTATGGTCGATTCGCTGAATGGCCTGCTCGCCAACGACGGAGACATTGACCGTGATCCGATTGTTGTGGCAGTTAACGGACAAGGCACACGACAGCTTGAAGGAGCTTATGGAAGCCTTAGCTGGGATGCCTCGGGAGCTTACACTTACACCACCAATACAAGTGTAATCGACACCTTGTCGAAAAATGAAACGGCAAGCGATGTATTTACTTACCAGGTAAGCGACCAGCATGGCGCTACCGATAATGCCAGCCTGTACATTACCATTACCGGTGAAAATGACCCGCCGCTAGCACTTCGCCGTGACACCCTGATTTATGAAAATGCAGTCGTACTGTCGGTCAGCGAACGGAATTCAGGCATCATAGCCGCTGCAAGCGATGTTGACGATCACCTTAATTTCGGAATTACTTCGGTGAACGATACGCTTTTGACGCCGGCTAGCGGTAATTTTGGCACACTCGACTGGAATTACAACGGTAGTTTCAACTATCAGCTTTACCCATCGACCGATACCCTTTCGGCAGGAGAAACGGTAATCGATTCATTCCGCTTTGTGATCAGTGACAGTTACGACAGCGACAGTGCTGTTTTCTACATTACCATTATCGGGGAAAATGATCAGCCGGTTTCGATGAACGACACCCTGCGTTTGAATGAAGATGTACTGATCTTCGATTCTGAAGTTTCACTGCTCGAAAACGATCAGGACAACGATGGCGACAGCTTCAGCCTTTTCCGTTTAAATGATCAGAACAGTTCACCAGCCGAAAGTCGTTTTGCCTTGTTTAACTGGAATGATGCTGGTCATTATCGCTACCAGCGACACATCAACGAACCCTGGACCAAGGGGCCCGACACGCTGGCTGCCGGAGATCTCATTACCGACCACATCCCTTACAGCATTGTCGACGAGCAGGGTGATACCGCAAGGGCATTGCTGGTATTGCAGCTTGCAGGGGTCAATGATGCACCACTTGCCCGGGCCGACAAAAATTCGATGCTTGAGAATGCTGTATCCATCAGCAGTTCGCCCAACGAATACCTTTTGTTCAACGATTATGATGTCGATCGCAACGACAGCATCACAGTCATCAGTGTAAAAGAAGATACAGCAAAAGTCACCCCGGGACAATTTGGCCACCTTGAATGGAATATCAACGGATCATATACCTATTACAACAAGAAGGAAGCGACAGACTCTCTTTATAAAAATGAAAAAGCATTCGACCGCTTTGCTTACATGATAAGCGACCGGCATGGAGCCACTGCCACCGACACCCTGACCATCACCATTACCGGTAGCAATGACGCGCCACTTGCAGTAAACGACACCATTACTATTTTTGAAGACGAGGGTTTGGTTCACTACAAAGAAGACGACACGGGCTTGCTCAGCAACGATGTCGATGTCGACGATGACCCGCTTATGGTGCAAATTTCAGGAAACGAAACAAGCACTCAACTCACCGGAAACTATGGTATTCTGCACATTGCGGCCAACGGTGCAGCAAGTTACCATCTGAACCCAGCCTGCGACAGTTTACATGCCGGTGAATTCATCACCGAAACGTTTTACTACACCATTGCCGACATTCATTCGGCCACCAGCCAGGCTAAAATTATAGTGAACATTACAGGACAAAATGATGCTCCACTTGCCGTAAACGATTTTGTGCAGATCAACGAAGACATTGATTCGATAAGCGCTCCATCGGAACAAACTTCGCTACTTGAAAACGATACGGATGTCGACAACGACCTGCTAAGCATTCAATATATTAATGCCGATACCAGCCACGTAATAACCAGTCAGTACGGAACCCTCTTCTGGAGCGAAAACGGCCACTACACCTTTGTAGTTAACCATGAAGAAAGCAACCAACTTGCTCTGGGAGATACTGTGAAAGAAGTATTTGTTTACCAGCTCACAGATCCGTTCGGCGGCACCGATACTGCCATTTTTACCATTGAAATCACCGGCTTAAATGATGCCCCGGTAGCACTGTTCGATGCCTATCAAACCATCGACAGAGCCATCATTCAAATAACACCCGACAGCATCAACGACCTTTTGGACAACGACTACGACGTAGATGGCCTCACACAGGTCATTACTAAAGTTGATGATGCTGACTCAGGTGAAATTACGGGTAAATGGGGACAACTCTTCTGGCAAGCCGACGGAGGTTTTACCTATCGCCCCGATTCGGCTGCAGCGGTTGAACTCAGGCCCGATGAATTCCTGAGTGAACAGTTCATTTATACCATCGAAGATGAATTCAATGCCAGCGATACCTCTACCATCAACATCAGCATAATGGGTATCAACAATGCACCCGTTGCCATCAACGACACACTGATTGTTTTCGAAAACAAGCCGGTTCAGCTGGAGAAAGGCTTATTATTTAACGATTATGATTCCGATCGTGACAGCCTTCGTATTATCAGTATCGAAGGGGACAAGAGTGGTATCATCAAAGGGGTGTATGGCGAAATTTACTGGGCCGATAGCGGCAGCGTTGTTTTTACAGCCCCCAATCCGGAAGTGATTGATCAGTTGGGACCGAACCAAACCGTAACTGAAACCTACACTTATACAGTGGAAGATGAAGCAGGGGCAACAGCCAATGCAGGGCTCACCATTAAAATAATTGGCGAAAATGACCCGGTTACGGCACTCAATGATACCATCGCACTCTACGAAGACAGTTTTACTTTCATTGATGTGATGGCCAGTGTTTCGGACCCCGATAACAATTATGAAGGAAACTGGGCCAAAACTCCCATCGTGGTAATTGAGGCACCAAAGCATGGTTCTACAAGTGTTAACAGTGCTACCGGCGAAATCCTGTATCAGGCTGATAAAGACTTCAATGGTCCCGACAGCCTGAAATATCGCGCCTGTGACAATGAAAATTCATGTGCCTCGGCCTGGATTCAAATCACGGTATTGCCTGTAAATGATCCTCCAGTGGCCAGACACCTGATTTTACGCACCCCTTCTGAAACACCTGTCAGCTTCAATGCCTTCAATCAGGTACTTGATGTTGATGATAACATCAATCCTACTTCTCTAAACTTACCTGCCATTGAGCAGTTGAGCAGGGATGAGGATTCCGATTCAATTGTAATTTATACCCCGTCGACCGGTTTTACAGGAATCGATGAATTTGTATATTCACTGGCCGACTCGGCTTCATTAAGGGCTTATGTAATCGTCACCGTGATTGTTCAGAATGAAGCCGGAGGCGCGCAAAACGATGAAACTGCTACTCCCGAGAACCAACTGGTACAGGTCCCTGTACTTTTAAACGACACCCTTAACGGCTTTGTCCCCGATCCTTTGTCGGTCGATCTGAAAATTATGCCTTTGAATGGAACGGCCAGCTACGATCCCTTTGAACAAATTTTAAACTACCAGCCCGACAACAGCTATAACGGTTTCGACAGCCTTACCTATCTTGTGGCCTCAAAAGAAGGCATATATGATTTTGCTACCGTATACATTACGGTCGAACCGGTCAACAGCCCCATCGTGGCCAACGACGATGCCATTACCACAACAGTTAACAAAACGGTAAATATCCCTGTTCTCAACAACGATTATGATGATGACAACGGAATCGATCCAACATCGTTTGAGATTTTAACAGCGCCTGAACATGGTAGCTATAACTATGATACCATCACCGGGGCTATCATTTATACTCCTCTTGATAATTTCATCGGAATAGATGAATTCACTTATAAGATTTGCGATCGTAACAGCGAAAACCAAAGCTGCGACAATGCCAGGGTACTCGTTTTGGTAAAGCGTTCGAACAGCAATGCTGTGTTACTTGCCAAAAACGACCATTACGAAACAAAGGAAGACAGCACCATTGTTCTGAACAATCCACATCCCATCGACAACGATGAAACCTATTTGAATAACAAGCTGGATAAAAACAGTTTTGAGCTACTTACCGGACCAGAATTTGGAAGCTACCAGTTCGATCAAAACAACAGCCTTGTGAGCTACACCCCGGCCTTGCACTTTTCGGGACTCGACCGCATGACTTATCAGGTTTGCGATACCGACAGCAGCTGCGACCTTGCCGAAATTAACATCATGGTTAGCCCGGTAAACAGCCTGCCCATTGCCGGAAACGATCACTACATGGTGACACAGAATGTAAGTAAGCGACTCTATATCCTTTCGAACGACTTCGATAGTGATGGTTCGCTCGACTGGACGAGTCTTGACACCATTTCCGGTGAGGGACCACGCAAAGGCACACTTGAGTTTGACCGACTAACCGGTACCATTTTGTACTCGCCCGGTGCCAATGCCGACATCGATCAGTTCACCTACAGCATTTGCGATGACGAAGGAGCTTGCACCACTGCAAATGTTAAAATTACAATCGATCTGGGTTCAACCATCCTGTATCATCAACTGGTGTACGAAGATACCCCCGATACATTTGACATTGCTCCGCTGCTGGACAGGTTCAACCTTTTTGCCTCCGTTGAAAGCATTTCTGCCTTAACAGAACCGGAGATGGGCAGCTGGGAAAGCATCAGCAACCATACACAGCTGGTTTATCTGCCGGCCCCCGACTCCATCGGAAGCGATTATTACAATGTGCAGCTTTTACTTGCCGGAAGCGACACCGCCGACCTGAAAATTTCGGTTACCATCCTGCCAATGAACGATGCCCCAACAGCGGTGAACGACACCGTTGTTTGGAATGCTGACAGCGTTTCCACCACCATCCCATTTGACAAGCTGTTAAGTAACGACTTCGACATTGATGGCGACTCCATCTACCTGCATCCGCAGGCTGAAAGTGTATCCGATCCTTTACAAATCATTTTCAATAACGATAGTACCATTACCCTAATGGCCGACACCATTTACTGGTGTGATTCAAGGTTAAGTTATCGAATCAGCGATCCGGATGGCGCCACCGGCACCGGATGGGTATGGATCGTTCCTCAGGATCAGCAAATCATTGCCCGAAACGATTCAGTGGCGGTCGATGAAAACAGTCAGATTAATTTTGAGGTACTAATCAATGACAGCATTACCGACCAACAGTTATGCACCATCGATACGGTAAGCATCCTTGCCGGTCCATTCAATGGAATTGCTGCATCAACCGATTTGAACAATATTAATTACCGGCCACACGATCATTATTATGGCCCTGATTCACTCCACTATCGCATTACCAACCTTTGGGGCGCAAGCGACAGTGCATGGGTTTACATCGATGTACTACAGCGAAACCAGCCCCCGGTAGCGCTTGATGATTTGGTCGAAATAGAACAGTTGCTTCCTGTTGAAATTGAACTCTTGTCGAACGATTACGATCCCGATCCCGACGGTTACATCGATACAACAAAAACTTACATTGTGCCCGGCAACGATCCACAATACGGCGATGTATATTATGATTCGTCGAAAGGCACCGTAATTTACACGCCTGATTACCTGAGTTGCACCAACGACCAGTTCACCTATACCATTATCGACAACGAAGGGGACTCGGCCACAGCAACGGTAAGCATTGTGATGCCTTCTGAAGTTCCGGTTTTTGCCTTCCCCGATACCGTAAAAACATGGCCGGGCCTTTCTGTAGCATTCAATGTACTGGCCAACGATTCGGGTTATTTTGTGCCCATGGTCGAATATTACAGTTATTTGGGTGAAAGCACCATCGAACAAACTGGCGATTCCACCTTCCTGTTTTATCCGGGTGAAGGATTCATGGGAAAAGACAGTATGAGTTATCAACTGCTATCGCCCTGTGATAATCAAAAAACAGGTTGGGTAATCTTTATTATTGAAGAATTGAGGGTTCCCGAAATTATTACGCCCAATGGTGATGGCAAAAACGACCAGCTCATCATCGATGGCATAGAACATTTTCCTGCTTCGTTGTTGCAGATTTTCAACCGTTACGGACATGTTGTATACCAGCATAAAGCTTACGATAACCAATGGAATGGCTATTCGAACCAGGGAAGCTTTGGAGGCGATCAACCCTTGCCATCGGGCACCTATTATTACACGCTCACTTATAACGAAGGAAGAAACAAACAAGCCGGAATCATTTATATTTTCCGCTAGGTGAAAAAATGAAGAGGAGAAGATACATATCGAGACTGCTTAGCTGCCTGCTTCCCATGCTGGTTCTGATGCTGATTTGCATTGAAAAGACGCATGCGCAGCAGGATCCGGTATATTCACAATACATCAACAACCCCTTGTCGGTTAACCCGGCATACGCCGGCGTGCGTGAGGTAGGAAGTGCATCGGCCACATTCCGTAAACAGTGGTTGAATCTCGAAGGAAGTCCGCTAACTTCATCCTTCAATCTAAGCATGCCTTTCGATTCACTGAATGTTGCCGCTGGTCTCGATTTCATGTACGATAACATTGGTCCGGTAACGACTACTGCCTTCTTCCTCGACTATTCCTATAAGATAAAAGTATCGGGAGCCAGCTGGCTTCGTTTCGGTCTCAAAGGAGGCTTCAATTACCTCCAGTCGTCACTCACCCGGCTCGACCGTTATCATTACGACGACCAGTACCTGATCGACTACGGTGACTACCGACGTTTCATGCCTAATTTTGGAGTTGGTTTGTTTTGGTGGGGTGAAAACTTTTATGCCGGCATTTCACTTCCCCGACTACTTGAGAACAAATACCATCGCGATGAAACAACGTTAAAAACCAGCAGCCGTGAGGAAAGGCATTACTTTATACAGGGTGCCTATATTTACCGTTTGTCCGACCCGGTAATTTTCAAACCCGGATTAAATATCATTGCTACGGCCGGAGCTCCGGTAAGTGCAAATTTCAACTTCAATTTTATTTTTTACGATCGCTTTGGTATTGGTGCCATGTATCGGATCAGCGATGCAGTGGGAGCTTATGCGCAGTTCAGAATCGATCAGTTGAAAATTGGCTTTTCGTACGATTACAGCCACACCCGTTTATCTCAGTACAACAATGGTACTTTTGAGATACTGCTGCGCTACGACTTCAAAACAAGCGAAAATCAAGCCTTACCATCGGTAGGCTTCTAAAGAATTAAAAGCAGTTTACTCCTCCGCTTCCTGGTTCAGGTAACGGTAAATGGTCGATTTTCCGATACCAAGCCTACGGGCTGCTTCCCGAACATTATCATATTTTTCAACAAAATACCTGATGATGTCTTCGTTGTATTCCTGAAGTGTCTTTTCCTGCGACAAAAGATTTTTATTCAAATTTAGCGGATTAATGTTGATGTGCTGCCCTTCAATCACTTCTCCATCCGACAGTACACAGGCAAGTTCCATGAGTGCCTTGAGTTCTCTTACATTTCCCGGGAAAGCATAAGCCTGTAACTTTTGTACCGCTGCATCTGAAATCTGTTTGGTGCTCATCTTGTTTTCATTGCAAAATTCATTGACAAAATGCTTGGCCAACAAGATACAATCGCTGCCTCTTTCCCTTAAAGGCGGCAAATCGATGGTGAGTCCCAGCAACCTGTAGTAAAAGTCTTCACGAAAATTTCCATTTTCAACCTGTTCTCTTAAGTTGCGGTGCGTAGCGATAATCACCCTGACATCGAATTTCACCGGCTTATTGCTTCCCAAACGAACCACCTCACGCTCCTGCAAAACACGCAGCAACTTAGCTTGTATGTTCAGGTTCATCTCGGCAATCTCGTCAAGAAACAGTGTCCCTTTATGGGCCAGCTCAATCTTTCCGGGTTTACTACCATCGGCTCCTGTAAATGCACCCTTTTCATATCCAAAAAGTTCACTTTCGATCAGGGTTTCGGGTATGGAAGAAATGTTGACTGCAATGAAAGGCTGGTTGCTGCGATCGGAATTATAGTGAATTCCTTTGGCGACCAACTCCTTACCTGTACCCGTCTCGCCAAAAACCGATACATTAATATTGGCTTTGGCTGCTTTGGCCATCATCGAAAATACCTGTTCCATGGTTTTGCTGCCCCCTTTTATGAGCTGTCTGAAGTTGTACTGATGGCCTATGGCTTCCTTTAAGCGGCTGTTTTCCTGCTTCAACTCAATTCGTTCGATGATCTTTTCGATGGCAATTGAAATTTTCTCACGCGTATCAACCCCTTTCACAATATAATCGTAAGCACCCTGCTTCAGCAGGTTAACGGCCGTATTGATATCATTCTGACCCGAAACAATGATGACCTGCGACTGGGGCGACCGCTTCTGAACCTCGTCCAATACTTCCTTACCCGTCATATCGGTGAGGGTATAATCGAGCGAAATAATGTCGGGTTGTTCATTAAGCCGCTTGATGCATTCGCCTCCCGAGGCAATAGGCACCACCTCGTAATTGACATTGGTACTCAATGTTTTATTCAACACTTTCAAAAATAAAGCATTGTCGTCGACAAGAAAGATTAAGTACTTGTTTTGTCTCATGCTTTTGGCATTTTCAGGTTTCGTCGATTAGAATTAGTGTTCTGCATCAATTTAAGCATAAATTGATTAGGTGAGCAATTAAAAATTAAAAAAATGTCCCGCATACAATCTTTTTGTCCCAAAATGAAACATTTAAAACATGGCACAAACACATTAACTACTGATATCGTGATACTTAAAATTTTGGCATCCGAATTGGTAACTTTGGTATTGTAGTTTGATGATAAAAGACAAGAGGAATTCAAAAACAGGGAAGTAAATAAGGGTTTAGTTTTAGTTAGTTTAGTAAGAGTTGAGCAATTTTTTAGAGGGAGATGACAGAGGAGAGGATTTTAGATGAAGGGCAAAACCGAAAGGCTTTGTCCTTTTCTTTTTTCCAAAAGAAGATCAAAGTTGAATTCTGTCGCAAAACCAGCGTATAGTTCAGCTTGCTTCATCAGTTTAGGTTCCCTTAATTTTCAAGTTCCCAAAAATATCCCCATTGTCCCAAACTGGGGCTAAGATAAAAAGCTACCAAAACCATACCGTGCTGTTTTACTGACACTTTAAAAAATGGCACATCGATTGTATTGGCTGGTACAGTTCATTGAGGGAAAAGATTAAGCACATAGTTTAGGTTGAAGTTAATTGAGTTGATTTTTAATTTGGGGGAATAGGAGAAGTGAAATACACAGCTGCGTATTTTAATTGAGTTGGGAAGTGTAGCCGTAATGGCTGCACTTTTTTATTAAATAAAAGAAGATGATGATACACTATAGCAACAAGTGTTCCGACCACTGCTACAGCTGTATATTTGCATATACAGATGGATGTCATGCTACGCCTCACCGCAGTCATTTTAAACAGATAAACGGTCAACAGGCACAACTTATATTGAACAATAAGGATCGCTTCCCGCTTAATGCGAAGCAGAAATCCAGATTAAAAAAAATAGCAGTAAAGGAAGGATCTATTTCCCTCTGAAAAGGTGGAAAAAACCTTTCTCGGTCCCTTCGATGGGACGCCCTTTACCTACTCCGTCGCGGTCAATTTGACGGCCCTGGTATTTAATCACGTAATAATATACACCGGGTGAAGCCATTCGGTTCCCGATTCGTCCATCCCAAACAGCATGTTCATACACTTCGTCGCTCGACGTAATATTTGAATAGCTCCATGAATGCACCAGTCCGCCCCAGCGATTATAAACCCATATTTTCATTTCCTTCAGCGACTGCGCTTTAACAACAAACTGATCGTTAACATTGTCCCCATTCGGAGAAAAGGCATTTGGAACCTCAACAAGCGTTTCAAGCACACTAATGTAGGGGCTGATCATTACACTGTCGTAGCAATTACCGGTTTCATTCACTTTAACGGTCACCAACTTTACGATGTACTCACCTGCCATTTTGAATTCATGCATGGGCGCATCCTCTCTTAAAACAAAATCGATGCTGTCGACAGGAGCTCCTTCACCTTCCTCAATTTCCAGTGAAATTTGCCAGGTATCCTTGTAAAAATACCAGTAGGCCGAGTCGTAGTTAATTGAATTATTTTGAAAACCCACTTCCAGCACAGCTTCCCCTTCGTACTGATCGGCTACAAACTGGGCATCGGTCACTTTTGAAATATAATCAACACTGGCACTGGCACTACAACCAAAGGCATCACTCACTTTCAAATCATATTTAACAGGTGTGTCAGAGGCAATTGGCGGAGAAATGGTGGTCGACAAAAAAGCACCTGCCCAAACCCCGTCCTTCGACCATTCGAAGGTAAAGCCCGGATTAATGTCACGCAAACTGTAACTTTCACCACTCGCCAATGCGACCATATTAAGGGCTGCAGCATCGTATTCCGCGTCCGTTTTAAAATAATCGCAGTTCGAAGTTGAATCAGGAATTGCAATGTGGGTAATCTGAATCCAGTCGTTGAGCACCCATCGCACTTCGGAGATGCTCGTACTTCCTCCGGCACTTAGCAGAACACGATAGGCGCCATTTCCAAGCCGGCTGGCTGTCGACTGCAGGGTATCGCTTTCGATGTTTCCAAAATAAGCTTCAAATGATCCCGAAGCTTCGTTGTACTTTTCCCAGGTAAAATCGGTACTTTCTGCAAAAGGTGATACGATGCTTAGTATTCCGCTTTCGCTGCTAGCATCTGCTACACAAAACAAAGCGTATTTGTCACCGTAAACAGTCTGATCTGTTATTACCGCACCCGGTGCCTGCAGCCCGGTTTGAGCTCTCGCCGAAATATTGATGAAAAGCAGCGCTGCCAAAAGCCACTTAAAAACTACCAACTGGTTCATATCACTTTTGATGTTTCTGGTATTAAAACAGAAAAGACCTGCGATTATTGTATGCCGGCATTTCAGCTTTTCAACACCCATGATTTGTACAAATTTAAAATTTTAAAGTAGAATTGTCTGCTTATCGTTCCACATCTGTTATTTTTGAATTTTTATTTTATCAGCTAAGCTGACTTCTTATTACTTGCAAATAGTTTTTTAACATGATGGAATACCCTTATCTTGAAGGATTAAATAACGTTCAGCGATCAGCTGTTGAAGAAATAAACGGCCCCAGTCTGGTGATAGCAGGTGCAGGATCGGGAAAAACCCGTGTACTTACCTACCGCATCACCCACCTGTTACGAACGGGCAATGCCCCATCGTCAATTCTGGCGCTCACCTTCACCAACAAGGCGGCCCGCGAAATGAAAGAACGTATTGCTTCGGTGGTGGGCAACAACATTGCCCGCTACCTGTGGATGGGAACCTTCCATTCAATTTTTGCAAGAATTCTGCGTACCGAAGCCGAAGTAATCGGCTACCCCAAAACTTTTACCATTTACGACACTTCCGATTCAAAAAGTCTGATCAGGAGTATCATGAAACAAATGCAGCTCAGCGATAAGGTGTACAAGCCCAACACGGTACTCAGCCGTATTTCGGCTGCAAAGAATAACCTGATCACTGCCGCCAATTACGCCACCAACCAGGCTGCAATGGAATACGACCGTAACATCAGAATGCCGCGCATCGCCGAAATTTATAAGGAATACAGCCGCCGATGCAAAGTGTCGGGTGCCATGGATTTCGACGACCTGCTGCTGAACACCAACCTGTTGTTGCACCAACATCCTGAGATTTTGAAGAAATACCAGGAGAAATTTCGCTATCTGCTGGTCGATGAGTACCAGGACACCAATTTTTCACAATACCTCATTGTTAAAAAATTGGCCGACGCACACAAAAACATCTGTGTGGTAGGCGACGATGCCCAGAGTATTTATTCATTCAGGGGGGCACGAATCGAGAATATTCTAAATTTCAGAAACGACTATCCCGGATATAAGACTTTTAAACTCGAACAAAACTATCGTTCGACCCAAAACATTGTAAATGCAGCCAACAGCATTATAAAACAAAACAAAAGACAGCTTCACAAAGATGTTTTTTCTGAAAATGAAGAAGGAGAAAAAATAAAGATTATTCAGGCCCTTACCGACAATGAAGAGGGCACGCTGGTGGTGAACGAAATCAATCAGCACCGTCTTTCGGTCCACGATCAGTTTTCCGACTATGCCATCCTGTATCGCACCAATGCGCAAAGCCGAATCTTTGAAGAACAACTACGGAAACAAAATCTTCCCTATAAAATCTACGGTGGCCTCTCGTTTTACGAACGCAAGGAAATCAAGGATATGCTGGCTTATTTGCGTATATCGGCCAACAGCAACGACAATGAAGCGCTCAAGCGCATCATCAATTATCCGGCCAGGGGCATCGGGCAAACCACCCTCACAAAACTTGAATTAAGCGCCAACGAATTCGGGGTCAGCATCTGGGAAATCATCAGTTCACCCAATAAATATCCTATAGAGCTCAACAAGGGGACCCTGGGTAAAATTGATCGTTTTGTGCAACTCATCAATGGGTTTAAAGAACAACTTACCGAAAGCACAGCCTATGAGCTGGCACTATCGGTTTCGCGAAATACCGGTTTACTTGAAGACCTGTACAAGGACAAAACTCCTGAAAACCTGAGCAAATTTGAAAACGTTCAGGAATTGCTTAATGCCATTCAGGATTTTACCATCAATGCACGGGAAGAAGGTTTACCCAACCGAATTGAAAACTATCTCGAAGAAGTGGCACTCATTACTGATCTCGATTCCGACAAGGATGAAGACCGGAATAAGGTGACACTCATGACGGTTCACTCGGCCAAGGGACTTGAATTTAAAAATGTCTTCATTGTAGGCGTAGAAGACAAGCTTTTTCCGTCCACTTTTTCGGGTGTGCTTACGCCTGAAAACCTTGAAGAAGAGCGCCGTCTGTTTTATGTCGCATTAACAAGGGCCATGAAAAACGTTTGGATAGCCTTCGCCCGCCAGCGCTACAGTTGGGGCCAGCTTACTTTTTGCGAACCCAGCCGCTTCATTTCCGAACTCGACGAAAGCTATCTCTTAATGCCTTCCAACCTTAATCTTCCTTCGTTTCTTGACGAACAAAATGACAGTGCTTATCATGCCAGGCCCCAAAAGCAGCCACTGGTGCGCAACATGCCACCCAGACGAACACAGCCTGCTGCCTCACCCCAAATGACACAAAGGCTTACCCGGCTTGCACAGGCACAGGGAAGGCCCGCCTTCCAGCACGACGCCCCATCACTCATTGTTGAAGGCATTGAAGTGGAACATCAACGTTTTGGTAGAGGAAAGGTACTCGCCATCGAAGGTGATGAAGCAAATAAAAAAGCGACAGTACTCTTTCTGAATGCAGGTCGCAAGCAACTTCTGCTCAAGTTTGCCCGCTTAAAAGTGGTAAAATGATCAAAATCAGTCCCGAATTGTTTATCTTTAAAATAGTTTACTAAATTTGCCATGCTTCGAATGGGGAATCCAATCTTTCCTGACCTTCAAAAGCATACAAGATTTAATTTTCTACATAGAAATCAAATACCAAATGGATTACAACTCAAATCGTAAGAGACTCGTACTGCCCGAATATGGCAGAAACATTCAGAATATGATCGATCATACCCTGACCATCGAAAACAGGGAAGAACGACAAAAAGCCGCTCAAACCATTATCGATGTAATGGGCAATCTTTACCCTTACCTTCGCGACATCGAAGATTTCAGGCACAAACTATGGGATCACCTGGCCATTATGGCCGATTTCAAACTCGACATCGACTTTCCCTACGAGCTGCCAACCGACAGCATTCTGGGCGGGAAACCCAATAAAATTCCATACAAGAACGGTGATTTCCGCTACCGCCATTATGGTCAGATTGTTGAAAAAATGATCAAGCGCACAGCTGAATTTGAAGAAGGAAGTGAGAAAGAATCACTTATTCAGATGTTGGCCGACCACATGAAAAAGTGCTATCTCACCTGGAACAAGGAAACCGTAACCGACGAGGTGGTGATGGCCGACTTTGCCGAGTTGGCAAAAGGAAAAATTGAAGTCCCTGACGATTTCCAGCTTAGTGAAACCAAGGATCTTATCTACAAAAAGAAAAAACAATTCAACACGGGCAAACGTCCCAATCCCAAAAAAAGATAAATACACGCTAATTTATTCACTGTAATCTACTGGTAGTCTATGTCAACATTTGTCATCGAAGGCGGTAAATCACTAAAAGGAGACCTGTATCCACAGGGAGCCAAAAACGAAGCACTCCAGATTATTTGTGCTGTATTACTTACCGAAGACACTGTTACCATCAGTAACATTCCTGAAATCAGCGATGTACTTCACCTGATTGACATTCTAAAACTGATCGGAGTCAAAACCGAACGCCTTGATAAAGGAGTTTATCGTTTTTGTGCCGCCGCAGTAAAGCCCGAATTGCTTAAAACAGCACCATATCAGAAACTGGCCGGAAGCTTGCGCGGCTCTGTGATGATACTCGGGCCAATGCTTGCACGCTTTGGCATAGGTTACATCCCTACGCCCGGAGGAGATAAAATCGGTCGTCGCAGACTCGACACCCACTTTATTGGTTTTCAAAAGCTGGGCGCTCAGTTTAACTTTGATGCAAACAATAAGGTTTACGAAGTTTCGGGAAAAAATCTCGAAGGTGCCTACATGCTGCTCGACGAGGCCTCGGTAACCGGTACCGCCAACATCATCATGGCAGCCGTGTTAATCAAAGGCACCACCACCATCTACAACGCAGCCTGCGAACCCTACATTCAGCAACTATGTCGTATGCTGGTACGCATGGGAGCTAAAATCAGCGGAATCGGATCGAACCTGCTCCGTATCGAAGGCACAGCACAACTCTCGGGCTGTGAGCATACCATTGCCCCCGACATGATTGAAGTAGGCAGTTTCATCGGCCTTGCTGCGATGACAAGCTCCGAGATTACCATTAAAAATGTCGAAGCCGATCAGCTGGGTATTATTCCTTCTCAGTTTAAACGACTGGGCATTCAGCTTGAGTTTCGCAGAAACGACATCTTCATCCCTGCTCAGGAGAACTATGTAATTGAAAGTTTCATCGACGGTTCCATTATGAACATTGCCGATGCTCCATGGCCCGGACTCACCCCCGACCTGCTCAGTGTTTTTCTGGTGGTAGCCACCCAGGCCAAAGGCAGTGTATTGATTCATCAAAAAATGTTCGAAAGCAGACTTTTCTTTGTTGACAAACTCATCGACATGGGCGCCCAGATTATTCTTTGCGATCCCCACAGGGCCACCGTAATTGGTTTAAACCATCAACATCAGCTCAAGGCAACCACCATGGTATCGCCCGACATCAGAGCAGGTGTGGCACTTTTAATTGCTGCCTTATCGGCCGATGGCAAAAGCACCATACACAACATCGAACAAATCGACCGGGGTTACGAAAACATCGAATTAAGGCTCCAGCAAATAGGCGCACGCATACAAAGGGTTGACTAACAACTGCAAATTATGAAGCTTGTGCCTCATCCAATAAAATTCAAACGATTTTAATGCTTTTTTAACAGCTTCTAAAACCAAGCCGACTGAATGGTGTTATTTTTGTAATTCATCCTACAATAAAAGTCGGATACAATAACAAATTAAACAGAAAAAGATGAAGCAATTTAGCTTAATTATTACACTCGTCATCCTGTTGCTTGGCTCATACAAAGCGGGCAATGCACAGCAAACAGGACTCAACATTGGCAATAAAGCACCTGAAATCAGCGAAAAAAATCCCGATGGAGAAACAATGAGCTTGTCTCAAACCCAGGGAAAACTCGTATTAATTGATTTCTGGGCAGCATGGTGCGGCCCCTGTCGCAGAGAGAACCCGACACTGGTTGAGGCTTACAATAAGTACAAAGACAAAGGATTCACCATTTTCAGTGTTTCACTCGATCAGGACAAAGCCAGCTGGATGGCCGCCATCGAAAAGGATCAACTTGCCTGGCCTTACCATGTTAGTGACCTGAAAGGCTGGTATGCAAAATATGCCGGTGTTTACAAAGTAAACAGTATCCCTGCCAACTTCTTAGTCGACAAAGATGGCATCATTGTAGCCAAAAATCTACGCGGCCCCATGCTTGAAAAAGCATTGAGCCAGCTACTTGACTAGCTCCGAACAGGACAAAAAAAGAGTCACGCTGTACGTGACTCTTTTTTTGTCATTTTTACACTGTTGCATCGTGCCATAATGACCGAAAAGGGCAATTGGCAGAATATTTGTAATTTCGTGCCCGTATTTAAAACAAGGTGAACATGACAGAAAAGACTAAAAATAATCAAACGGCCGACGAAAAGACCGTTCAACAGGATGCTGCGCCTGAAAATATCGATGTAAAAAAAGAAAAGAAAGAAGAAAAGGCCGACAGCAAGAAAGAAGCAAAAAAAAGTGACAAAAAGTCGAAAAAAGATAGCGGTGAAGAAAAAATAGAAATACTGGAGCAAAAGCTTGCTCAAAAAGATGACCAGTATTTGCGTCTCCAGGCTGAATTTGACAATTACCGCAAGCGAACTTTGAAAGAAAAAATGGAAATGACCAAATCGGCAGGTGAAAGCATATTAATCAATGTTTTGCCGGTAATGGACGATTTCGAAAGAGCGCTTCGCTCGATGGAGGAAGCCACCGAAGCCAGTGCAGTAAAGGATGGTCTCGACCTGATTTACAAACGTTTCAGCGATTTTCTTAAGCAAAACGGAATCAAGGAAATTGAAGCCAGCGAAACTGATTTTGACACCGACCTGCACGAGGCAATTACCAAAATACCAGCCCCAACAGAAGAACTTAAAGGCAAGGTAGTAGATGTGATCCAAAAAGGATACCTGCTCAACGATAAAGTAATTCGTTATGCCAAAGTTGTTATCGGGGAATAAAATTTAAAAGCTAAATAATGAGTAAACGCGACTACTACGAAGTACTGGGAGTAACGAAAGGAGCCACTGCCGAAGAAATTAAAAAAGCCTACCGTAAAAAGGCCTTGCAGTACCATCCTGACAAAAACCCCGGTGATAGTGAAGCTGAAGAAAAATTTAAAGAAGCGGCCGAAGCCTATGAGGTACTGAGTAATGCCGAGAAGCGCCAACGCTATGATCAGTATGGTCATGCCGGAGTTGGAGGCGCCTCAGGTTTCAGTGGACAGAACATGAACATGGACGACATTTTCTCGATGTTCGGTGATATTTTCGGCGGTCATTTCGGCGGCTTTGGCGGCTTCGGAGGAGGAGGCGGACGTGGAAGAGGACAACGCGTTAACCGTGGTCAAAACTTAAGAGTCAAGGTGAAACTTAATCTCAGTGAAATTGCCAATGGCGCTGAGAAAAAAATAAAGGTCAAAAAATATGTCAGTTGTGACAGCTGCCACGGTTCCGGGGCAAAAGACGGCTCCTATTCTACCTGTTCAACCTGCCATGGCAGCGGACAGGTAACCCGTGTTTCGAATACTTTTCTCGGACAGATGCAAACCACCTCGGCTTGCCCAACATGTAACGGTGAAGGCAAAATTATCACCAACAAATGTACTTCATGTTACGGAGAGGGTATTGTAAAAGGAGAAGAAGTAATCAGCCTGAACATTCCGGCAGGCGTGGCCGAGGGCATGCAGCTCTCGGTAAGCGGAAAAGGAAATGCGGCTCGCAGGGGTGGCATTAACGGCGATCTGATCGTACTGATTCAGGAAGATGAACACCCGGAACTCATTCGCGATGAAAACGACCTGATTTATAATTTGTTTGTCAACCTCCCTGAACTGGCACTGGGTACAACTGCCGAAATTCCAACGGTCGACAGCAAGGTCAAGGTAAAAATTGAAGCAGGAACACAACCCGAGAAGATTCTGCGCCTGCGAGGAAAAGGGCTGCCCGACATCAACGGATATGGCAAAGGTGATTTGTTGGTACGCGTACATGCCTGGGTGCCTTCAAAACTCAATGCCGAAGAACGAAAACTTCTCGAGAAACTGATTGATCAGCCTAATTTTCAGGGAGGACCAACAGCTGCATCAGGGAAGAAAGACTTTTTTGAGAAAATGAAAGGAATGTTCGATTAAACATACAACAACCTATTCCATTGAAAAGCCACCTGTCAAAAAATGCAGGTGGCTTTTTATTTTGGAAAATATACAGCCCTTACAACTGGCTTACTTAACATTGCTTCACGAAACAGAAGACCATCGCAGCAATATTTGACTACACGGTGCGTTTATTGATTATATTCAATCACCAATACACTGAAATATGATAGCTTTTTTAATTGCGCTGGCCATCTTTCTGCTGGCAGTGCTGGTGGTCATTGTAAGCGACAGACAAAAGAATAAAACAAAAAACAATCCGTTTTCATCAGAAAAAGACGAGCGATAAAACTGTTTTATTCATGCCGGGCATGCAAACGCCTCACCTGTTTCCAGGCAAGGCGTAACACAAATCATAAACAAAAATTATTAAAATACGGTATCGCTACAACAGTATTTCTAGGCTAAGAATGAAATCAGAACACCTGCCGCAACTGCTGAGCCGATAACGCCAGAAATGTTACTGGCCATGCAATACTGCAGCACATGGTTTTTTGAATCGTATTTCAATGCAATTTCATTGGCCACCCGCGATGCCATCGGCACAGCACTGAGCCCGGTTGCTCCAATCAGCGGATTGATCTTCTTCTTAGAAAACAGGTTATAGAGTTTCACAGCGAAAATTCCTCCAAATACTGAAATTGCAAAGGCAAAGAAACCACCTACTATGATCCCGATCGTCTTGGTATCGAGGAACACATCGGAAGTCATGGTTGCTCCCACCGTTAAGCCCAAAAAGATGGTCGCCGTATTCATAATCGGGCCACTGGCTGCCTCACTCAAACGAAGTGTATTGGCCCCAACCTCTTTAATCAGATTGCCAAATAACAACATTCCCAGTAAGGGAACCGATGAGGGTACGAAAAATGCAATTACAATTCCCAATACTATGGGGAAAATTATTTTTACGGTACGGATATTTTTTATCTGTCGTCTGGCAGGATAAAGCTTATCCATTTCCCTCATGTTGATTTTTAATTCCTTTTCCTTGCAAGTAATTCGCACCACCAAAGGAATAATAACAGGAACCAAAGCCATATAAGAATAAGCTGCAATGGCAATGGGACCCAAAAGATGAGGAGCGAGTTTAATGGTTGTATAAATGGCCGTAGGTCCATCGGCTCCCCCAATAATTGCAAGCGATCCGGCTTCCTGTGGTGTAAAGCCGACAGCAATGGCAACCAATAATACAGAAAAAATACCAAGCTGGGCAGCAGCTCCAAATAAACTAAGCCGTAGATTACGCAACATCGGACCAAAATCGGTTAAAGCTCCTACTCCCATAAATATAATGGGTGGAAGCAGTCCGGTTTTGATCAGCATGTAGTACAAAAAATTCATGATTCCATACTCATGTGCAATCTCGTAAAGGTTCATGTACCGATGATCGGGCAGTTCAATCAGTTCTCCAGGCACCACCCCCATTTGTCCTCCCGGCAAATTGGCCAATATCACACCAAAAGCGATGGGAATCAACAACAAAGGCTCATACTGCTTTTTGATTCCAAGGTAAAGTAAAACGCCAGCAATCAGCAGCATGATTAATGGTCCCGGATTGGTGAACAAAGCACCAAATGCGGTCATTTCATATAGTTTTCGTAATGTTTCCATACATCAAATTTTATGAGGCTGTAAACTGCTGCCTGTTGATGTGCTGAGATCCTACCGGGCAAACAGCACAAACAGCAGTTAAACATCCGCATTATTGAACCAATACCAATACGTCATCCTCTTCGACATCTTCGCCATTCGACTTTACAATTTCAATCACCTTACCCGCCTTATCGGCTTTGATGGCATTGAAAGTCTTCATGGCTTCGATATAACCGATCAGATCACCTTCGTTTATCTGATCACCAGGTTTTACAGGTTTCTCAGTATTGCTTTTGGTCAGGTAAAACTTTCCTTCAAGCGGTGCGGTAATTTCTTTTACATCGCCTGAAACAGTGCTGGCCTGTACCGTTCCTTCCGATTTTTCGTTTGCTTTTTCCTCCCTGTTTGTACCTCCGGATGCTTCATCATAGGAAACAGTTACTTTAAAGATTTCGCCATTCACATTGATATTCATGCTTGAAGGCTGTGCAACATAAGCGCCCGACTGAACAGGTACTGAGTCATTGCCAGCCTGTGGAGCTGCAAACAGACCGCCACCTTCTGCTTTTTTCTTTGCCAGATCTTCCTCAAACGCCTTTTTGGCAGCACCCGATTTGTAGGCACGGTATTGTTCGGGATGCATGGCCAGTTCGAACAATTCTTCATTGTCCTGGCCATATTCCCAGCCATTTTTATCCATCTCGGCTTTGAAATTATCAAGTGCATCGGGAAAAAGACTTTGCGGATTGGCAGTAAAAGGCTCGCGGCCCTGCTCGTCGGCCAGTTTCTGAATTTCCGGAGCAATGGTTCCCGGTAGTTTTCCGGCTTTACCCATGAGCATGTCCCAAATATTATCGGCAATCATGCTCCAGCGTTCTTTACCCTTTTCAATTTGCATCACATTCATCAATGCGAGGTTTTTTACGTATTGACTGTAGGGAGTAACCAACGGCGGGTAACCAACCATTGGCCAGATATATTGTACTTCGTTAAACAGTTTTACTAAAAGTTCGTCGAGTATCAACTCAGGTTTGTTGTGCTTTTTCTTCCATTTATTGACACTTTCGAGGTTGTTTTCGAGGTCGGCCATCAATGAACCCATCATTCCTCCGGGTAGGCCGGGACCGATGAGCAATGAATTCATGTACCGGTTTTTAGGATTGATGTAATAACCCAGAAAATCGTCGATAAAACTCTGGGTTAGGCTGCGAACCTTCATGTAGGCATCCATATTGATTTCGGGTACATCGAAGCCGGCATCCTTCAGCATGGCCTGAACGGCCAGCAAATCGGCATGACCTGTTCCCCATGAAAGTGGTTCCATGGCTACGTCGACATACTCAACGCCGGCACGACAAACCTCAAGAATTGAAGCCATGGCAAAGCCGGGTCCAGAATGTGCATGGTACTGGAGTGGAATATCGGGATGTTGTTTTTTTATTCCGCTTACAATTTGACCTAACCAGGCAGGACGTCCTATTCCGGCCATGTCCTTTAAACAGATCTCATCGGCCCCGCCCCTGATCAGCTCGTCAGCAAGATCGACATAGTAATCGACCGTGTGTACTTCGGAATAGGTAAGACTTAAAGCAGCCTGCGCGATCATTCCGGCCCCTCGGGCATATTTAATGGAATCGAGTATATTACGGGCATCATTTAATCCGTCAAACGGACGGGTAATGTCGGTGCCCTGTGCTTTCTTCACCTTGTACATGAGTTGACGTACATCGGCCGGAACGGGACTCATGCGGAGTCCATTCAGGCTACGGTCGAGCATGTGTGTTTGAATACCTGCATCGTTAAAGGGTTGCGTCCATTTACGAACGGCATTATTTGGATTCTCGCCGAAAAGCAGGTTGATTTGTTCAAATCCGCCTCCATTGGTTTCAACCCGCGCAAAACATCCCATTTCGATGATATGGGGTGCCACTTTCACCAGTTGATCGACCCTTGGCAGGTATTTACCTGAACTCTGCCACATATCGCGATATAATAACGAGAATTTTATTTTACCTTGTTTCATCTGCTTAGTATATTTATTGGTTTTGTTAATTTATTTCCTGTTTTTCAACTTTCACAACACGGCCTTTTCCCTTGCTCACCATGTTCACTGCGGCAACAATCGCTGCCATTTTTTTGGCATCGACCATGCCGGCAGACGATTTTGTAATTGAAAGTTGTTGTGCGGTTTCGGGAACGAAACGATTTACAAAGCGAATGATCAGATTGCCAAGCAATACCACCATAAAGAGAATGATGAATACGGTAAGCATACCGATTCCTAAAAGTTGCAGGGCAATATCAAAATTACTATTCATAAGTTAGTTAGTTTTACTGACTGAACATTGCACGTAGCTACCTGTCTGCAAACTACCTGCCTGCCCGCCATTTATTGCTTAATATGATTTGGTTTATAATCGAACGCTTATTAAAAAGCCTGGCATTTGAATGTATCTTAATAAAAAAAAACTTCCCTCCATTTTACTAAACACGCAGCAATTATAGTACTATCTGATTTACTAAATATATTGTAGCATCCGCAATCGACACATTTATCATTTATTTAACATTGCCAGTCGTTTTCTGAAAACAGCAGCTAAGTCCTCATGTACTTCGCCCCCCTTACCGGTGCTGGTTTCATTAGAAAAAGCGATTGAAAAGAGATAAAAAAAGGGCAGCTGAATTACAGCTGCCCTCTGGTATGATAATAATCTATCTACAAATTATGCTTGCGGAATATTCCCACCACTAAAGCCCATTGGAGGCAGGTGTGGATCACTTCCCTGGTTCATTTTGATTGTTCCATGCTGGCTTTCGAATTTGCTTACGTTGTCCTGTAAGGCCATCAGCAACCTTTTAGCATGTTCAGGCGTCAGAATGATCCTCGATTTTACAGCTGCTTTTGGAATCCCGGGCATTACCCTCACAAAATCAACCACAAACTCCGATGTTGAATGGGTGATTACTGCCAGGTTGGAATAAATCCCCTGAGCCACTTCTTCAGTGAGTTCAATATTGATTTGATTGGTCTGCTTCTTTTTATCTTCCATAACAGTTGTATTAATCGTCTTCACCTTCTTCGTAGTCATCGATGTTGTGTTGTTCAACCAGACGATCGTATTCTTCTTTTGAACCAACCACCAGGTTTTTGTATTCTTTGGTTCCAGTTCCGGCAGGAATCAGGTGACCACAAATTACATTTTCCTTGAGTCCGTTCAGATCATCGATCTTTCCGTTGATGGCTGCTTCGTTCAGTACTTTTGTTGTTTCCTGGAATGAAGCGGCACTCATCCAGCTCTTCGTTTGCAAGGCGGCACGGGTAATTCCCTGAAGTACCTGGCTCGAAGTTGCGGGGATGGCATCACGCGATTCAACAACTTTCTTGTCTTTCCGGCGCAATTGCGAATTTTCATCGCGCAGGCGGCGGGCGGTTACAATTTGTCCTTCCTTGAAGTTTTCACTATCACCTCGTTCGGTCACAATTTTCTTGTTGTAAATCCAATCGTTTTCCTGCAGGAAGTCCATCTTATCGACCAATTGCTTTTCAAGGAAACGTGTATCTCCCGGATCGACAATTTCTACCTTTCGCATCATCTGACGCACAATTACTTCAAAGTGCTTATCATTAATTTTCACACCCTGCATACGGTAAACATCCTGAACTTCGTCAACAATGTATTCCTGTACGGCCGTTGGACCTTTAATGTTAAGAATATCACCAGGAGTAATGGCTCCGTCGGAAAGCGGGGTACCTGCACGGATGTAGTCATTTTCCTGTACAAGAATCTGACGTGACAGTGGCACCAGGTACTTTTTCACATCACCAACGCGCGAAGTAACGATAATTTCGCGGTTACCACGTTTGATTTTACCCAGTGATACTTCACCATCGATTTCTGAAACCACCGCCGGATTGGACGGGTTACGGGCCTCGAATAACTCGGTTACCCTTGGCAGACCACCGGTGATATCACCTGCTTTACCCGAAGCACGCGGGATCTTCACAAGAATGTCGCCCATTGAAACCTTTTGCTTGTTGTCGACCGACATGTGGCCGCCAACCGGCAGGTTGTATGAACGAATCATGTCGCCACCACTCTTATCAAGAATCTTCAATGACGGGTTTTTCGCCTTATCACGTGTTTCTGTGATTACTTTTTCCTTGTATCCGGTTTGTTCATCCGATTCTTCACGATAGGTTACCCCGTCGATCATGTTTTCGAATTCAACAACTCCGTCATATTCCGAAATGATTACCCCGTTGTATGGATCCCATTCGCACAATACCTGGTCTTTGGAAATATCCTGACCATTTTTAATGTGAAGCTTGGAACCATAAGGCAGGTTATGGGTCGAAACGACGATTCCGGTATTTTTATCAATGATGCGCAATTCGGCCAAACGACTAACAACAATGTCAACTTCTTTGCCATCGTCGCTTTTACGGCTTACTGCACGCAATTCTTCAATTTCAGCCCTTCCGTCGTAGCGCGACACAATGGTCGACTGCGACGAGATGTTACCGGCGATACCCCCTACGTGGAAAGTACGCAGTGTAAGCTGGGTACCCGGTTCACCAATCGACTGGGCAGCAATTACACCAACCGATTCACCCCTTTGTACCATGCGTCCGGTTGCCAGGTTACGGCCATAACATTTGGCACATACCCCCTGCTCCGACTCACAGGTAAGTACCGAACGGATTTCAACACGTTCGATGGGTGATTCTTCGATCTTTCTTGCAATTTCTTCCGAAACTTCTTCTCCCGAGCGGATAATTAATTTACCCGTCAGCGGATGATAAATATCGTGAACAGTAGTACGCCCCAGTATTCTTTCAAAAAGTGAAGCTACTACTTCCTCATTCTTTTTAACCGAACTGGCAACAAGACCTCTGAGGGTTCCGCAATCCTTTTCATGAATAATCACATCCTGGGCTACGTCAACCAAACGACGGGTAAGATAACCGGCATCGGCTGTTTTCAGTGCGGTATCGGCCAAACCTTTACGTGCACCGTGAGTAGAGATAAAGTACTCGAGTACCGAAAGGCCTTCTTTAAAGTTAGAAAGAATCGGGTTCTCGATGATCTGGGCCGATGTAGCTCCCGATTTTTGGGGCTTGGCCATCAGTCCCCTCATTCCGCAGAGCTGACGAATCTGCTCTTTCGAACCACGGGCTCCTGAATCGAGCATCATATAAACCGGGTTAAAGCCCTGTTTGTCGCTGCTCAGCGTTTTCATCACCACCTGTGTCAGTTTGGCATTCACGTGTGTCCAGGTATCAATTACCTGGTTGTAACGTTCGTTGTTGGTAATGAATCCCATGTTGTAGTTCATCATTACTTCCTCCACCTCGTCGTAACCTTCCTGTACCATTTCGGCTTTATCTTCAGGAATAATTACATCGCCAAGGTTGAATGACAAACCTCCACGATAGGCCATTTTGTAACCCATGTTCTTGATATCATCGAGGAAGTCGGCGGTAACGGCATTATTGGTTTTCTTCAGGATGAAGGCAATGATATCACGCAGTGCTTTTTTAGTCAGCAACTGGTTGATATAACCTGCTTCCTTCGGAACAGTCTGATTAAACAGAATTCGGCCTACAGTGGTTTCGATGGTATGAACAATGGGGTTGCCCTCATCGTCCAGATCATCGACCTTGCATTTAACGATGGTATGAATTTCTACTTTACCTTCGTTGTAAGCAATGATGGCCTCTTCGGGTGAATAAAAACGAATCCCTTCTCCACGGGCTCCTTCACGGGCCTTGGTCATGTAATAGAGACCCAATACCATGTCCTGTGAAGGAACGGTGATAGGGGCACCATTTGAAGGGTTCAGCAGGTTATGAGACGAAAGCATGAGCATTTGCGCCTCAAGGATGGCTGCATTTCCTAAGGGAAGGTGAACTGCCATCTGGTCACCATCGAAGTCGGCGTTAAAACCGGTACAAACGAGCGGGTGCAGCTGAATGGCCTTTCCTTCTATCAGTTTAGGCTGGAAAGCCTGTATTGACAAACGGTGAAGGGTGGGTGCCCTGTTCAGCATTACAGGATGTCCTTTCATTACATTTTCAAGGATGTCCCAAACCACCGGATCTTTGCGATCAACAATCTTCTTGGCCGATTTTACGGTTTTTACAATGCCTCTTTCAATCAGTTTACGAATGATGAAAGGCTTGTACAATTCGGCAGCCATGTCCTTCGGAATTCCACATTCGTGCAGGCGAAGGCTGGGACCCACCACAATAACCGAACGGGCTGAATAGTCAACACGTTTACCCAGAAGGTTCTGACGGAAACGTCCCTGTTTTCCTTTCAGGCTATCGGACAAGGATTTAAGCGCACGGTTATTTTCTGTTTTAACCGCATTGCTTTTTCTTGAGTTATCGAACAATGAATCGACGGCTTCCTGAAGCATGCGTTTTTCGTTACGCAAAATCACTTCCGGTGCTTTGATTTCGATGAGTCGTTTCAGACGGTTATTACGAATAATTACCCTTCGGTAAAGATCGTTCAGGTCGGAAGTTGCAAAACGTCCTCCGTCGAGTGGCACCAGGGGTCGCAAGTCGGGTGGAATTACAGGCACCACTTTAACAATCATCCACTCGGGACGATTCAATTGTGTACTGGCCCTGAAAGCTTCAACCACCTGCAGGCGTTTGAGAGCTTCATTTTTCCTCTGTTGCGATGTTTCGGTGTTTGCTTTATGCCTTAGGTCGTACGATAGTTCGTCGAGATTGATGCGTTCAAGCAGCCTGTAAAGGCCCTCGGCGCCCATGTCGGCAATAAATTTATCAGGATGATCGTCGTCGAGCAGCTGATTTTCTTTAGGAAGCGTGTCGAGTATATCGAGATATTCTTCCTCTGTAAGAAAATCGAGGTATTTAATTCCATCCTGGGTTTTAATACCAGGATTAATTACCACATACCTTTCGTAATAGATGATCGAGTCGAGTTTCTTTGTCGGTAAACCCAACAGATAACCTATTTTGTTGGGCAGTGACTTAAAATACCAGATGTGAGCAACCGGAACCACCAGTGAAATATGGCCCATGCGTTCACGACGAACTTTTTTCTCAGTCACTTCTACCCCACACCGGTCACAAACGATTCCGCGGTAGCGAATCCTTTTGTATTTTCCACAGTGACACTCATAATCCTTTACCGGACCGAAAATGCGTTCGCAAAAAAGGCCGTCGCGTTCGGGCTTATAAGTTCTGTAGTTGATGGTTTCAGGCTTCAGTACCTCACCATGTGATCGTTCAAGGATCTCCTCGGGTGATGCCAAGCTGATAGAGATTTTGCTAAAGCTACTCTTTACTTTATTGTCTCTTCTAAAAGCCATTTATAGTATGTATTATGTTTACAAATAATGATATAAATATCCGGTTTCAACGCCGGTAGCTGTGCTTAGTCCATGTTTACACTTAAACCTAAACCACGCAGTTCGTGCAACAGCACATTGAGCGATTCGGGAATACCGGGTTGCGGCATCGGATCGCCTTTTACAATCGCTTCATAAGCTTTTGCACGGCCAATTACATCGTCTGACTTCACAGTGAGGATCTCTTGCAAGATGTGCGCTGCACCAAATGCTTCAAGGGCCCAAACTTCCATTTCACCAAAACGCTGACCACCAAACTGGGCTTTACCTCCAAGTGGCTGTTGCGTAATGAGCGAGTAAGGTCCAATCGAACGGGCATGCATTTTGTCTTCAACCATGTGCCCCAGTTTGAGCATGTAAATGACTCCTACTGTAGCAGGCTGGTCGAAAGGCTGACCGGTTTCACCGTCATAAAGATTGGTCTTTCCAAACGTTGGCACCTTCGCCTTGGTGGTATATTCGGTAATTTGATCAAGTGTTGCACCATCGAAAATTGGTGTTGCAAACATAATTCCAAGCTCTTTACCAGCCCAACCAAGAACCGTTTCGTAAATCTGTCCGAGGTTCATACGCGAAGGTACACCCAGCGGGTTCAGTACGATATCGACCGGTGTTCCGTCTTCGAGGAAAGGCATGTCTTCGTCGCGAACAATACGCGAAACAATCCCTTTGTTACCGTGACGTCCCGCCATTTTATCACCAATCTGCAACTTCCGTTTTTTAGCGATATACACCTTGGCGAGCTGAATGATGCCTGTTGGCAGTTCATCACCGATGGTTACATTGTAACGTTCGCGACGGGCTACGGCTTCGTATTCCTTAAACTTCATCACATAATTGTTGATGAGGTCGTAGATCATGCCGTTTTTCTCGTTATCGGTCGTCCACTTATTGGGATTGACGGTGAGGAATTCAATTTCCTGCAATTGCTTCAGGGTAAATTTAACTCCCTTATTGATGAGTTCTGCTCCGTAATAATCGCGCACTCCCTGCGAAGTTTTGCCATTAACCAGTTGGAACAAACGTTCTTCAAGATCGGTGCGCAAGGCAGCTACCTGACGATCGAATTTTTCATCGATTTGCTCAAGCATTGGCTTGGTGGTACTCCGGCCTTTTTTATCCTTAATTACCCGTGAAAAGAGTTTCTTATCAACCACAACACCGTTTAACGATGGTGAAGCCTTCAGTGAGGCATCCTTTACATCGCCTGCTTTATCACCAAAAATGGCACGAAGCAGTTTTTCTTCGGGCGAAGGATCAGACTCTCCCTTTGGTGTAATTTTACCGATGAGAATATCTCCCGGCTTGATATTGGCACCAATACGAATTAAACCATTTTCATCGAGGTTACGGGTTGCATCTTCGCTAACATTTGGAATGTCGGAAGTAAACTCTTCGAGTCCTCTTTTGGTTTCACGTACTTCGAGGGTGTGCTCATCGATGTGCACCGATGTAAAGACGTCTTCACGTACAATTCGCTCGGAAATAACAATGGCATCCTCGTAGTTGTATCCCTGCCATGGCATGAATGCAACTTTCAGGTTACGTCCAAGTGCGAGTTCTCCTCCCTGGGTAGCATATCCTTCGGTAAGGATCTGCTTTTTCACAACCCGTTGTCCTTTTTTAACAATTGGACGAAGTGTTATGCTGGTACCCTGATTGGTTTTTTCGTACTTGGGTAATTTATATGATTTTAGCTCGGACTCGAAACTAACATAACGTTGGTTATCGGTACGATCGTAACGAATCACAATTTCACGTGCATCGACATATTCAACGGTTCCTTCACCTTCGGCGGTGATATGAACCCGTGAATCGCTTACCACTCTGGCTTCAAGTCCGGTTCCTACAATAGGAGCTTCGGGTTTCATCAGCGGCACAGCCTGGCGCATCATGTTCGATCCCATCAAGGCACGGTTGGCATCATCGTGCTCAAGGAAGGTAATCAGCGATGCGGCAATCGAAGCAATCTGGTTAGGACCTACGTCCATCAGTTGTACCTCGGCAGGTTCAACCACCGGATAATCACCTTCGAGACGAGATTTTACCCTGGGATTGATGAAACGGCCATCGTCACCAATGGGTGCATTGGCCTGGGCAATTACCTTTCCTTCTTCTTCTTCGGCTGTAAGATAGATTACGCCGTCATCGCTCAAATCGACCTGTCCGTCTTTTACTTTACGATAAGGAGTAGAGATAAAGCCCAGATCGGTTACCTTGGCGAAGACGCACAAGGATGAAATAAGACCGATATTAGGTCCTTCGGGTGTTTCAATCGGACACAAACGACCGTAGTGGGTATAGTGTACGTCGCGCACCTCAAATCCTGCACGTTCGCGGGAAAGACCACCAGGTCCGAGTGCTGACATACGCCGTTTGTGCGTCATTTCAGCAAGCGGGTTGGTTTGGTCCATGAACTGTGAAAGTGCATTGGTACCAAAGAACGAATTGATAACCGAAGAAAGGGTCTTCGAGTTAATCAGGTCGATAGGAGTAAATACCTCGTTATCGCGTACGTTCATTCGCTCGCGGATGGTACGGGCCATACGGGCCAAACCAACGCCAAACTGGTTGAACATTTGCTCACCCACGGTACGCACGCGTCGATTCGAAAGGTGGTCAATATCGTCGACATCGGTTTTTGAATTCACCAGCTGAATGAGGTATTTAATGATCTCAATCATGTCCTGATTAGTCAGTACTCTGGTGTCGATGTCGATATCGAGATTCAATTTCTTATTGATTCTGTATCGTCCTACATTACCAAGGTCGTACCGCTTGTCGGAAAAGAAAAGATTTTCGATTACTTCGCGTGCAGTTGACTCATCCGGCGGTTCTGAGTTACGAAGCTGGCGGTAGATATGCAGCACTGCTTCTTTTTCAGAGTTACACGGGTCTTTCTGTAGGGTATTGTATATTATGGCATAATCCTGCAGGTTGGTATCTTCCTTATGCAGCAGTATGGTTTTGGCGCCTGAATCGACGATCATGTCAACGTGCTCATTTTCGAGTACCGTTTCACGATCGATGACGACTTCGTTACGTTCGATAGAAACCACTTCACCGGTATCTTCGTCAACAAAATCTTCGACCCATGATTTGAGAACACGGGCCGCCAATTTACGGCCAACCAATTTTTTCAGTCCTGTTTTCGAAACTTTGATCTCGTCAGCGAGTCCAAAGATTTCGAGAATATCTTTATCGCCTTCATAACCGATGGCACGCAACAGGGTAGTTACGGGCAATTTTTTCTTACGGTCGATGTAGGCATACATCACATTGTTGATGTCGGTGGCAAATTCAATCCACGATCCTTTAAAAGGAATAATACGGGCTGAATAGAGTTTGGTACCATTTGCATGTACGCTCTGTCCGAAGAAAACCCCGGGAGAACGGTGCAACTGCGAAACAATGACACGCTCGGCCCCATTGATAACAAAGGTTCCTCTTTCGGTCATGTACGGGATGGTACCCAGGTACACGTCCTGAACAACGGTATCAAAGTCCTCATGTTCGGGGTCGGTACAATAGAGTTTCATCTTTGCTTTCAGGGGAACACTAAACGTAAGCCCCCTTTCGATACACTCTTCGATGGAATACCTCGGAGGGTCGATGTAGTAATCGATGAACTCAAGAACGAAGTTGTTACGGGTATCGGTTATCGGAAAATTCTCGACAAATACCTGGTATAACTGTTCGTTTTTCCTGATTTCGGGTGTTGACCCCAGTTGAAAAAAATCAATGAATGACTTGATTTGAATCTCAAGAAAGTCGGGATAGTCGAATACGTTTTTCGTAGTAGAAAAACTAATCCTTTGATTTACAGCGTTCAAAGACATTTATATGATTTATTTATTGAACTTAAAGTATAAAACACAAAAAGGCTTAATCCCGGTTAAAACCGGGACTAAACCATTGCAAGCCTTTTGTGGCTTGAAGACCTTATTTAAGTTCAACTTCCGCTCCAGCTTCAGTGAGTTGCTGTTTGAGAGCTTCAGCTTCTTCTTTAGAAACTTTTTCCTTGATGGCCTTTGGAGCACCATCAACGACTTCTTTAGCCTCTTTCAGACCAAGGCCTGTTAGTTCTTTAACCAGCTTAACGACAGCTAATTTCGAAGCTCCAGCGCTTTTAAGGATTACATCAAACTCAGTTTGAACTTCCTCTGCAGCGGCTTCACCGCCAGCAGCTGGTCCGGCAACAGCTACTGCAGCAGCAGCAGGCTCGATGCCATATTCTTCCTTCAATATCTCAGCTAATTCGTTTACTTCTTTAACAGTAAGGTTAACTAATTCTTCTGCAAGTTGTTTTAAATCTGCCATTTTAACAACGATTTAAAATTGTTATAAATAATTTATTACTCTTTCTCTGATAATGTTTTAACAATGCCCGCGATGGTTTGTCCGCTGCTTTTAAGGGCAGAGATAACGTTTTTGGCGGGTGATTGAAGAAGTGCAACGACGTCTCCAATGAGTTCTTCTTTCGACTTGATGTTTTCGAGCAGATCGAGTTGGTTTTCACCAACATAAATCGATTCTTCAACATAGGCAGCCTTAAAGACCGGTTTTTCCAGCTTTTTGTTTTTCTTGCGGAACTCCTTGATCAAACGAGCAGGAGCGTTACCGGTATTACAGAACATCAATGAGGTGTTGCCCTTTAGGGCGTCATAAAGCTCTTCGGCATTCTTTTCAGAAGCCTGAAGTGCTCTAATCAGGAGCGTATTCTTAACTACAATCAGTTTTATATCCTTTTGGAAGCAAGTCCGCCTTAACTGGCTTGTTGCCTCTGCATCCAATTCTGCAATGTCAGCGAGGTAAAAATGATTGTATGAATTGATTTCCTGTACCAGGTTATCGATGATAGCTTGCTTTTCAGATCTCTTCATAATTCAATTTTTACTCTTGTACAGATTTTGGATCGATATGAATCCCCGGGCTCATGGTACTCGAAAGCGCGATGCTTTTGATGTAAGTACCTTTTGCAGCCGTAGGCTTCAACTTGATTATAGTGTTGATAAATTCTTTGGCGTTTTCATAGATCTTCACTGGTTCAAAAGAAACCTTTCCAACCGAAGTATGAACGATGCCGTATTTATCAACCTTAAAATCGATTTTACCTTGCTTTATTTCCTTCACAGCTTTACCAACCTCCATGGTTACGGTTCCACTTTTAGGGTTAGGCATCAAACCACGGGGACCCAGGATACGACCAAGAGGACCTAATTTTCCCATTACCGGAGGCATGGTAATAATCACGTCAACATCGGTCCAGCCACCTTTAATTTTTTCAAGGTAGTCGTCCAGGCCTACAAAGTCTGCGCCTGCTTCTGTAGCTTCCTGTTCTTTGTCAGGAGTTACCAAAGCCAGAACCTTAACTTCTTTACCGGTACCATTTGGCAGGGTAACAACGCCCCTTACCATTTGGTTGGCTTTACGAGGGTCGACACCTAAACGGATATCAATATCCACCGATGCATCGAACTTGGTGGTCGAAATTTCTTTCACCAGTTTTGATGCTTCATCGAGTGTGTAGGCTTTTCCCTTTTCAAGCTTTTCTAAAGCAAGTTTTTTATTCTTAGTAATTCTAGCCATTTTAATCAATAGTTAAATGTTTAATTAAATGGAGAATCACCTTTGATAGTAATCCCCATACTGCGGGCAGTACCAGCAACCATTCTCATGGCAGATTCAACAGTAAAGCAGTTTAAGTCGGGCATCTTGATTTCGGCGATCACTTTCACCTGATCCCAGGTTAACGATCCTACCTTCTTCACATGAGGCTCGGCTGATCCGCTTTTCTGTTTTGCTGCTTCAAGAATTTGAACAGCCACAGGGGGTTGTTTGATGATAAAGTCAAACGACTTATCAGCATATACAGTAATGATTACAGGGAGTACTTTTCCTGCCAGTTCCTGCGTACGTGCATTGAACTGTTTGCAAAACTGCATAATGTTGACCCCTTTGGCACCCAATGCTGGTCCAACCGGTGGTGACGGGTTTGCCGCGCCACCTTTAATTTGGAGTTTAATTAATCCAGCAATTTCTTTAGCCATAACAAAAAATTAATTTGTTTTTACTCCTTTTCGACTTGCATGAAACCAAGCTCCAAAGGTGTTTTACGACCGAAAATTTTGACCATTACTTCCAGCTTCTTCTTCTCTTCATTTACCTTTTCGATAATTCCGTTGAAGCCGTTGAATGGTCCATCGATCACTTTAATAGTTTCACCTACAACGTAGGGAATAGTAAGTTCCTCCTCACTTTCTGACAGCTCGTCCACTTTCCCAAGAATGCGATTTACTTCGCTCTGACGCATAGGGACGGGGTCTCCGCCCTTGGTGTCGCCAAGGAAACCAATCACATTTGTAACATTTCTGAGAATATGGGGCACTTCGCCAACCAGTGCGGCTTCAACCAGAAGATAACCGGGGAAAAAGTTACGTTCTTTGCTGATTTTCTTACCATTGCGAATTTGATAGACTTTTTCCGTAGGTATTAATACCTGCGAAACATAGTCCTGAAGACCAGCAGAAGCAATTTCACCTTCGATATATTCCTTAGCTTTCTTTTCTTTTCCCCCAATTGTTCTAAGGACATACCATTTTCTTTGGATTTCGCTCATTTAGACCTCCAGTAATTAATAAAATAGACTGTAAATAAAATCCATTAGATTCTCGAAAACGAGATCCATCAGAAATATTACCAGTGCGATTATAACGGAAGCAACCATAACAATTATTGCGCTATTCTGAAGTTCTTTCCACGTTGGCCAGGTAACCTTGTGAACCAACTCATTGAAAGACTCTTTTACGTAAGTTCCGATTTTCATTTAAGTAAAAATTTTGTTCTGCCTTTTCAGCAAACATTTTAACTACTTCCGAACTCATCAGAAGTTTGGTTTCCGGAACCACCTTGTCGTTCTGCCTTAATTAGCAAGCCAATCCGATCAGGCCGTTTCGTTTTTGGTGCGGATGGTAAGGGTCGAACTTACTGTTTCTCCCATCATGAGTTCATCCGCAAATACAGTCCCAACCATGCCGATTGGGACTGTTTACTTATCTTTTCAAGGAATAAGCTTATTCCAGAATTTCAGTAATCTGACCTGCACCTACGGTACGTCCACCTTCGCGGATAGCAAACTGAAGACCTACGTTAACAGCTACAGGGTAAATCAATTTTACGGTGATGGTTACGTTATCACCTGGCATTACCATTTCGCGTCCCTCGGGCAGGGTAATTTCACCTGTTACGTCAAGGGTACGAATATAGAACTGAGGACGGTACTTATTGTGGAATGGAGTGTGACGTCCACCTTCTTCTTTTTTCAGTACATATACCTCTGCTTTAACCAGGGTGTGAGGAGTGATGGTTCCGGGCTTACACAAAATCTGACCACGCTTGATCTCTTTTTTGTCAACACCACGCAACAACAAACCTACGTTATCACCTGCCTGACCTTCGTCAAGGATTTTACGGAACATTTCAACACCAGTACATACAGTTTTGCGACCTTCGGCTCCTAAACCAATCAGCTGCAATTCGTCACCGGTATGAACGATACCTGTTTCGATACGTCCGGTAGCAACAGTTCCACGACCTGTAATTGAGAATACGTCTTCTACAGGCATCAGGAATGGCTTGTCAACATCACGTGGAGGCAGTGGGATCCAAGTATCACATGCATCCATCAGTTCCATTACTTTGTCTTCCCATTCTTGTTCGCCGTTCAATGCGCCAAGTGCTGAACCCTGGATTACAGGAGTATCATCACCTTCGAATTTGTAGAAGTCGAGCAATTCACGCAATTCCATTTCAACGAGTTCAAGCAATTCAGGATCGTCAACCATGTCGACCTTGTTCATGAAAACAACGATCTTAGGTACGTTTACCTGACGAGCGAGCAGGATGTGCTCACGGGTTTGAGGCATTGGACCGTCGGTTGCAGCACACACCAAGATAGCACCGTCCATCTGAGCAGCACCAGTTACCATGTTTTTAACGTAGTCGGCGTGTCCAGGACAGTCAACGTGTGCGTAGTGACGGGTTAATGTTTGATACTCAACGTGAGCAGTATTAATTGTAATACCCCTTTCTTTTTCTTCAGGAGCATTATCAATTGAATCAAACGCTTTAACCTCTGATAAACCTTTTTTTGCTAATACCGTTGTGATAGCAGCGGTAAGGGTGGTTTTACCATGGTCAACGTGGCCGATAGTACCAATATTGACATGGTCTTTATCCCTATTAAATTTTTCTTTAGCCATAACTTAAGATATTAGATAACGTTAACTATTTTTATTATCCTATTTTTAATTTTTCTTATTCGATCGATGAGCTGATGATGGGATTTGAACCCATGACCTCTTCCTTACCAAGGAAGTGCTCTACCCCTGAGCTACATCAGCAACTTAATTATGAGCGGGAGACGGGGCTCAAACCCGCGACCCTTAGCTTGGAAGGCTAATGCTCTATCAACTGAGCTACTCCCGCATGGGCGCCAGAACACCATGGTGCTCTGGCTGCGTGGGAAGAGCAGGATTCGAACCTACGAAGGCTGAGCCAACAGATTTACAGTCTGCCCCGTTTGACCGCTTCGGTATCTTCCCATTTATTTCTTTTAAGAACCTCTGAAGATGAACTATCTGGCAAATTTCAATTGACATTGAAAACCTGCCCGACACCCCGATGAATCGGGATCGCCATCTTCTCATTCTTCACAGCATGGTCTTACTTTTAACTGCCTCGCAAAAAAAACTGCGAAAAGAGCCACAAAATTACATCATTTTGTCATTTTTCAATCACAATACTCAATAATTATTGAAATTATTTTCAGGCTATGCTGATTTCGATTTTTCACTACTTCTTTGAACGAATCGTACTTTATTTACATTAATCGGACGATTTTGTACTTCAAAATCGTCCTCGATGTGCCTCTTGTAATCTTCATTTTAATTACAAACCCTTAACAGCGTCGATCGTTCTGAAAAGGGTTTGCAAATGTATAAATATTTTTAAATAATTCACAAAATAGGAATCAATTTTTTATGATTTATTTCTCCTGAAGCTTTTCCTTGTATTTCTTTAGTTGTCTGCGTACTGCCTCAAGTGCCATATCAAGCGCCTGCTCAAAAGAGTCAGCCTGCTTTTTAGCAAACAAATAATCGTTGGCCGGAATGGATACCTTAATTTCAACTTCCTTGTTATTGGAGGTTTCGGGTTTAATTACTTTTAGAATTACTTCAGCTTTTAAAATTCCATCGAAAAAAGTATCCAGCTTGTTTACTTTTTTATTGATCAATTCTACCAATTTCTGATCGGCGTTGAAATGAACGTCGTTAATTTTGATATTCATAATTCTTCCTCCTTTTTTAGCTTCTTGGATGAGCTTGTTTATAAATCTGTTGTAATTTCGAAAATGTAGTATGCGTATATATCTGAGTAGCGGACAAATTTGAATGTCCCAGCAATTCCTTCACTGCATTTAAATCGGCTCCGTGATTCAGTAAATGAGTTGCAAAGCTGTGACGCAAAACATGCGGACTGCGCTTACTGACTGTTGTGACCAATGATAAGTATTTTTTCACCACCCGGTAAATAAGTTTATCATACACCTGTTCGCCTTTGGAAGTTAAAAAAAGAAAGTCACTTAATCCATCTATTTCACCACGAAATTTCAAATAATTATGTAATGGACCATTAAGGCTTTTGGGATAAGGTATTATTCGCTCCTTATTTCGCTTTCCCAATACCTTAATAATAAACTGCCCACTATCTACATTCCGGATTAAAAGTTGCTTCAACTCGGCAAGCCTTATGCCGGTTCCGTATAGCATGCTTACTATTAGTTGATCACGTGTACCTTCAAAATCGTTAGGAAACATGCCCAGATCGAGCAGCTGATTCAGATTATCTTCCTGAACAAAGACAGGCAGCTTTTTACCGCTTTTGGGCGTAGTAACCAACTGCGCCGGATTGGTCGTTGCTTTTCCCTCACGCATCAGGTATTTATAAAACGACTTAAGCGCAGTTAATTTGCGGTTTACACTGCGTGCACTTACACCGCTTCCCATTAAATCGACCACCCACGAACGCACCTGTTTACTGGTGACCTCATTAAACTTAAAATCCCCGATCACTTCATTCATATAAAGAACGAATTGACCGAGGTCAGTACGGTAAGCCACCACCGTGTGGTTTGAATACCGTTTCTCGTACTGAAGATATTTTAAGAACTCTTCGGTGATTGACATTAACAAGGGTTTTATATCTAACAGAACAAATTTGAAATTAGTTCTGACAAAACCCTAATTAATCTTCCTCACGCTGCAATTTCTCAATATAAATTGCCTTCTTAACTTCGGCCCTACGTAAAACTGAAGGCTTTGTGAACGCCTGACGGCTGCGCAACTCTTTTACAACACCGGTTTTTTCGAATTTACGCTTGAATCTTTTCAGCGCTCTTTCAACGTTTTCGCCCTCTTTTACAGGAATTATAATCATAGTAACTTAAATTATTTTGTTCTTGAATTAAAACGGAGCGCAAATTTAGTAATGATTCAAAAATATTCAAACTTATTCGCTTTTTTTTTCTGTTTCACTTCATTGTTCTCAAATTAAAACAAACATTGTCGTTCGACAAACTTCTCAGAATGACACTATTATATTCACTTTCTGCTTATTACAAGACGAATGAATCATGGCCTGCTTTTCCCGGCAACCCTGATCTTTTTGCTTCGCCGATGGGATAAAAGCAATATGCAGTATCCAACCTACATGAGCTAAGCTGCTCATCACTCATGTCTCTAATTGCCTGCAGTAAGATAGGGAGCAAGCCGGCGGTAATTTTCCTCATCGATTAACGAATCGCGCAGAAGAATGTCGACCGATTCAAAGGGGCCATGCTTCGATCGGTGTGCTATCAGTGCCTTTGCCAGTGCCGCACTGCAATAGGGATGACGACTTAGATCCTGTGCATCAGCAAAGTTCAGATCGATCGTTTGGATCTGCTGACTGTCGCAGTGAAGATAAGGCAGAATTTGCTGATAGGTTTCCTCGGGCAGATGATATACCTCGAGCAACTGACTTGTTTGAACGAAACCTCCAAGATAAGCACGGTAACGGCAAATGCGCGATGCGAATACCGGACCAATCCCGGGCAAACGGGTCCATGCCACCGAGTCGGCGGTATTGATCTCCAGCATCGAAATCTTCCTCTGGTATGTTTTGCCGCCTGGTTTTTCAACTTTTGGTGACCGCGAAGTAAAATGGATGAAAGGCAATAGTTGAGCGAGAAAAACAGAATCAACGCCATATACCTTCAATAAATCCTCGGCACGACGAAACTCCGCACCGGCTTCCCTGAATTTAATCAGTGTACCGGCTACCCGGCCATCAAATCCAAGCAGGCGCAAGCTGTCGTATGAAATGGTATTCGGGTCGAAAGGAAATGGTTTGATTGCAGCCTTTGTTTTAAGTTGTCCGCCTGATACGCTACTGTATGGAGCAGGCCTGCCATCACTTTGCCGATGTGCTTTATTCACAGCAACACGACTCAACGAATCGCGCTGTTGCTCAAGCGCAAGGATCTGCTCACCAATTTGATCGATAGCGGCTTTCTGATCGCCCATCAGGGTGGGAAGCAGCATACGCACAATAATCAGCAGCAATAAAAGAACAAGCAAAACAAGCGAACCATTTCGTTCACCTTTCGACATGGCAAAGAAATTTCGGGATACTTTGGGTAGACGCATTGCTTGTTTTTAAATCAAAGTTGATTTAAAATACAGGAAAAAGAAATACTTACTGTTTAAAAGCGCGATACTGTTTGACCAACGGGCTGAAACAAAAGCCCAAGCAAATATTTGCTGACTTGTTATAAGTTAATTAAGCCGATGCTGTTCATAAATACCATGGCAATTGCCAGTGGTGCCAGGTACCTGATAATAAAAAGGTAAACCGAATAATAGCGTACCTTGTACATTCCACCGGCTGATATTTCATTCTTCAGTTGTTTATTTCCAAAAAACCAGGCCACAAAAACAACAATCAGGAATCCGCCCAGAGGAAGCAAAATATTGGACGATACAAAATCAAGCACGCCAAATAAACTGGTGCCTGCAATGGCAATTTCGGGTACTTTATTGAGTGAAAGGCTCGACAACAAACCCAATACCGCAATGCCTGCCGAGGCCAGGAAGGTTGCTCTTCGCCGGCTCAGATTCAGCTCTTCGGTAAAATATGCCACCACCACTTCGAGTATCGAAATGGTGGAAGTAAGGGCTGCCACCGTAAGCAGGAAAAAGAACATCAGCGCAAACAGGTAGCCTCCTTTCATCTGGGCAAAGATATTGGGCAGGGTAAGAAAAACCAGGTCGGGACCCGATTCAGGACTGATACCAAAGGCAAATACTGCCGGAAAAATGGCTACACCAGCCAGAATCGCAATTAGTGTGTCGGAAATGGCCACCGCGGCAGCAGTCGATCCCAGGTTCTCCTTCTTATTAATGTACGATCCGTAGGTTATGAGTGTACCCATTCCGATGCTTAAGGAGAAAAAAGCCTGCCCCAGCGCTTCAAGTACGGTGGAAGTTTTAATCTTTGAAAAATCGGGTTGAAATAGAAATTTGAGTCCTTCGCTGGCGTTGGGCAAGGTAATGGCACGAATATCCAGTATGATTATCAGTACCAATAATACCGGCATTAAAATTTTGGTGTACTTTTCAATTCCCTTTTCAATCCCCGAAAGCACAACACTACCCGACATGGCAATAAAAACAACAGTCCATAACAGGGGTCGCCAGCTGCTGTTTTGAAAGTCACTGAAAAGCGTGGTGATCTGATCGGGACTTTGGCCGCTAAACTGATTGCTTACTGCCTTTACCAGGTACTCAAGGGTCCAGCCGGCCACCACACTGTAAAAAGCGTTGATCATGAAAGCAGCAGCAATTCCCATGATACCAATGTAAAACCATTTTGTTTTTGGCTTCAGCATTCGAAAGGCCCCAAAAGGATTTCGCTGGGTTGCTCTTCCTATGGTTAATTCGGAAATCATTACCGGCAATCCGATGAGTAAAATAAAGCCAAGGTAAATTAACAGGAAGGCACCTCCACCATTCTCGCCGGCAATGTATGGAAAGCGCCATATATTACCCAGGCCGACAGCCGAACCGGCTGTTGCTGCAATTACACCAAATTTACTTCCAAATGAATCGCGGGGAGTTCCACCCGATGGCAGTTGTGACATATTCCTGTTGTTATATTTTGGCACTAAAAATAACAAACTTATAAGATTTGCCCCATGCTTGTGTTTAAAATGATAACATTTTTATGCCGAAGACTGAAAGATAAGAAGTAAATGACCAAAAGTGCTTTTGAAAAGCGGCAGTGAAGTACCCGTTTTAGAATTCAAAAGAAAGGGTTGCCAACATCTGACAACCCTTTGATTTACTAACTTTTATATCGCTGTTATGCTTTGTTGATACAGTTCAGGTCATCGAAAGCCACCTTCAGGCGTTCAACCATTGTTTCCTGACCTTTACGCAACCAAACCCGCGGATCGTAGTATTTCTTGTTGGGTTTATCATCTCCTTCGGGATTACCAATTTGTCCCTGCAGGTATTCGCGGTTGGCTGCTTCAAACTTACGCACTCCGTCCCAGGTAGCCCATTGGGTATCGGTATCGATGTTCATTTTTACTACACCGTAGCCCAGCGATTCGCGAATTTCTTCGTGCGACGATCCACTACCTCCGTGAAAAACGAAGCTTACGGGCAGCTCCTCGCTTAACTGATGCTTTTCTTTAATGTACTCCTGAGAATTCTTTAAAATCTTTGGCTGTAGTTTAACATTACCGGGCTTGTAAACTCCGTGCACATTACCAAAGGCAGCAGCAATGGTAAAGTTGGGAGATACTGTTTTTAATGCCTGATAAAAGCGGTCTACCTCTTCGGGTTGTGTGTAGAGCAAAGAATTGTCGATTCCGGTGTTATCAACACCATCCTCTTCGCCACCGGTAATACCCAGCTCAATTTCGATAAACTGGTCAATTTTGTTCATGCGTTCGAAATATTTCACGCATATTTCAATGTTTTCATCAAGCGGCTCTTCCGAAAGGTCGAGCATGTGAGAGCTGAAAAGTGGTTTGCCTGTTTCGGCAAAATGCTTTTCACTGGCCTCGATGAGACCATCAATCCAGGGCAAAAGTTTTTTGGCGGCATGGTCGGTATGCAAAACCACCCTCACACCGTATGCTTCGGCCAGGGTGTGTACCTGTTTGGCAGCTGCAATGGCCCCTAGTATCTGTGCCTGCTGGCCTTCGAGTTTCAACGCCTTACCAGCCATGAACTGAGCACCACCATTCGACACCTGAATAATAACAGGAGAATTTACCTCTTTGGCCGCTTCCATTACGGCATTGATTGAATCACTGCCTACCACATTGACTGCAGGCAGCGCAAAACCATTGGCTTTGGCATAATCGAAAACATATTTCAGATCGGAGCCGGTTACAACACCTGGTTTTACAACTTCAGAAATTTTCTTCATTCTTCTTATTTTTAAAATGACCAAAGAAACCTTCAACAGACGATCGCAGGTATAAAATCCCAAACGATGTGTGCTGGTTTCAATTGATCAAGGTTGAATATTTTGAATTCGATCAGCTATCTGTTGTAGCTTTGTTTCGTTTAACTTGATAAACGTGCAGGCCCGTCGATTGTTTATTCAAAGCGAAACTTCATTGGCTTTTCGTGTACTTTTTCTGCTTTTTTAAAAACCTGCATCTGAAAGAGTAAGATGATGTTAAGTATAAATTAAGGTATTGCAGTTTAAGCAGCCAGGCGGCCTGTATCAGCATATTTATGGTTAACATTGCGGGTTGAAACCATGAACAAAGCATTCATTGTGCAAATGCAACGAAATTTTACCTTTGCACCTGAATCAACACCCGCTTAAACCACGGGTAAACTTTAGTCAAATTTTTTATTAACAAATAAAACCAAATCAAAATGGCTGTTAGTTATAAAGAGCTCGGACTGGTTAATTCCAAAGAGCTGTTTCAAAAAGCTGTTGATGGCGGATATGCAATACCTGCCTACAACTTCAACAACCTTGAACAAATGCAGGCAATTCTCCTGGCCTGTGTTGAAACCAAATCGCCTGTAATTCTTCAGGTATCGTCGGGTGCACGTAAATATGCCAACTCAACCCTGTTGCGCAACATGGCCCGTGGTGCTGTTGAATACGTAAAAGAACTGGGATGCGAAATTCCTATCGTACTGCACCTCGACCATGGTGACACTTTTGAACTTTGCAAAGATTGTATCGACAATGGATTTTCGTCGGTAATGATCGACGGATCACACCATTCGTATGAAGAAAATGTGGCACTGACCAAAAAAGTGGTGGAATATGCACACGCTCACGATGTAAGCGTTGAAGGCGAACTGGGTGTTTTGGCCGGCGTTGAAGACGACGTGGTGGCTGAGCATTCAACCTACACCAAACCCGAAGAAGTAGAAGACTTTGTAAAACGTACCGGTGTTGACTCACTGGCTATTTCGATCGGAACCTCACACGGTGCGCATAAATTCACCCCTGCACAGTGTACTAAAAATGAAGACGGCGTACTTGTTCCGCCACCATTGAAATTCGAAATCCTCGAAGAAATAGAAAAGCGCATTCCCGGCTTCCCCATTGTACTTCACGGTTCTTCGTCGGTACCGGTTGAATACGTTAAAATCATCAATGAAAACGGTGGTCAGCTCGATGCAGCGGTTGGTATTCCTGAAGAACAACTTCGCAAAGCAGCGTCATCGGCTGTTTGCAAAATCAACATCGACTCCGATGGTCGTTTGGCCATGACGGCAGCCGTACGTCAGGTAATGAATGAAAAACCGGGTGAATTCGATCCGCGTAAATACCTCGGACCTGCACGCGACGAGCTGAAAAAGCTTTACATGCACAAAAACATCAATGTACTGGGTTCGGCCAACAAAGCCTAAAACTGTAGTACGATACAATATTGAAAACCGTTGTCCTTTGCGATGACGGTTTTTTTGTGCCCTGAAAACAGGAAAAAAGTTCCCGGTTGAGAACCGACAAATGTCGGGTGAAATGGTGCAGTGCGGTGAGCTTAGTAGCCTGCCAACTTGCTCCGCAATGGCTTACTCAGGCACTCAAAAAAAAACAATAGGAAACCGTTGCTCGTTGCTCGTTACTTGTTGCTCGTTGCTCGTTGCCTGCACCGTGTAATCCGACCTTAGGAGAATATTTCAACGGGGCTCGTTACTGGTTACTTGGTGCTGGATGCTGGTTGCGCATAGTGAACTTCCAACTTGCTCCGCAATGGCTTACTCAGGCACTCAGGCACTCAGGCACTCAAAAAAAACAATAGGAAACCGTTGCTCGTTGCGGGTTGCTGGTTGCGGGTTGCTGGTTGCTCGTTCAATGAAATTACCTGTTGCAATACTGCGGCAGACTTTCTTACTTGCGAGAACTTCCCATGCAGCCTGCAGCAGACTTTCTCACTTGCGAGAAAGCTTGTCGTAACAATGCAACAGACTTTCTCACTTATGAGAAAGCTTGTCGCAACACTGCAACTGATCTTCTCACTTGTGAGAAAGCTTGCTGCTACTGTGCAACGGCCATTTTCTCCGTAAAAACACATGCACTACTGTTTACTAAAGCATAGTAGGAATGAAAGAGCGCTTCGCTTAGGCAGGGTAGCGGGTAACTCGTTACTGGATGCTGGTTGCGCATAGAGAACTGCCAACTTGCTTCGCAATGGCTTACTCAGGCACTTAGGAACTCAGGAACTCAGGCACTCAGGCACTCAGGCACTAAGGCACCAAGGAGCGCAGGAACTGAAAAAATACCCCCCTCTCCCGATAGCTATCGGGCCCCCTGAAGGGTGGAGGTAGCGCGGAATGATGCGAAGATCTGTGCAATTATCAGAGGAGTGGTAATTTGCTTCGCAATGGCGTTCTTATGAACTTATGCACTCAGGCACTCAGGCACTAAGGTACTCAGGTACTCAGGCACTCAGGCACTCAAAAAAAACAATAAGAAACCGTTGCTCGTTACTTGTTACTCGTTGCTCGTTGCCTGTTGCTCGTTGCCTGCACCGTTAAATGCGACCTTAGGAGAATATTTCAACGGGGCGGCTTGCGGATAGCTTAGTCCGAAGGTTGAGGTTGAGGCTGAGAATGAATTCGGCGAGTCGGAGCCCGCCGTACCCGTTCTTCCGTCTTCAATCTTCTTTCAATCTTCTTTCAATCTTTTGTCAGTCTTCAGTCTTCCATCTTTTGTCTTCAGTATTTTGTCTTCAGTCTTTTGTCTTTTTTCTTTTTTCTTTCGTCTTCAGTCTTCAGTCTTCAATCTTTTGTCTTCAGTCTTCAATCTTTCGTCTTCCATCTTCCATCTCCCATCTTTCATCTACCTCAGAACGGATAGCCAATGGCTATATTGAAATTGACATCGCGCTGATTGAAGCGTCGGTTGGCAGTAATCCAGCGTGCTCCCTCAGGCAGGGAGGGATCGCGTAATTTCAGACCGGCATCGGCACGCAGAATGAAATAGGTGGTGACCAGGCGCAGTCCCATGCCTGTACCAACGGCAAATTCCTTGTAAAAGCGGTCGAAACGAAAGAGGGCACCTTCGCGGTTATCGAACTGATTAATGGCCCAGATATTTCCGGCATCGACAAAGAAAGCTCCTTCAATCATCCAGAACAGATGATAGCGGTATTCGATATTGGCCTCCAGCTTCACATCGGCCGACTGATTGGGATACTCCCCAGCGGCGATGCCATAACTTCCCGGCCCCAGCGAGCGTACCTGCCAGGCTCTGATGCCGTTGGCTCCTCCGGTAAAATAGCGTTTTTCAAAAGGAATCACATTAAAATTTCCATAAGGATAGGCCAGCCCTCCAAAAATTCGCGTTGCCACGGCATTGTACTTATCGAAACGGTAACCGTACCTGAAATCGATATCACTTTTGAGATACTGGGCAAAACGGGTATCGAAATACTGATAATACTCCGACCGATCGAGCGAAGCAGGATCCTGTGTGCTGACTTTTTCGCGCCCGGTGAGCGCACTGTAGGCCCATAAAAAGTTGCCGGCTGCTTCAAAATTTGCTCTCAGATAATGATAGTAGGGACGGCGGTTAAAATCCTGATTGTTAAAAGTAAAACTATACGAGCTGGCCGAAATAATGTGGTCGGTATAACTGCTTTTAATGTATAAGTCCTTGATTGAATTAATGAAATCGGGATTCAGGCTGAAGATCCTTACTGCATTTAAATCGAGCAGGTTAAAACTGTGTTCTGTAAAACGACTGGTACGCCAGCGATATGCCAGGGTCGAATTCACAATGGTACGGGTATAATCGGGCCGGTTCTGATAATTATAGGCCAGCGATATGCTGGTAAAAGGCATCGAATAAAGATTAAAACGTTCTTCCCTCACAGGAAACAGAAACCCGGGTACGGTCAGCTTTACAGCTCCTCCATATTCCCTGGTATTGAATTCCATGTTCTGCTCATCGATTACCGTAATTTGCCTTTCGGTAGCCCCTTTCACCGTGATATCGAATATTTCGGCCCCACCCAGCAGGTTGCGGTGCTGATAGTTAATATTCCCCGCAATTCCGAGGTTGCCCGATGTATTGGTTCCTTCAATATCGAAGGAGTAGTTTTGTTTCACCTGCAAAGGAAGAAAGATCCGGCCCTGCAGCAGGGGACCCAGCGAATCGCTTACCTCGTTAAGTTCCTGGTATTGTATATTCACAAATTTAAACTGCCTGAGTGCATACAGATTGTTGTAACTTTTGTCTTCTTTTCGTTTACTGTAACGTTCGCCCGGATCGATCTCAATCGATTTCATCAGCAGATTCTGACTGATGGGCAGTTTTCCATTGTGCAAAAAAGTAAATCCACCGGCATGGGTTGTATCGAGGTAATCTTTTAACTGACCATCTCCATTCTCAGCACGCTGCTTATCGATGTACACCAGGTAGCGATCGACATGGTAGGTTTGATGCACCGTGTCGGGTGCCTGACTGTTCACATTGGCTTTCTCTACAATGAGGTCAACGTTCACCTTTTGTTGGAACAGGGTGGTATCGACGCGGTAATGGATGTATTCTTCAGCAAACTTAAAATAGCCTTCATTTCGCAGGAGGAGGGCAATGCGCTCCCTTTCCTTTTCAAGCAGGTCGACATCGAACACAGCGCCCTCCCTGATAAGCGACTCCTTCCTGTTTTGCATGATGAGCGGCAAGAGGGTCTGATCTTTTATTTCATAACTGATATTCCGGATCAGGTAGGGGTCTCCGCTTTGAATCTGAAAAAGTACTTTGGCCTTTTTGGAGCTAAAAATCACAGAATCTTCTACCACCGCCTGGTAATAGCCCTTATTGTTGAGATACTGTGTCAATTGCTGTTTCGACCGGTTCTTCAAACCGCTGTCGTAAATAACCGGTGGCTCTCCAATATTCTTCAACCATCCGCTTTCCTTCTTTTGAGAAGAAAGATTGTACAACCACAAATGAAATTTGAATAAACCCAGTATCTTAAGGTTTTCCTCCTGCCGCAAATGGGTATGCAATTCCTCCTTGCTGATGGCATCGTTATCAATTTTAATTTCAATATCGTTTAGCAGGTAACGGTTATCGGGAACATATTTTGTAGTTTTACAGGCAAACAACAAAAACAGTAAGAGCAGAGGCCAGGTCCTTATTATATTTCGAAACAGATCGTTCACCAGTTATTGTTCGTTTGGATTATTCATCGCTAAAACCAAAAAGTATTCCAGTTTTAAAAAAACATGCTAAGCAAAAATAAGATAAAGTTTATTCAATCCCTTTCAAGGAAAAAAAAACGTGAGCAGGAAGGACTGTTTTTAGCCGAAGGGGAAAAAGTGATCGGGGAATTACTCGCTTCGGGTATGCGTTTTCACAGCATTGTTAGCAGCCGGCCCGAAAACTTTGCTCATTGGAAAACCGACTTCGAACTAATCGAAGCCGAAGCCGAAGCACTGAAAAAAATCAGTCTGCTGAAAACGCCGCCATCAGCTGTGGCCTTGGTATATCAAAAAGCAAGCCGGCTTTCCGACATCGATCTCAACAGCTCGCTGGTGCTGGCACTCAACGAAATTCAGGATCCCGGAAACCTGGGAACCATTATCCGCCTTGCTTCATGGTTTGGCATCCGGCACCTTGTGTGCGATCACAACACGGCCGACTGTTACAATCCAAAAGTCATTCAGTCGACCATGGGAGCCATTGCCCACGTCGATGTACATTATACCCAGCTTGCCGACTTTCTTCTTCAGGCAAAGGAGAAGGGGATTCCGCTGTATGGAACTTTCCTCGATGGAGAAAATATTTACGAAACACCGCTCAGCAATAATGGGGTGGTAATCATGGGGAACGAAGGCAAAGGCATTGCTGCTGATCTTGAAAAACTGATTGACCGACGCCTGTTCATTCCTTCGTTTGCTGATGCCGGGCGGGTTGAATCGCTGAATGTATCAATGGCTGCTTCGATTATTTGTTCTGAATTCAGACGCCGCACTATTTGATCATTCGTGCCACGCTTTCGGCCACCCTTTCACCATCGACTGCCGACGAAACAATGCCCCCCGAATAACCCGATCCTTCACCACAGGGATACAAGCCGCTTACTTTAACATGCTCGAGCGTTTCTTCATTCCGCGGAATGCGAACCGGTGACGAAGTTCGTGTTTCAACTCCAAGAATTATTGCCTCGTTGGTAAGAAAACCATGTGCCCTGCTGTCCATTTTACGAAAACCTGACTGCAGGCGTTCGCGAATAAAGGCAGGCATCCAGGCATGCATGTCCGAAGGGGCAACTCCCGGATGATACGAACTCGATGGCAGGGACGAGGAGCTCATTCCTTTCACAAAATCGTTCAGACGTTGCGCCGGAGCAATTTGTGAGTTTTGGGCCATTTTATAACACTGGTGCTCGAGATCTTCCTGAAACTTCAATCCGGCCATTTCGCGGTGATGACCATAGCGCTTCAGGTCTTCATGCTGTACTTCGACCACAATGCCCGAATTGGCCCATTTGCCGCCACGGTGCGAAGGCGACATGCCATTTACCACCAGTTCGTCGTTCGAAGTGGCAGCAGGCACTACAACACCGCCCGGGCACATGCAGAAAGAGTAAACACCACGGCCATCGACCTGCTCGGCAAAGCTGTAGGCCGCTGCCGGCAAATAAGGTCCGCGGTCGTTGCGGTGGTACTGAATGGTGTCAATCAGTTGCTGGGGATGCTCTACCCGCACGCCTACTGCAAAGGGCTTGGCTTCGAGATGAATGCCCCGCTTCCGGAGCAGATGATAAATGTCGCGCGCCGAATGCCCGGTGGCCAGTATCACGGCCTTGCCGCTAAAGCGCTCTCCGCTTGCTGTACTTACTCCTACTACCCTGTCGTTGCTAACGATGAAGTCGGTCACCCGTTGCCTGAAATGAATTTCTCCTCCGGCCTCCAGAATCGTCTTTCGGATGTTCTTCACCACTTTGGGCAACACATTGGTCCCGATGTGCGGATGGGCATCAATTAAAATATCACTTTGGGCTCCATGCTGAAACAGCACTTCAATAATTTTGCGGATGTCGCCGCGCTTCTTCGAGCGGGTGTAGAGCTTTCCATCGGAAAAAGTTCCGGCTCCACCTTCGCCATAGCCATAATTTGAATCGGGATGAACGGCTTCGTTCCGGTGAATGGCAGCAATGTCGGCTTTGCGCTCCGACACTTTCTTGCCCCTTTCGACAATCACCGGCTTTACGCCCAGCTCGATCAGGCGAAGGGCTGCAAATAAACCTGCCGGTCCGGCACCCACAATCACCACCTCGGGAGCCTTGCTCACATCGGGGTATTCATACACTACCCTTTCATCAACAGGCTCCTCTCCAACATAAACCCTTACGCCCAGATTGATGCGCACATTCCGGCTTCGGGCATCGATTGAACGCCGAAACACGTCAAGATGTGTTATTTCGCTTTCTGCAATTCCGAATTTCACAGCCACCGACCGCAGCAACTCATCGTGTGTTGCAGCTACTTTCGGACTGACTGTAATGTTAAGCTCCCTGATCAAACGTAAAATTTTTAAACTATTCGAAATGAAAACTGAGTACCAGCATGTGGGTATTCAGCTTCTTAAAAGTCTGATTAAAATATTTGGGCTGAGGATCGAGCGGCGGCTCTGCCAGTGCATTGTTCAAGCCAAAACTGTACTTCACTTCGGTCGACAACCTGAAGAACTGCAGGTACATGTCCCAACCCAGTCCGGCTTCGGCATAAACCCCCGGTTTTTTCAGCCGTAGCAACTCCTCCTGTGCCGATTTTGAAATGTCGTAACGCAATGCCATTCCACCAATAATATAAGGACGCTGGTTGATGATCCGCTTCGATTTGTACTTGATAAGGAGTGGAAAATCGAGATAGGTTGCCCTTAGCTGATAGTGTTCGACATTCGAAGGTTCGTTTAAATCGTGAATGGGCACGTTGTAAGCCACCCGACGGTTTCCAAACGACAAACCGGGAAGAAAACGAAGATCGAGGTTTTCACTCAAACGCAGGTTCGAAACAATGCCTACCGTAAAACCCGGTGTTAAGGCGTCGATGTCGGCACGTACGGCCCGGCCCACCGAATCGAGTTCGGCCAGATAAACCGGATTCACTTCCGAGGGATCAAAAGCCGGGTTTTCATCAAGGGTGGCATAATGACTAAAACCCATGTCGAGCGTATTGATCCCCAAAGTAAAACCAAAATGAATCTGCCGATCGTCGAAGGTAGTCAGGTTGGGAACGCCCCACATTTGTGCCATAGACCCCAGGCTCAGCAACAGAAAAAGCGTTAGTAAATGAAATCTCTTCACAGTTTTTATTTTTTATAACCGCTAAAAAGCTAAAAAATTGTGTTGTATGCCTGCTACCTGCACAGGCACTTTCCTTTTCACATTGAACAAAACCCCCACTACTCCTTTTCACCGATGTAGATGCTGGCAATTCCAAAGCTCAGCGAAATCCTTCTTGTATTTTTAAATCCGCACGAACGCATGATTTCCAAAAAATCATCGCCGCTGGGAAAGGCCCTGATCGACTCGGGCAAATAACGATAGGCCCTGTCGTCTTGCGAAACCAGCTTCCCAATAAATGGTAATAAATGAAAGGAATAAAAATGATAAAATTGTTTAACGGGAAAAGCAACAGGCTTCGAAAATTCAAGTACCAGCAAAGGCTGATCACTTTTCAATACGCGGGCGATCTCGGATAATCCTTTGGGTAAATCTTCAAAGTTGCGCACCCCAAAGGCGACCATCGCTGCATCGAAATGATTGTCGGCAAAGGCTATTTTTTCAGCATCGCCCACCAGCATTTGTATGGAAGCATTCAATGCCCGCTGTTCCATTTTCTGCTGACCAACAGCAATCATCTGATCCGACAAATCGATGCCTACCACCTGCTTAATTCCCTTTTTCACCGCCATGATGGCCAGATCGCCGGTACCGGTAGCCATGTCGAGCACACGATTCGGCTGATACTTCAACAATTCCTTAATCACTCTTTTGCGCCACGAAATATCGATTCCCAGCGAAAGGAAGTGATTTAAAAAGTCATAACTACGGGCAATGTTGTTAAACATTGCCCGTACCTCGCTTTTTTTACTGTTCGATTGATTATACGGTTGTACCAATTTTCAGTGTTTATAATGATTCCGACATTTTGTCGATGTAACCAAACGATTCATCATCAATTCTGATTTCACCACGGGTAACATGCCCAAGGGTAAAGAAGGGAATCTTCGATTCGAAAACCAGATCGACAAATTCGTCTTCCACATCGGGGTCGACGCCCACGAAGATGCGGCCCATCGACTCGCCAAACAGGAAGGAATCGATGCGGGTTTCAGCAGCTGTGGTAATGTCGAAGCCCAAACCATTGACCCAGCCGGCACGTAAAAGTGAAAAGAAAAGCCCGCCACGACCTACCGGACTGGCACTCATAATCAGATTTTCTTCAATCAGATCTTTAATCACTTTATGCAGTTTCACCTCAAAATCGAGATCAAATGCTGGCAGCGGTGAATTGGTGATACCATGGTAAAACTCAAGGTAATCGCTCGATCCCAAATCGTCCATCGGACGGCCCAGGAGGAAGATGTTGTTTCCCTTGGTTTTAAAATCGATGCTGGTCGCTTTCACTTCGCCCTTTTTATCACGCTGAACCTGACCAAGAAGCGTCACGATGAGTGTAGGCGACTGCGTGCCGTGCTCTTCAAAATAATCGAAACGAATTTTGCGTTCCTGAATTTTTAAGTCATAGGCATCGGCCACCCGCTCGAGGCCCGCTTTAATTCCCGATGCGATGTAGTTGCCATTGGGATCGCTGAAGTTAATGTGATACACCAGCGCCGAAACGGCAATGGGCTTTGCCCCGTAACATACCATCTTCCTTACCGCTTTGGTTACCAGAATCTCGGCTGCCTTTTGCGGATCGGAAACCAGATGATGATGCATGGCATGGGTAGTCATCGATAAAAGCGATGATCCATCGTTCAGCTCTATAATGTTTGAATCGATCAATTCTTTAGAATCGATTTTTAAACCTCCTGCCCCATCGGTAAAATCGTTGAAGTAATTCAATGGTGAGAGATTGGGGTTCACCATCAGATTCATCATAATGTCGTTGATATCTTCCGGTTCGGGAAGGGAATTTAGATCGAATTCCAAATTTTCAGTACCTTGTTCCATCTTGCTTATTTTTTTCGTAACAAATTTAACGATTGCCAGCCAGAAACCAGAATGATTGTCAAATTTCTGATATTTTAATCTGATTCAATAATGTTATATCTTAGCCAGATAATCGAAACAAGATTAGAACCAAACAGTTTGTTTCTGGTTCATTTAAAAATAAAAAGATGAAACGAGCATGCTTCTGTTGCTCACTAAAAGGCATGAATGAGCACATGCGAGTTCCACGGCCTTAGCAATTCACAGTTTGCTTTTTGAGATATTAATTTGAAAAACTGATGTTTAATTTAATTTTATTCCAGTGAAGACAATCGCCCTCATTACCGGAGCCACTTCAGGAATTGGCAGAGCCACAGCAAAAGTTTTGGCTGCAAATAATTTCAACCTGATACTTACCGGCCGTCGTGAAAAGCTGCTGCAGGAGATCGAAGAAGAAATCATCAAGGCCAGCGACGCCGAAGTTTACACCATCGCTTTCGACATTCGCAATTACGAGGAAACAGAAAATGCCATTAACAGCCTTCCCGAAGAATGGAAAAACATCGGACTGTTGATCAACAATGCCGGACTGGCTTCGGGCCTCGACCCTGTGCACGAAGCCCGGCTGAGTGATTGGGAAAGCATGATCGACACCAATGTTAAAGGCCTTTTGTATATTACCCGGCTCATCAGCCCCCGCATGGTGGAAGCTGCTTCGGGGCACATTATCAACATCTCCTCCATTGCAGGCCGTGAGGCCTACCCCAACGGAAGTGTTTACTGTGCCACCAAGCATGCCGTTGAAGCCATTACAAAGAGCATGCGGCTCGACTTGCTGAAATACGGGATCAAGGTAGGAAGTATCAGTCCGGGCATGGTCGAAACCGAATTCTCGCTGGTTCGTTTTCATGGCGACAATGAGAAAGCAGCTAAAGTATACGAAGGATTGACTCCCCTCTTCGCTGAAGACATTGCCGAAGCCATCCTGTTTATGGCCACCCGCCCGCCGCATGTCAACATCGACGATCTGCTGATTATGCCCACTGCGCAGGGCTCGGCCCGCGATGTACACCGGAATGGTCGTTTATAGTAGAGACGCACTATGGTGCGTCTCTACATTGGTCATTGAATAAAAAATGGTTTCCTATAGTAACACGCTTTTAAGCTCTTCTTCAAACTCTGATGGTGTTATAATTTTAGCAGATTTGAATGGATTATGCTCAATTAAATCCTTATCGCCAGTTACCAAATAATCAGCTTTCGAAAAATCAATCAAGTCTAACAGAAAGTTGTCTTTCGGATCCCGGCAAATAAAATAGGTTGGTTTTATTTCAACCTTTTTTGCGATGGTTTCCAGCAGTTCTATCAATTCCTTTACGCTTTCTTTGGGAAAATACTTTTTCAATTTTTCACGACTCGTAACCATTTTGATCTCGGTCAACAGTTGTTCTGTCGTAATAATTAACAAACGGCCGTCAGATATGTACTGTTTAATTTTCAGCAAACTACTACCAATCAAGAAACTAATCCAAACATTTGTATCAAAGATAACTTTAACCTTTTCGTTTTTCATAAATTTCCTGTCTTACACTTTCCACCTCACTTGTTATCGATATCAAGTCCGGATCTTTTGCTTCAAATGCCGTTAACAAACGAGACAATTTTGTATCAATAAGCTCTTTTTCCAATTCTCTTGTCAACTGTATTTTTTGTTGTTTGGGCAGTTGCCTAACCAATGAAAGGATTTGTTCAAATGTGATATCTATTTGCATTGCCGTTTTCATCTTTAAAGTTTTTCTAATTGTTATCCAAATTTACAAAATTATAACACTAACAGCTAATTAAACAGCAAAGCCGGATAGAAGAATAAGTCATCTAAAGTGTTTGATCTATTTCTGAGTTCAGGAATTGGAAACAGGAGTGTAAATCGCTGTGGTTTTTAATGATTTGTAAGCTTATCATTCATTGAAATCCAGCCTAATGGCCGGGACACAGTTCACAGCACTGCGCCAGCTTAGGAGGGTTAGAACTCGCCTGCTCACTTCATAGCCTTTTTGTGTTGTTGCTTATACCAAACATTTTTCGGTTGGCAAAAAAATAGAGAACCGTTCTCTTCAAAAAGAACGGTTCCCTATTTTTACTCGCGTGCCATTAGCATTTCAAGGCATTTTTCGCTTAATACATAATTCTCATTATTTCGCCAATACTTAATTATTCCATACGTTTTACTATACAAAACTGAATCCACTTTTCCTTCAAATATTTTTTCATCATTCTTAAACCATGGCGTTTTATATAAATCGCACAACTCATAAGAGCCTAATGTATAAGAATAGCCACTATTCTCTTTCTTAATAAAATTAAAAACCCAGTTATCTTCTCCACCAGTATGATAATAATAACACATATAATGCGTTATATCATAAATACTAGAGATTATATTTATATCAAAACAAATTTTCGTTGCATCACTCGCGCATATTTCATGAATAGTCCCACAGTATTCTGTAACATCACTTTCTTCAGATGTAGGATTCATATGAGGCTTGTATACTTCCGACTCGGAAACATAAAACGAATCGACACAATCATTACTCTCATAAACAAGGGTATCCCCTTTTTCTATTAAGGGATGCTCGTAAGGGTCGAATACCTCCTCTTTGTCTCCCAGGTTGAACAAATTGCATTGTGCAAAACCAAACAGTAGCAGAAATATTCCACCGCTATTTCTTAAATATTTTTTCCACTTTTTCATAGCCTTGACGGGTTGTTGCTTTTACAATATACATTCCCGGAGGAAGTTCGTTAAGTGTAAAGGTATAATTTCCTGTGCGGCAAAGCTGATCGCCAATAACAACAACATGCTCAGGGTTATTTTTTTTGGCTTCATCGATTTGTGTTTAAATTTTATTATCAAAGTTGTTAGCGCTTTAGTTGGTTTTTAAAGACACACCTTAAAAGCTTTCGCCATATAGGTTCTTTTCAATTCACAGCAAACACTAATAGGTTATTATCATTTTTTCGGATTACAAATCCTATTGTTTATTAGCGCGGATTGCAAATTCTATACAACTGCTCGTAAGTCTTAGATTATCAACAGCAAAAAAACTTCCAAAAATCCAGTTGTTCTATCGTTTTTAATAAGATTTTGCGCTTATTGGGTGAAACCGCACTAGCTGGTTGCACTAGTCAACCTTTTTAATCGTCATATAATAATATCTGCTTTCATCATGAGTAATCCATTTTATTTGAAAGCCTTTGTAATTAAATTCTTTATCTGGCAGAACTATGCTTCTTCCTGGCTTTTCTTCTGCATATCTTACCATTATTGGTATTTCTTTAAATGGATAATTGGGAGATAATTCAAAGGGTTTATTAAGTGCTGCAGTAAACCTTTTTCCATTTACTTTATATTCAAATTTATATACCCTGCTAGACATTCTTCCCGCGGGGTAAGCGTAAAATGCAATTACTTCTTTGCCATTGTTTTTCAGATAGTTATTACATCTGCTTGCATTTCTGCCACCAATAATAAAGAATGGAGAAATTAATGACAATATGATTAGCATTGCTAAAGCAAAATGTTTAAATTTTGGCTCAATTTCTTTATTCATATTTTGTCCACCATTGTTCTTCATAATTATCGTTTTCCCATCTTTGTTTTTCAATATTGTAGTAATAGTTATTTCCTCTCATTACATCATTATAAATAGAATGATTCCAATTATTAAGTGCCGGAGATGCCAGTGTTTTTACAGCGAAGTTTTGTAATCTTTCAGAAAATTTGTCTGACAACATATCTCCAACCATTTTTTTAGGCAAAACCTTATCAATTCCAAAATCATAAGTTTTACCAAGGGTTAAAGATGTTATGTTACTTGCCCACAACTCAGCATTTATTTCGTCTCTTGATTTTGATGTATTCCAGCCAGTTCCAGGTTTATAATCAACATGGGCTTTTGCTGTGTTTGAACCAAATATTGCTGCAGCTTTTAATCCAAATCCAATTTTAGCGTACTTTGGAAGTTTAGTTATTTTACCTATTCCTAGTGTTGCTGCATCTGTTAAACCGGATATACCAACATCAACAAAGTCAATATCATTCCACAATGCATCTCCCCAGTTTATTTTTTGACCCATCGATTTTTGAGTTGATATATTATCTATAAACTGAGAAGCATAATCTATTGTAGCACCCCATAAAAAAGCATCAACATAGATAAGAACTGGTGCTGCAGGTGGAAAAAGCAAACTAAAAAACCAATCACCATTTTGATCAGTATACTTCAACGGGTTATTTAAGCAATAGCTGTATCGGTTATAGCTTTGGGTATTACCGGGCTGTTGTACAAAGTTATCAGGATTTAGGAAACGGCCAATACGGGGTTCCCGCCAAACGCGGGATAAACTCCCAAACGGCCGTTCATATTTATAAGTTTGAATGCGGTCATGTGCTTCCCGGTACCGCTTCGCTTACCGGGATTAGTTCGGCCAACTGTTTATGGTTCGTTCCTCTCCCATTAACAGGGCCTCACTGAACGTGCCCTGTAAAACCTCGGTTGGCAAACAGAGGTGGTTCGTCACTTGTATCGTAGTTGCTCCAATCACTCGGTTTACGGCGGCGCCCCCAAGCATCAAAGCTGTATTCTTGTATCGTACCATCATTGCTATTCCTAATTTCAGTAATGGTTCCGAGGTGATCGCGGAAGATGGAATACACTACGGGTGTACCTCCATTCACAAAAATGTCTGAACTATGATTCATACGATTGAAATGATTCACGTGATGATTTAGTAAGTTCAAATATAATCATGGTAATCCAATAATCATAAAAATCAAAGTTGAGACAATTTACCAGCCCCGCGAGTCAGGCAAGGCTGGGATTATTGTGCTTGCTTGCGCCATAAATCAGTTGTATGTATTTGTTGCCTACTTCTCGTCACAGACGAGAAACAGCTTCCACCTCGTTTCCGCTTCGCTCAAACGAGTCCCTATGTTTGTAATTGTGCTTTGAATAAGAGAAGCATAAGCCAAAAGAGTATTAATTTTGATTAAATCACTAATCTATAATATTCAATGACTTATGCTTACACAAAGAACTGAATTAGATTTCAAAGGACAAAATATTTTTGTCGGAATTGATGTTCATCTTAAAAGTTGGAATGTTACTATCTTAACGGAAGAATTGGCACACAAAACCTTCACACAGCCACCATCTGTGGAAGCTTTAGTTAACTATTTAAACCGTAACTTTCCGGGAGGAAGGTATAACTCGGTATACGAAGCCGGCTTTTGTGGTTTTTGGACACATTACAAACTGAAAAAAATGGGGATAAACAACATCGTAATCAACCCAGCGGACGTTCCCACTTCGCAAAAAGAACAATTGCAGAAAGATGATCCGACCGATAGCCGTAAACTTGCACGTTCGTTGCGCGCAAAAGAACTAAAAGCAATCTATGTTCCTGATCCTGAAACATTGGAAGACCGGTCACTGGTGCGTATGCGTGCAACACTAGTAAAAGACATGACAAGGTTTAAGCAACGGATAAAATCGTTCCTCTACTTTTATGGAATACAATATCCACCACAATTTGAAAAGTCGGGTTCCCACTGGTCAAAACGTTTTATACAATGGCTCAGCGAAGAGGTTATTTTGCAACATGATTCCGGCACAAAAACACTACGGCTATTGGTACAAGAGGTTGAACAACAAAGGAAGCTTTTGCTTGAAGTAATGATACGGATTAGAGAGATGTCCCGAAGTGAAAAATATGCCGAAAACATAAAATTATTGCGAACCATCCCAGGCATCGGACCCATAACAGCCATCTCATTCTTAGTGGAAATAGAAAGTATTGAACGATTTGAAAATACCGATCATTTTGCAGGGTTCGTAGGATTAGTGCCAAACTATCACTCTTCAGGTGAAAAGTCGAATAATGGGGAAATGACTTTCCGTGGACAAAAGACACTAAAAAGTTTGTTGATCGAAAGTGGATGGACTGCGGCAAGACATGATCCAGCTTTAATTTTAAGCTATCATAGCTACATCCAGCGAATGGAACACAACAAAGCGGTTGTAAGGATAGCCCGAAAAGTACTGAACCGAATGTATTACGTATTGAAAAATAAAACAGAATATGTATCAGGAGTTGTCAAATAAGTCCTTAGAAACAATGAAAAAATCAAAGTGACCGCTAACTCCACCTTGCAGCTAGTCTGCTTAACGAGAATGCGGCACTTTACCTATCGAAACTGAATCAGGGAAATGTAGCTTGGTCTACTGATAGAAGGTTGTTTTGTAGGACTTATAATTATATGACGGCAAAAGAAAACGAAAAATGGGTTTTCTTAGCCATGCAAGGATTCCTGTATAAAGGAAAAAGGAGGCACGAAACCTCCCTTTATACAGTGTATCCGTAAAGAGTATTGCTCGCAGGTTGCCCCCCGGCATTGCCTGTTTCCTCTTCCTCTTTACAAGAAACAAAGATAATGTTCTAAAAAACAAAAACATAGGAGAAAATATTTTCTCAAAAATAATGCTCTTAAAATTTGGATTACAACATAGAAGGTGGAGTGCGGAATAATACGACAACTGTGTGACTTTGGGGTGCCCTCTCAACAGAATAAGTAGTAAAGTATTATGAAACACTGACAATAGAACTTACAGGAAATAACTCTTTAAAGCTTTACAAGACTTAGAACATAAGCAATTGATACGGATTGTAAAAGAGCCAGATTTAAACTCAAATGCTTTGCCTGGTGAGCCAATAAGCGAAGAAGAATTTAAAACGTGGGTTGAGTGCGCCGAAGATTCTCCAATTGTAAGTATAACAGAAGCTAAACAACGATGGGCAGCACAAAAGAAAAATCTCCGGAAACTTATTCGTTAAGGATAAGCGAAAATGCCCTCCAAAACCTTAATAGTGTTACGGGCTACATTGCCTACATCAAACAACAGCCTCAATCTTTTAATCCCTTCAAACTTTTCAATCCCTTCCCAGGTGCAGCGCACCGAAATGCTTATAGCTGTATGGTAGCAGTTCAACAGAAGGTGCAGCGCACCGAAATGTTGGTTTTCAACTGGGCTTGCCCTTGTCTCAGAATCGAACCGCAGAGCTGAAACCCAAATACGAAAAGAACTCCGGATGAGACTGAACAAAGCTGTTAAACCCGGACAGAAAAAAGAACTATTGCAGCTATTCTTTCGCCCCCTTGGGGCTTGGGCTTCTGCTGTTCCTTTTACCCAGGGCGCTGCCCTGCGCTTTTGCTTTAAGGCCTTTGGCCTTATAAACACAGCATTGAATTTACACTCCCGGCTTTCGCCGTATCGTTACAGAATGCATTTAACAATTGCTTTCAATTGCTTTCTATCGCTTTCAACTGCCTTCTATTGCTTTCCACTAAGTGAACAGTAATAGCTAAGTTAACAGCAAAGCCGAATAGAAAAGAATAAGTCATCTAAAGGGTATGATCTATTTCTGAGTTCAGGAATTGAAAACAGGAGTGTAAATCGCTGTGCTTTTTAATGATTTATAAGCCTATCATTTATTGATTACTCCCTTCCCATAAGCATTTCAAGGGTTTCTACACTTAGTTTATACTCTTCACCAAAACGCCGGTACCTGATCAACCCATAATCTTTGCTGTATAAAACAGAATCGGCTTTACCTTCAAACACATTATCTTCATTACGAAACCATTCTAATTTGTATAAATTATCTAAAACATGATCACCAATCGTAAAGGAATAGTTTCCATTTTCTTTCTCTACACTATCAAAAACCCAATTATCTTCGCCACCATAATAATAATAATAGCACAAATAACTATATGTTATATATTCTTTTTCATATATAAATACATCAAAACACAATTGTGTGGTGTCATTTGCACCCATTTCGTGAAAATTTCCACAATATTGCGTAACATCACTCTCTGAACTTGCCGGGTTTAGATGGGGCTTATAAACTTCCGATTCAGACACATAAAACGAATCAACATCGTTATTGCTTTGAAAAACAAGGGTATCGTCTGTTGCCAGTAAAGGGTGCTCATACGGGTCGAATATCTCGTGCTTGTCTCCCAGGTTGAACAAATTGCATTGTGCAAAACCAAACAGCAGCAGAAATATTCCACCGCTATTTCTTAAATATTTTTTCCACTTTTTCATAGCCTTGACGGGTTGTTGCTTTTACAATATACATTCCCGGAGGAAGTTCGTTAAGTGTAAAGGTATAATTTCCTGTGTGGCAAAGCTGATCGCCAATACCAACAACATGCTCAGGATTATTTTTTTTGGCTTCATAGAATTGTGTTTAAATTTAATTATCAAAATCGTTAGCGTTTTAGTTGGTTTTTAAAGACACACCTTAAAAGCCTTCGCCATATAAGTGCTTTTCAATTCTCAGCAAACACTAAAAGGTTAATATCTTTTTTCGGATTACAAATCCTATTGTTTATTAGCGCGGATTTCAATTGCAAGTTCAGCAAAGCGAATTCCGAACTAGTGTTATTCTTGTTTCTGCATTCGCTTCTGCTCAAACTCCTTTACGTACCGTTTATAATCGGTGCTGTCTTTTATTGGGTAATCAAATAACATAATTGCTTTCTTTTGATTATTTGGCAAATAGGTAACCAAAAATCTTTCGTCACGCTGTACTTTGATATTACTCGGATATTTGCTGAGAGGTTTTACTATTTTCTGTGTATCACAGTAAAAAGAAAAACTTACGTTGGCTCGACTATACCATCCTGTCTTACTTATTCCTACGACAGTTCCTATTGCAAACTCTCCTTTTTTCATTATCTCTTGCTCGTCTTTGTTATTTAATAGCCTGTAACTAAATACACCTATCGCCAAAGCCGAAACGAGTATTATTTCAATCATATTTTTTCTCATCTTCCCCACGGATAATAAAGTTCAGGATAAATAGTTCTCCAAAAATTAAAATTACTTGGAGGGGGAGTTGGGGCTCTCATTGGAACTTGCCAATTATTACCTGGCGTATTATACGGTGTTGTTCTTGGATTGTATTGGTAATAAGGGCTATTTGGTTGCATGCCTTTTTCATATTTGAAATTGTATTCATAATAATCATCGTATGGACTTTTTATCTTTAAGCTTAATTCATTTCTTGTCCAATATTGCTCAACGCCACTTCTATTTAAGCCATATTCAACACTACTAAATGTAAACCCAAATGCAGCTCCCCATCCACCTTGTACAAATCCTGATTTGAAAGCAGTTTTAACATCTCCACTACCTAACATTACTTCATTGAAAAAACCATTAATATAGCCAACTGTAAAACCTTGGCTAGTTTTTTCAATCGCATTTTTCATAAATGTAGATTCAACATTTAGGCCATTAATTGCTTTATCTGAGAATTGACCACCCCATTTAGCTCCATAATAACTTGATGCTGCTCCAATTCCTCCAGAAAGTAAAATCCTACCAGCATCGCTTCGGTCTAAATCACTCAAAGAAACATCATCGGTTAAAATATTAGTATTTAAAAACTCATTCCCTGCTCCACTAATAAATCCAGACAATGGAACTCCGGCACCAGGAATTTGAGATGCGGCACCACTAGCAGCACCTACGCCATAATAGGCAAGTCCTTCTCCAAAATTGTCAATATTATTCCAGTTTGATGCAACATTAACTACAGAGCCAATATCTGCTGCAATCGCATATGGCAATAAAAACGATGTTGCTCCTCCAGTAAAGAACATTGACACACCAACTAATGCAGTAAATACTATTTCCCCATCGGGGTCATTGTACTTCAACGGGTTATTTAAGCAATAGCTGTATCGGTTATAGCTTTGGGTATTACCGGGCTGTTGTACAAAGTTATCAGGATTTAGGAAACGGCCAATACGGGGTTCCCGCCAAACGCGGGATAAACTCCCAAACGGCCGTTCATATTTATAAGTTTGAATGCGGTCATGTGCTTCCCGGTACCGCTTCGCTTACCGGGATTAGTTCGGCCAACTGTTTATGGTTCGTTCCTCTCCCATTAACAGGGCCTCACTGAACGTGGCCGGTAAAACCTCGGTTGGCAAAAAGGGCAGGTTCGCCACTTGTGTCGTAGTTGCTCCAATCACCTGGTTTACGGCGGCGCCCCCAGGCATCAAAGCTATACTCTTGCAGGGATCCGGTACTATCTTTCAGCTCGGTAATGGTACCCAGGTAATCGCGGAAGATGTTGTAAAACCGGACAGAAAAACCAACTATTGCAGCTATTCTTTCGCCCCCTTGGGGCTTGGGCTTCTGCTGTTCCTTTTACCCAGGGCGTTGCCCTGCGCTTTTGCTTTAAGGCCTTTGGCCTTGTAAACACAGCATTGAATTTACACTCCCGGCTTTCGCCGTATCGTTACAGAATGCATTTAAGAACAGCTTTCAATCTATTTCAATCACATCATTGATTAGCTGGCTTTTTCCTATTTACCGGTAGAGACGCACTATAGTGCGTCTCTACAATAGTGCGTCTCTATACCGGTAATGACATTTTCCTTATTCCAGAAATCCCTGTCTCTTCAGCACGTCCAGCAGTACCTTCGAAAAATGTTCGTTATCGGCCTTTTTGTAGCGCACATCGGTAAACACCTGGGCCAGGCTTTGTTTGTTGTTTTCCTTTATAAACTGAAGGTTTTCCGGCAAGGCCTCTTTTTCGGCATACAAGGCCTTGATACTTTCATCGGAATACGCACTGTACACATTTTGGTGCAGCACAGCCTCCAGGGGCAGACGATCGGTAAGCGGCGGATGTTCATCGGGCCAGCCAATGGTTAAGGTAGTTACAGGTACCACCCCGGCCGGTAGTTTCAGCACATCGATAATTTGATCGGCATTGTAGGTAGTTGTTCCCAGATAACAGATCCCGAGTCCTTCGGCTTCGGCGGCTACTGTCACGTTCTGTGCAAGCAGCAGGGCATCGATTGCAGCGGTCATAAACGACAAAAAGTTATCGTAGCCTGGTTGGGCATCACTTAAACGACACCAGTGCTTAAAACGGTTAAAATCGGCACAAAAGGTAAGTACATTCGGAGCCTGGGTAACCATGGGCTGATTAAAGTGCGCAGGGGCCAGTGCCTTTTTAATTTCCGCATCGCTGGTATTGATAATGGAATAGAGCTGCATATTTCCGGTGGTAGAAGCCCTGATTCCTGCATCAAGAATACGCATCATTAACTCATCGGCAATGGCTTCATTTTTATACTTTCGGATACTACGGTGCTCAAGGATGGTATTCATAGTTGTTTACTTAAAGAGTCGTACTTAGTGCAAAAATAGTAAAATAAAAAAGGGAGACCACCGGCCTCCCTTTTCTAATCAATCAATTCGGTATTACCTCTTAATAATCCTTTGAGTTTTGGCAACTCCATCTTCGGTGTGCAGAGAGATGAAGTAAACGCCGCTACGCAATTCACTTGTAGTGATTTTATTTTCAGGATTCATTACTTCCTTAACAAGCTGTCCGGCGATGTTGGTGATCACTGCTTTAGTGAGTTCCACTTCGCTCGAAGTGCTTACCTGGATGTAATTATCGAATGGGTTCGGATAAATATCGATCGCAACAGAAAGATCTATTGTGCTCAATACATAATCGATATCGCTCGCACTTGTTGGTGCCAGTTTGTACTCCTCAAAAGTATAGTTAACGATACCTTTAAAGTTGTAACGCTGACCTTCTGACATCATGTCTCCGATTTCGAAGAGTTGCTCATCAAGCTTAACGCTGGTTTCATCCATTGCAACACTGAACCACTCACCATAAGTAGCAGCTTCGGTTGCTTTCAATGAATCAACTTTAACATATACTCCTTCGTAATCTTCGTTGGCTACATCAGCAGCAGAAATCTCCATAGGAGTAATCGTTGCAACTTTCGATACGAATTCGTATTCAGTAACATTTTTCAACTGAGTAAGCGTGTAGTATTCAACAGCGGTTGCAGTTAACTGGATGGAAGTACCAATACTTACCTCAGCGGCTACATTTTTGTCGAATACATAGATACCACTGCGTGCGCTCATTGCATCCTGCATGAAGAAACCATTACCGTTTCTGTCGATACCTGTAACAACACCTTGTACGGTAACCACCTGGTCGGCGAATGGAGTAGCATCTCCGGTTCCCTGTACTTCAGCAATGGTTCTCAATACAACCACTACATCTTCTACAGTTACCTTGTTGGTCGATTCACCGGCTAAACCAGCATCGTTGAAAGCAACGGCGCGGTATTCACCAGCTACCAGACCGGCAGCGCTAACAGTTACAGAACCGTTGGCAGTAGCAACTACTCCGGCAACAGCGTTACCCGAAGTAATGGCAGCAGCAATGGCGTCGGCAGTTGCAGCAACATTTACATTAACAAGGTATACAACACCAGCCATGTCAACAGTAATTTCAACTTCACCATCAACATTGTTAACAGTTGCAGCATCTACACTTACAACAGGAGCAGGAGCTACGTAATCTTCAACAATCAGTACTTCTGTTGATTCGCCTACGTTACCAGCTTCGTCGATGGCAACAGCGCGGTAGTTTCCGGCTACAAGGCCTTCAACACTTACCACTACTGAACCACCAGCAGTTTCAACAACACCGGCAACCGCTTTGTCGTCAGCAATAGCAGCTGTAATAGCAGCTTTTGTTGCAGGAACGTCAGCGTGAACAAGGTATACAATACCTGCTTCGTCGCGGGTCATGGTTGCTTCACCGTCGAGGTTGCTTACAGTTCCGGCAGTAACAGTTACAACAGGAGCAGTAGCATCAATGGTAGTGAAGTTCCAGGTGTTGGCATCGATGATACCTGAGAAGGCGTTACCAGCTTCGTCCACAATAGCTCCGGGAGCCAAAGTTACCGAGTAGGTAGTTTTCTCATCCAAACCTGTTACAGGAACAGTCAGGGTCATCATGTCGGCACTGATCATATCAGAAGTGATCACGAAGTCAATGAAGTCCTGGCTCATATTCGATTGTCTCGAAACAGTGATCTTGGCATTGTTTCCTGGTTTGATACGCTCAGCACAGAATTCAATTACCAATTCAGTAGTAGTAGCTACATCAACAGTTCCGTCAACCGGGCTGATAATGGTGTAGCAAGGATCGAATACGCTGTCAACAACTTCAATTACCCATGTGGTAGTTTCAGTAACCCCGGCATAGTCTGAAGCAACAGGAGCAGCAGTAGCGTCTACAAAGGCACCAGCGTCGATCAGTACATAGAATGTACCGAAGTAAAGGTCGTTGGTGGTGTAGGTGAATACTGAGTCGTTGCTTGTTGCAAAGTCAGCAGCAGCGATGGTAGCAACAACAGCATCCGTTGCGGCATCGTAAATTACTACATTACCGGTAGCAGCAGCAACAGCATCGTTGAACTCGATAGTCAGTTCCACGTCTTTGTAGTCAGCAACAGGAGTTGCAGGATAGAATACAGCAGTAGGAGCGATGATGTCGGCAACATCGAATGAGTTGCTTACTTCAAGATTTCCGTTGGCGTTGGCCGACAGATCTTCGAAGGCACCTTCGTTAACAACTACAGTATAAGTAGCTTCGCTTACCAGGCCTTTCACAACTACAGTATAAGTGCTGTCGTTTTCGACGGTAAAGTCAGCCACGTCGATTACGCGGTCAGCAGCTTCGTCGTCGCTCGAAATAGTAACAGTACCGGCAGCGGCAGCTACTACTTTCTCGCTGAATGTCAGTTCAACTACAGTTGAATCAACATTAACGATGCTTGAAGGCTCGAATGAAACGAGCTCAGGAGCTGTATTGTCACCGGTAGTGATGAACCATGTGTTGTCAGCAACAGCAGCAGTAGCTCTAACATCGGTGTAAGCACCATAAGTAAGGTCGTTAACGAAGCTTGAATCGTAAGCTACGTAGTAGATATTCATGTCACTCAAACCTGAAACAAGAACAGAAACAACATTATCAGTAATGTTTTCTTCAGTAATTGTAACAGTAGCAGCAACTACATCGGTAGCAACGTCAACAATGCGCAGTTCAGGTGCAGCACCTACCTGTACATTTTCGCTGTACTCAATTTCGATTGCCAGTTCATCAGCAACAGTATTGGTGCTTCCGTTCATAGTGAAGGTAGCAACAGGAGCAGTAAAGTCATTTACACTGAATGCCCAGCTGTCGTCAGTAATACCTGCGAAGGCAACTTTCGAGTTCGAGTTATCAGTTACAACACCGTCAGCAACCTGGATGTAGTAATCAGCTTCTTCTTTCAGCTCATCAACAAAAGTAATGGTGATGGTATCTGAATCAGTGTAGAAACCGTTGGCATCAGGAGTGCTTGAAACGTTGATACGGCTATTGTCGATAGCTACCGTGTCACCACCAACTTCAATCAGTTGGAAGTTACCGTTGAATGTCGGGCTGATTCCGTTGAAGTCTTCCAACACGAGGGTTGCAACAACAGCGTCAGGCATTACATCTTCTGCGATATTGGTAGTAGCTTCTACAAATGCAGGAGCAGTTACATCAGCATCAGTAGCAAATGTCCAGTTGATAGGCGAAGTAAATCCGGCCCATGCAACGGCATTGGCGTTGGTGCTGGTTACAGTTCCTGGTTCGAGCAGAATGTAGTAATCGGCAATGGCATCTTTGATGTTGGCATCAAAGGTGAATGTCAGTGTATTTCCTGAAACCATATCAGCAGTAGCATCGATCTCGTCGATCAGCAGGCTGTTGATGTTTTCAGGTTTAATTGGAGTTTCGAAATACTGGTACAATTTGATTTTACCATTTCCAAGCGCGATGTTCATATCGAAGGTCAGGGCAAATTCAGGTGTTCCGTGTTCCACAGTCTCCTTGGTAGTCAGACTTGGTACAGCTGAGATCGCTTTTGGAGCAGCAGCATCACCAACGGTGAAGTACCAGTCGTCGTAGCTCAGAATACCATCTGATGGCAGCGTGTTCACATCCTGGAAGGCTCCGGGAATCAACTTCACATAGTATGATTTACCAGCTGTAAAGTCGTTAACAGGGTTGAAGGTTACCACGTCGGTAGTAAATCCGTTAACCGGATTGCTTCCTGACAATGCAGCGTTAGCAGCAGTAATTACTTCAACAATGTTTCCATCATCCGTTGGATTGTCAGTTTTGTCATAGATCACAATGGTTTTGGTACCATCGAGCAGACTAACATTCTCTGAGAAACGGAATACGAGGTCACTCTTAACAGTGGCATCAGTTGTTCCTGTAGCAGGAGTAATAAACTCAACAACCTCTGGCTGACGGTTATCCGAAGTACTGAATGTCCAGTCGGTGATAGCAGTGGTTCCGGCAAGCGGATTACCAGCTTCATCGGTGAAGACACCAGTAGCATACATCACGTAGTAAGAAGTATAAGGTTCAAACTCGGTATGAGGTATTTTAATAGTACCGGCAGTTGTGAAGTCACAGTCAGCAGCAGCTACTACATCAAATACGGTACCATTCGAACGGTAGATATTTACATTACCAGTTCCGGCAGCCATTTTCTCAGGAGTCAATACACCATTTACATCGGTAGTAGCTACACCAATTTCAATTGGATTAACGGTATTAGCGTTGAAGCTACCCGAGGCTGGAGTCCAGCTGGCCCAAACAGGATTTTTGTAGTCACCTACCTGGAACTGCATGGTTTGATTGGTGTTCAGAACTTTTGCAGTTACCACACCGTAATCTTCCAGCTCTTTGAGCGGATTGGCTGCAGCCAGTAAGGTTACATCATAAATATAATAGGTATCCAGTGTCTGTGTAGGAGTAATGGTAATTACATCCTTTGTAGCATTGATGGTAGCATCAAAAGTTACAGGTACAGCACCTACATTGCGTACAAACGAGATCAATGCATCAACATTGGTATCGGTCAGTTGTACGTTGTTGTTCAGGATTACAGGTTCATCGAAAGTAAGTGTTACTACCTGATTGTTGGCCTGACCGGTTACGATCGGGGCTTTCTTCTCAGGAGACCATGCCAGGATATAAGGAGCAGCATAGTCACCAGTGGTGAAGCTCCATACATAGTCGGTAGCAATGGTTTGTTCGGCACCATCTTCAAATTTGGCACCAGTAACAGTTACTGTGTAAGTAGTTTCACTCTTCAGTGCAGCACTTGGAGTCAGTACAAGCTGAGTCACATTGTGTGCATAAGGAGTTGTTTTAGCTACTGTATTGTTAGTAAGAGCACTGAAGGTAACAGCAGTACCGGCAGCATCTTTCATAACAACATTGGCTTGAGCCCATGCAAGGTCGATAGGAGCACCAACACCGGCAGTTCCGGTTTTGTACACCAATTCTGAGAATTCAACAGTTACGTTTGTTGCAACATTTTCGTTGGTTCCGGTTGGCAATCCGCTTACTACACTTGGTGCAATTTCGTCTTGTCCAACAAACCACCAAATTTCAGTAGCATTGGTAGCAGCAGCAAATGAACCTGCCTGCAGTGTAATACCTGCATAATCAACAGGATCGCATGACTTATCAACGAAAGTACCGGCGGTTGGCATCAATACATAGTACTCAACACCATCTGAATAGTCGGCACGGGTAACAATGGTTACTGTTTTTTCGTCGGCAGCAATGCTTACATCGGTTGAAGTAACATTGATGATTTCCTGAGCAGCAGCATCACCCATGCGGTAGATGTAAATCATACCGGCACCTTTTGATACAGGCTCATCAAATACCATAATAAGGTCTTCGTTGTTGGCATCCAATACGGCACCTACATAAGGAGTATAGTTACCCAGGGCTTTACCGGCAGCAGTCAGATCAACAGCAGGAGCTGTTTCATCAGCTGTGGTGAAAGTCCAGGCAGTTTTTCCCCAGAAATATCCATCACATACATTGGCTGTAAAAGGAGCCGCTGCGTTACCATCTACGTTGTTGTCTTCGAACACACCCGGATCGATTTCTACATAGTAGCTAGCCTTTTCGGCCAATACACCGGCAGCAATATTGATGGTAATGTTTGCAGGTTTTGCAGGAACTGCACCAGCTGCAGGAACATATACATTCGAAGTAATGCTGTTAATAGGCACTGCCACATCGGTAGCGGCATTTCGTACCCAGATATAATCAGCCATTACGCCTGGCAGACCTGCAGCAGCAGCTGTTGCGGCAGCAGTGAGCGAAACGTTCTCGCTGAATTCAATGACCAGATCAGTTCCTCCGGCAGCCTGGTTCTTAACACAGCTTCCTTTAGGATTGAACGAAGTCATCTCTGGTTTGATATTATCAAGGGTAGCAATATTCAGAATGCTTTCTACATTCTCACTTGCTTTGGTATGATCCATCAGGTTACCGGCAGCATCTTCAGCAATGAAGTAAATGTCATAAACCTGATCGCCATCCAAATTCTTGATGTCGAATGGTACAGCTGTATTAGCAACAGAAGCAGTTGCATTGGCTTTAATATACGCAGCAGTTTGAGTTACTGTTACACCGTCCTTCACGATCAGGTAGTAAATGGTAGTTGCTTCGTTGGTTGCAATGGTATTTACTGTGATCTGGTTATTTCCTGAAACTCCGGCAGGAGCAGCAGTCCATTGTGGACGGATGTAATCCTGTACAGTGAATGTAACCACATTTCCTGCAGCCACATAGTTTGGTCCACCCACGTAAGTTGCTTTATCAGCGATTTGTCCACCAACAATATCAAGTGTTACGAGATCTTCTGATGCTAAAGCAGCTGTTGGATTGACAGTCAGTACATTGGTACTTGCGCTGAAAGTTGCAGCAAAAGGAATTGCTCCACCCAGTCCGTTCAAAGTAACAGCAGCATTGGGAGTTGCAATAACAACAGGTTCTGAGAAGGAAATCTCAATGTTTCCGTCTTTGTTGATACCGGTTGAAGCAGCAGCAGTCAATACATTGATTCCACCAACGGTGGCAGCACTTACAACAGGAGCTGTAAGATCTTGTGTGGTGAAGTTATAGTCACCAGGAAGATCAAGATCATTAATTGCAGCAATTGCCTGACCAGAAGCATCTTCAAAAGTACCTGTTGTAACAGTTACATAGTAGTTGCTGTTGGCAAGGAAAGGATTGCTATGAATAACAGTAATCTCGTCGTGTGCAGCATTCCAGCTGTAATTTACAACACCACCACCAAAGTCAACAGTAGTATGCGCTGTAGCATCAGCGTTACGAATGGTAAGGAATTTTCCAACCGGACTGTTCACCCATACAGGTTCAGTAAACTTCAGTTTAATGGCCTGGGTTAAACCAACATTGTTGGCATCGTCGGCAGGAGTCGAAGCAACTACATCGTAGTTAGGCAGCGGGTCAGCACCAATGCTGAAATCCCAGTTGCCTGTATTGCCAACCCAGCCGGCGAAGAAATTACCAGCCTCATCTTTGAAAGCATTGGCTTCAATTTCTACCCAGTAGTTACCACCATAGTTGAAGTTCGAAGGATCGAAATTCAAAGTAGCAGTAGTACCAGCAATGGTTACAGCATTTACATCCTGAGCGATGAAAGTATAATCCGGGATACCAGTATTACCCACTTCACGAACGTAAACTTTACCAGGACCAGCCACAATTTTGCCGGAAGCTTCAGTAAAGTTAATAGTCATGTTAGCAGGAATACCTACAGTTGTTCCATCAGCAGGAACTGTACTGGCAATAACAGGAGCTACATTGTCGGCACCTTTGAAAGTCCAGAAAGTGGTCGATGAGATACCATCGGCCGGATTTGGATCAGCCTTAGTGTCAGTAAAGGCACCGGCATCAAGGGTTACAACATAATTATCAAGAGAAGCTACATTGTTGGCAGAAGTAACAGTAACAACATTTCCGGCTATCGTAACAGCAGCAGTTGATACGTCAATTGTTTCTGTAAACGGAGCAGTACCAGTTGCAGTAATAATAATGTTTTTACCAGCAACCGCAACCACGTTCTCATTGTAGGTCAATTTCAGAACAATAGGAGTTCCTGCAGTAACATTCAAACCGGTAGGAGTATGATTGGTCAGGATTGGACTATCGTATTCCTGAACGGTATAAGTCATCGAAGTATTGGTGATGGCATTACCGGCAGCATCGAATAAACCATTCAGGCTAACAGTATAGCTTTCATTGGCTTCGTAGGCAGTAATGAAACGGCTCAGGTCAATGGTAAAGGCCTGGGCAGCACCAGCAGTAACATCGAATTCAATCATTGAATTGTCAGAAACTTTCTTCACGCTGATGAGTGAACGCATGATGTTCTCATCAGCCACATTAATGGCGTTACCAGCTGCATCATAAACTACTTCGTTAAAAGTAACGTTGATGTCGAGACCATTGTAAGTCTTGGTAACGGTTTGTCCATTGATTGGATTAACAAAGGAAACGGCAGGGGCTGTTTCATCAGCAGTGGTGAACTCAAGGAAGTAAACAAAACCAGTAGTGGCAGTTTCTACACCTAATACACCTGCGCTGATTGCAGCAGTTGCACCTTCGTACCAACCTAGCGTATTGTTGGCTGCATCGACTAATGAAGAAGTAAATTCAATCGAGTACAATGCAGCATTATCTGTTAAGCTGTTTGTTGGATCAATGGTTACCACCTGGCCGGCTGCATCCCATGTAATGGTGGCAGGTACTAAAGTACTTGCTGCATCGCGGAAGAAAACGTTGGCTGCATCGGCAACGGCACCATTAGCACGTTTCACCGGCTCACCAAAATCGATTACGATATTGGCATCGGTAGCCACATTAGCCAAAGTTTGCAAGTCGTTGCTGGCAAATGTTGGAACAGGTCCGGTATAGTCTTCCACAGTGAAAGTATATACCTGCTGAGCCATTTCGTTGGCTGAACCTGCAGGCACATTGGGATTACCAAGGTCGCTTACTTTTTTGTCTTTAATAGTTAAAGTATAAGCGCCACTGTTTTTCCATGCTGAAGCAGCATAGTCAGCAAAACCATGTGCGGGAGTAATGGTAACTACATTAGCAGCTACACCTACAGCATAATCTACACCAGCAGCTAAAGTAACCCCGTTTGCAGAACCATCGGCCCACTTCAGTTCGAAGTCACTATTGGCGGTAAAAGCAACGTTCTCATCAAAAGTAATTACGATGTTAGAAGCTTTATCGATATTGGTACCAGCTGCAGCTTTAATATTTACGGTAGAACCACCTTTGTTGGTCATATCTACCTTTTCTACTACAGGAGCCAGAATATCGTTGGTGGTTACTGTAACAATAGAAGCTAAAGTAGCTGCATCAGTTGAAGTATTCGGCGTAGTCGCCTTATCTACAGTGGCAAAATAAATATCGTAGGCTGTAGCATTCTCAAGTGCAGCACCGTTTTTGTCAACTGCAACCCATCCTTCATGAATATTGGGATCGGTTACACCACCTGTTACCAATGAAGGTAACTTTTTATTTACGGCTACCACGTCAGCAGCTTTAGGAGCAGTAGCACCTGTCTTCACTACATAGTAGTACAGATCAACTGGATTACCTGAAAGCGCATCAACAGCATTTACATTCAAATAAATGTTGGTGGTGTTCTTCTGATCAGTTGTATTGTTTGGAGCTACGGTAGTACCAGCAGCTGCTGCAGTATTAACAGCAATGGCAGCTTCATCAAAGTCACCAGCTTTAAAAGTGATGATATTGGCGGCAGCAACAGCCGTATTGGCTTCATTATCACCAAAGAAAGCACCGTTCAGGTCAACCTGATAGCTGGTGTTTGAAACCCAGCCTGTTGCAGGAGGATAAATTTCCACTTTGTTGTCTCCAACATATTTTGCAGTAAATGCAATAGCAGGAGTTACTGTGAAACCACCAGCGACATTGGCATTGTTGGCCAGTGCGCTACCGGCAGCGTTGCTCAATGCAAAGGCATACCCTTTGGCTGTACGGTTATCGCTAAAAGTAACAACTACTTTTTCATTCTTGTATACGTCGGTAGCATCACCCACTGCAGCAACAGCTGTAGGAGGAGTTACGTCGGCAGTACGGAATTTCCACTCTGTACTATTATTAATACCACCGTAATACAAGTTGTGGGTTGATACATCCTGGAAAGCATTGTCATCAACACGAACATAGTATTCGGTTAATTCCTTCAATGGAGCAGGAACAGTATAGGTAAGTGTCTTACTAACACCAACACCTGTAAACGCTGAAGCTGCAGTAGTACCTACATAAGCACCTTCGCCGTTTTCCATTACCTCATAAAGGTAAACACTTCCGGCACCATTGGTCATAGCAGGACCATTGTCGGTAAACTGAAGTGACAAGGTTGGAGTAAGGTCACCTGCCTTGGCTTCGTCATCACCCTTAGGAATTAAATTAGTCAGTGTTGGAGGAGTATAGTCACCAACAGTGAAATTCCAGGGACCTAACACACCATTAACGGCAACAGTTCCGGTATAGGTAATACCAGGAAAGTAAATACCGGTTGCGGCCGATTTAAATGCATCCTGTGTAACGGTAACGTAGTATTGCTTCAGTTCGACTACATCGAAAGCGAAGTTAACACTAACATCATTACCACTGATGCTGATACTCGAAGGAAGCGGATTGGTGACCGAAATGGCCTCAATCTGCACACCAGAGGCAGCATCGTAAAGTCCGACTACTCCTGTTCCAGAGGCAACTACCACCGGCTCAGAAAAAGTCATCTTAAAACTTTCGCCCTTTTCATACGAAACCCCAGCAGCGAGATCGACAGGGTCGAGCGCTGTAATTTTGGGTTGCGCAAGAGCAAAACTCAGAGACAACGTGCTAAACAGCACAATTAATCCCAAGAGTCGTGTAAATGATTTTCTCATAGCACTTGTTTTTTAATTGAACTTAATTGATTGATTGATTTTGAATTATATAATTTTTTATTCATTCTGTGTTTTAGTGCGTTTACAATAGTTCACAATACGCTACAAACGTATAAAATTTATCGCCAATGTACAAAACATTGTACAATAAATTACCATCGCCGTAACTTTATCTATCCTTTGTGTGATGGTACTTTCCTGCTTTAGTCATAACGCTGAAAGCCATCAGTTTATTTTTTGTTAAATGAAAAAGCTTTCCAATAAGCGAATTTAACATTTCAGAAATACGATTTGTTGTTTAATTTCGTATTATTCCTGTAAGTAAAAGATAAGCCTTTAATACCCTGCTTTCAACATGCTTAATACTACAATATGAAACCTGTTATCAAACATTCGAAAAAACTCTTCCACTTCGCTGTATGCCTTGTTATTGCTCTGGTAATTAACAGTTGTCAGACATGCAATTGCCCGTCGTACACCCGGACAAACGCTGCTGTACTTATGTTGTATAACATAAATAAGTCAGTGCCTTCATTTCTGCTAAGCCGGCAAATCCAGCTTCTTCACCCAACATTTCAAACAACTGTCCTTAATACAAGGTAAAAACAAAACCCCCTACCCCCCTGCTTAATTTTTTTCTAAAAAAAACCAGACCAGGGGGAGAAAAGGAAAAAGTCATTGAGAAAAAGGAAAAAGTCAATGGTCATTGGTCATTGAGAAAAAGAATAAATTTACGTCTAATTCGGTCAACGTTTTTTAGGCATGGACAAACCAGCAACCAGCAACCAGTAACGAGCCCCGTTGAAATATTCTCCTTAGGTCAAATTTCACGGTGCAGGCAACCAGCAACCAGCAACGAGCCCCGTTGAAATATTCTCCTTAGGTCAAATTTCACGGGGCAGGCAACCAGCAAGCAGCAACGAGCCCCGTTGAAATATTCTCCGAAGGTCGAATTTCACGGGGCAGGCAACCAGCAACCAGCAACGAGCCCCGTTGAAATATTCTCCGAAGGTCGAATTTCACGGGGCAGGCAACCAGCAACCAGCAACCAGCAACCAGCAACGAGCAAGCAGCCTCAGTCTCACCCTTTTCGTCCTGAATATGTTACGAAAGTATTACGCATTGGAACAATTTTTAAAATTGACAGTAAAAAGTTGAACTTTTCCCCCAGATATGCTTAATTTTGCGGCTCAAACAAACATTCACAATACACGCAATAACTTAATAGCTAATAATTAAAACGATTTATTATGTCGAAAATTAAAATTGGTATCAATGGTTTTGGCCGCATCGGACGTTTTGTATTCCGCGTAGCTGCTGCCAACGAAAATGTACAGGTAGTTGGAATTAACGACCTGATCGATGTTGACTACATGGCTTACATGTTGAAATACGACTCTACACACGGACGTTTCAACGGAACCGTAGAAGTAAAAGACGGCAACCTGGTTGTTAACGGAAATACCATTCGTGTTACTGCTGAAAGAAATCCTGCCGATTTGAAATGGGATGCCGTTGGTGCTGAATATGTTGTTGAATCAACTGGTTTATTCCTTACCAAGGAAAGTGCACAGGGTCATATCGATGCCGGTGCCAAAAAAGTGGTAATGTCAGCTCCTTCGAAAGATGACACTCCAATGTTTGTAATGGGTGTGAACCAGGACAAATATACCAAAGACATGGTATTCGTTTCGAATGCATCATGTACTACCAACTGTCTGGCTCCAATCGCCAAAGTACTGAACGACAAATTCGGAATCGTTGAAGGACTCATGACTACCGTACACGCTACTACTGCTACCCAGAAAACAGTTGACGGCCCGTCGGCTAAAGACTGGAGAGGCGGACGTGGTGCAGGTCAAAACATCATTCCTTCATCAACCGGAGCTGCCAAAGCAGTAGGAAAAGTTATTCCTGAGCTGAATGGCAAACTTACCGGCATGGCTTTCCGTGTTCCTACTCCCGACGTTTCGGTGGTAGACCTTACCTGCCGTCTTGAAAAAGGTGCTTCTTACGAAGCCATTTGTGCCGCCATGAAAGAAGCTTCTGAAGGCGAACTGAAAGGCGTTCTCGGATACACCGAAGATGCAGTTGTTTCGAACGACTTCGTTGGCGAAGCATGTACTTCGGTATTCGACGCCGGTGCCGGTATCGGACTGAACGACAACTTCGTTAAAGTGGTTTCATGGTACGACAACGAAATGGGTTACTCAACCAAGGTGGTTGAACTCATCCAGCACATGGCTTCAGTTGACAAAGCTTAATCATACCATATTATATAGTATAGAGGATGTCGTTAAGGCATCCTCTTTTTTTTTGTCTTTCCTTAGAAGTGTAAACATGATCAACACCGGCAAAGCCTATCCTCCAAAAGAAAAAGGAAGCCAACAAAGTCATTCAATACATCCACCACCCTGATATTATGGAACATACAAGCATCTTTGTTGCACCGCCTGTCCCGATCAACAGCTAATTTGTGTGTAAAAGTTTCGAACTACACCCTCCATTTTTCTAATCATCAATAATTTGATAAGCACCCTTAAGCGCTTCGTTTATCGGGCCTTGTATTCATTGTATACATTTTTTAACACTTCAGATTTTGAAAATAATTTGGAGCCTATCCAACAATTTATACTTTTACTTCCGTGTTGATCAACACAAAGGTCTTTTAAAACAAAATGTTCATTGAAGAAACGGCGCAATTTTATTACACAAACGAAATCGTTTATCATTGATAATCAGTTACTCAATTAAATTACCAATCCTATGGAAAAATTACTCAATGATCAAATGTTGAACAGGATGAGCAACAATGCACCTGATCAGCAATCCGACGTCCTGGTAGCTTACCACGAGCAAGTACAGGAAAAAGAGAGTGAAATTGGAAATGGCAATCTGCAAGACTACCTCGAAATTTTTGGTGATATTGAAGATATTTAAGGGACGGGAGTCCCTTTTTTTTTGCCCGCAAATGAGAAGAAAGATATTAGACTTTAGACGATAGATATTAGACACAAGACCATCGATATTAGACACAAGACCATAGATATTAGACCGTTGTCTCCCAAATATTTCAATAGCGACCTCTTGTTCCATCAGGCATCGGATGTCCCTGCTTATTTTTCTCTGTGGCTCTCCGCACAATTCGCTTTTATTATAGCCCGCGGCCAATGAAAAAGTACAAACTTCATATATTATAATTCACCATTCAATATTCACCATTCACAATTCACCATTCATAATTCACCTTTTACCATTCACCATTCATAATTCACCATTCACAATTCACAATTCACCATTCACCATTCACCATTCACTTTCTATTTTCTCCTGACTGCTTTTCTTTTCGTATTTTTGCCTCTCTAAAAAAAAGCGCTTAAAAATACCCAATGGATAAAACACTGATAGTCATCGTCGGACCAACCGGCATTGGAAAAACAAGCTTAAGCATAGCTGTGGCTCAGCAGCTGAAAACTGAAATAATATCGGCCGATTCGCGCCAAATATACAGAGAGCTACGAATTGGCACCGCTGTACCCGATTCTCAGCAACTTCATACTGTTAAACACAACTTCATTCAATCGCATTCCATCCATCAATATTACAATGCTGCCCAATTTGAAAGCGAGGTAATTGAATTACTCGATACCAAATTCAAGACCTACAACGAGATGGTCATGACAGGCGGCTCGATGATGTACATCGATGCTGTATGTGATGGCATTGATGACTTACCCAAAATTGATCATGAACTACGAAAAGAAATAATCGCAAAATATGAGACCGAAGGTTTGGACTCCCTGCGTCGGATGCTGAAAAAAGTAGATCCCGACTATTACGCCACAGTCGATTTAAAAAACCACAAACGCATCATGCATGCCCTGGAGATCTATTATCTTACAGGAAAACCCTATTCTTCGTTTCGAAGCAATACCAAACAAAGCAGACCCTTTCAAATACTGAAAATTGGACTCAACACCGACCGGCAAGTGCTGCATCAGCGAATCAACCAGCGCGTCGACCAGATGGTGGCCGATGGATTGGTAGAAGAAGCCCGGACTGTTTATCCTCACCGCAACCTTAACTCACTGAATACCGTAGGCTACCGCGAACTCTTTGCATCCTTCGATGGCGCTACTACCGAGGCCGAAGCCATCGAACTCATCAAGCGCAACAGTCGCCGCTATGCCCGTCGTCAACTCACCTGGTTCAGAAAAGATGAAAGCATTAACTGGTTTGAACCCGATCAGGAAAAGGAAGTCATCGAATTTATCAAAAAGCGTCTGGATAAATCAAATTAAGCCCTATTTTTACTCTTCATAAATTCAGTAAAATGAAGATAGTTATTCTGGGTCCGGCCCATCCATACAGGGGAGGTATAGCAGCACTCGATGAACGACTTGCCAGGCAGTTAGTTAACGAAGGGCACGAGGTAAAAATTGTCAACTTCAAACTGCAGTATCCCGGATTTCTTTTTCCGGGGAGCACACAGTACACCAATGCGCCTGCTCCAAAACACATCCATATCAGTCGGGAAATCAATTCGGTCAATCCGCTCAACTGGATCATCAGGGGGCTGAATATCAAGAAACAGGCACCCGATTTGATCATTGTACGATTCTGGCTGCCTTTTATGGGACCATCGACCGGCACCATTTGCAGGCTGGCCCGACAAAACAAAAAAACAAAGGTGGTCGCCATCGTCGACAACATTCTTCCCCACGAGCATCGTCCGGGAGACCAGCTTTTTACCAAATACTTCTGCAAGGGGGTGGATGGATTCTTAGCCATGTCGCAAACGGTTTACAAGGACCTCGACCTGTTTATTAAAAAGCAGCCAAAGCGTTTTTCTCCCCATCCCATTTATGACCACTATGGCGAAGTCATTTCAAAAACCGAAGCCAGAGAACAACTCGGATTGGATATCAACGGTCGCTATCTGTTGTTTTTCGGCTTTATACGCGACTACAAAGGGCTCGACCTTTTGTTAAGTGCCATGGCCGATCCGCGGATCAAAGAACAGCAAATTAAACTACTGGTAGCCGGCGAATTTTACTCCGATCCTCAAAAGTATCATCAAATGATTGAGCAACTGGGCATTGCCGATCAGGTCATTTTGCACACCGATTACATTTCAGAACACAAAGTCAATTTGTATTTCTGTGCCTGCGACCTGGTAACTCAACCCTACAAAACGGCCACACAAAGTGGGGTAACCCAAATTGGTTATCACTTCAACAAACCAATGCTGGTAACCAATGTAGGCGGTCTGCCCGAAATTATCGAAGATAAAAAATGTGGCTACGTTGTAAATCCAGACCCCCGCGCCATCAATGAGGCCATTTATGATTTCTACGAAAACAGCCGGGAGGAAGCCATGATAGCCGAAGTAATCAAAGCGAAGGCAAGGTTTGGGTGGGAACAGCTCACCAAAACTATTTTTGAAATTTACTCGTTGGTGCATCAAACAAAATAAACGATAATTGTTTTATTTACAGAATAACAAAAACCGGGAATGCAGGGACAATCGAAACTAGAAGAACGCTTGATTAATGAAGCATACGACAGCATGCTCAAATCGTCGATTCATACCTTCAATGAAGAAGAACTGGCATCGATACAAAAGGCTTTTGATTTTGCCAATTCGGCTCATGCCGGAGTGAAGCGTAAATCGGGCGAGCCCTACATCCTTCATCCCATAGCCGTTGCCGCCATTGTTACCCGTGAAATAGGCCTTGGCACCAAGTCGATTATATCGTCCATGCTGCACGATGTGGTGGAAGATACCGACTACACCCTTGCCGATATCGAAACCATGTTTGGCGCCAAAATAGCCAGTATTGTTGACGGGCTGACCAAACTGGAAGGCGAATTTGACTTTAAACAGGCAGCCAACTTCCGAAAGATGCTGCTCACCTTGTCCGACGATGTACGGGTTATTCTGATCAAGATTGCCGACCGCCTGCATAACATGCGTACACTCGACTCGATGCCGCCCAACAAGCAGTTAAAAATATCGGGCGAAACCCTCTATATCTATGCACCGCTGGCACACCGACTCGGATTGTATGCCATTAAAACCGAACTCGAAGACCTTAGCCTTAAATACAAATATCCCGACCAATACCGCGATATCGCCCTGCAAATAAGAGACAAGGAAGAACATCGGCGCTACCTGGTTGAACGTTTTATTACGCCCATTGAAACAAAGCTTCAGGAAGAGAATCTTAAAGTAACCATTAAAGGCCGTCAAAAATCGATTTATTCCATCTGGAAGAAAATGCAGGTTAAACGCGTTTCGTTCGACGAAGTTTACGATCTGCTGGCGATCCGAATTGTATTTAAGTCGAACGAAAAGATAGACGAACGCCGCAAATGCTGGGAGATTTTTTCGATTGTCACTTCGATTTACAACTATAAACAGGACCGGATTCGCGACTGGATCACCATGCCCAAGGCCAATGGCTATGAGGCACTTCACGTAACTGTAATGGGCCCCGAAGGAAAATGGGTCGAGGTTCAGATCAGAAGCGAGCGCATGGATGAGATCGCCGAACGGGGCTTTGCAGCGCACTGGAAATACAAAGGAGGTTCAGCGGGCGATTCAGAACTCGACAAATGGATAGAACGCATCAAAGAAACCCTGCAAAATCCAGAATCGGATGCACTTGAATTTTTGGACGAATTCAAGCTTAACCTGTTTTCATCCGAAATTGTTGTGTTTACACCCAAGGGGGAAATGAAAACCCTCCCCAAAGGTTCGACCGTGCTCGATTTTTCGTACGAGATTCATACCGACCTGGGAAACAAATGCATAGGCGCAAAAATCAATCACCAGCTGGTACCCATCAGCCATGAACTGCACAGTGGCGATCAAATCGAGATTCTCACTTCCGAAAAACAATCGCCACGCGCCAATTGGTTCGACATTGCACAAACGGCCAAAGCAAAGCAAAAGATCAAGGATTCATTTAAGTTAGAACACAAAAAACACATTGAGAGGGGCAAAGAACTTATTGAAGAAGAATTAAAAAAGATTGAACGACATCCTTCCAATGAAACCATCAACATCCTGTTGCAGCATTTCAATCTGGAATCAAAAATTCAAATGTATGCACAAATCGGTTCCGGCTTGAGTTCCCTTGCCGATATCGGAGCACTCTTTGAGGACAAAAAAGACAAGAACAAACTCATTAAATACTGGCGGCTAAGCCTGGGGCGTAAGAAAAAACCGCAGGAACAGGAAGTCAAAACCGACAAAATTGACCGCAAAAAGCCCTATATCCTTACAGAAGAAAACGTTGAGAAAAACTTCCACCTGGCACGCTGCTGCAATCCCATTCCGGGCGACGATGTAATTGGCTATCTCAACGACAACAACATGGTGGTCATTCACAAAAAATCGTGTCCCGAAAGCATGAAAATTATGACCAGCGAAGGAGACCGCATTGTTTCGGCCAAATGGAAACAATTTAAAATTCAGTCGTACCTGACCAATATTTTCATTAAGGGTTTCGATCGCATTGGCATTGTAACCGAAATCACCGGCATCATTTCGAAAGACCACAACATCAATATGCGCAGTGTAAAATTCGATACCATCGACGGCGTATTTACCGGTACACTCGACTTGTATGTTCACAACACCAACGATGTAATGAACATCATTACTGAGCTGAAGAAAATCAAAGGAATTGAAACGGTTGAGCGCATGGAAGAAATGTAAAAAAGTTATTTAGCCCGCCTGTAAAATCGTTCCAAAATTTCTATATTTGTTCCAATTTAAACTTAGTTTAAGTATGAATAACCAGAAATTGAAGGATACGGCTAGAAAATTATTCACTGACTACCTTGAGTCAAAGGGACATAGAAAAACGCCAGAGCGCTTTGCCATTTTGGAAGAAATTTATTCGCGCAACGGACATTTCGATATTGAGTCGCTTTATATTTCGATGAAAAATAAAAACTATCGTGTAAGCCGGGCTACACTTTACAATACCATCGATTTGCTACTCGAGTGCAAATTGGTAGTGAAACATCAATTTGGAAAAAATATCGCCCAGTTTGAGAAAGCCTATGCGTCAGAAATTCACGATCACCTGATCGACATCAACACCGGAACAGTCACTGAATTTTTTGATCCCCGTATTCGTCAAATCATTGAAGACACCTGTAAAGACAACAACTTCAGTCTGTCGCACCACACCCTTTATATCTATGGTGAAAAGATAAATCCCAAACAGTCAGGAAACTTGCCACAGTAAGCCTTCTCCTGCAATTAGAAACTTCCATCGTTTTATTTGTCAGGCACTGAATAGTTTTGTACTTTTGGTTGCCAAAACCAATAATTGCGATTGCCGGCACGGTTTATTCCAAAAGTTTTGGAGTAGACCGATTTTTATGTTTAATCATTAATTCATTCAAACAAGAATCAACATGAAGGTAGATGTACTACTTGGGCTGCAATGGGGCGACGAGGGCAAAGGTAAGGTCGTTGATGTACTTACTCCCCAGTACGACGTAATCGCCCGTTTTCAGGGAGGTCCGAACGCCGGCCATACGCTTGAATTCAACAACATCAAACAGGTTTTGCACACCATTCCTTCGGGAATTTTTCGCGAAAACAAACTAAATGTTATCGGGAATGGCGTTGTGCTCGATCCTTCGGTATTTAAAAAAGAAATTGAATCGCTCTCCCAAATTGGCTTTGAACTCACCAACAACCTGGTGATCTCAAAAAAAGCCCACCTGATTCTTCCTACACACCGTTTGCTCGATGCAGCATCGGAAGCAGCTAAAGGAAAAACCAAAATTGGATCCACCTTAAAAGGAATCGGGCCAACCTATCGCGACAAGTTTGGACGTGATGGTTTACGCATCGGCGATTTGCTTCACAACTTCGAGAGCAAATATGCCGAAAGGAAACAGAAGCACATCGAACAACTCGAAAAATACTATCAATACGATTATAAGGAAGAACTCGAAGTTTACGAGAAAGAATGGTTCGAAGGGGTTGAGGTGTTGAAGCAATTCAAACTGGTCGATACAGAACATCTGATCAATAACTCATTAAAAGAAGGAAAATCTGTGATCGCCGAAGGCGCTCAGGGAACCATGCTCGATATCGATTTCGGGTCGTATCCCTTTGTTACTTCTTCGAATACCATTTGTGCCGGAGCCTGCACCGGGCTTGGGATTGCTCCCGGCAACATTGGAAAAGTATATGGCATTTTTAAAGCCTATTGCACCCGCGTAGGGATGGGCCCCTTCCCCACCGAACTTTTCGATGACAATGGTCAGCAACTGCGCGATGTGGGGAATGAATACGGTTCAACCACCGGTCGTCCGAGAAGATGTGGCTGGATCGATCTGGTAGCGTTGAATTACTCCATCATGATCAACGGAGTGACCGACCTGATTATGATGAAAGCCGATGTGCTCGATCTGTTCGAAACCATCAAAGTGGCCGTTGCCTATAAAATTAATGGCAAGGAAACCACCGAACTTCCTTACGAGCTGACCGACGACATTGAACCGGTATACAAGGAATTGCCGGGTTGGAACAGTCCGCTGACAGAAGTAACTTCGGAAGACAAGTTTCCCGAAGCATTGAAAAATTACATTCGCTTTATTGAAGAAGCCACCGGCGTAAGGGTTACCATTGTTTCGGTTGGACCCAACAGAGATCAAACCATTGTACGTTAATTGGCTTCACAAAATATTGAAATCCCGCATCTGCGGGATTTTTTTTTGCATTTCTTTTTCATCACTTTCAATTCTGCACTACATTAACTACTTTTAAGCAATTCAAGTTGTTGATGGGGAACTTAAACGAATTGGAAACGCAAAGGATGTGAACGGCAGCCGAAATTCAGAAGCATACTGCTGCTGCGGCTGTTTTCCCTAAAACAGCAATCGTGAACCTGTAATACCTTGTAATACAATGAACATTGTTCGTCCTACCCTGGTACTTAACAAAACAGTCAGCATCCAAAACATCGAACTGATGCTGGAAAAGGCACATCGTCACAAGGTTCGTTTGCGTCCGCATTTCAAAACACATCAGTCGATCGAAATAGGAAGATGGTTTCGCGAACTGGGCATTACACAAATCACCGTTTCATCGGTAAGTATGGCAGCCTACTTTGCAAGCGATGGCTGGGATGATATTACCATTGCCTTCCCATTTAACACCCTCGAAATCGACGCACTCAACCAACTTACTGCTAAGCGACAAATAAACATTGTGGTCGACAATGTGGCCACCATCATGAAAATCAGCTCCCGGCTGAGCCACCCTACAGGCATTTTCGTAAAAGTCACTACCGGTTTTAACCGGGTCGGGATCAGCAGTTCATCGGTCCAGAAGATTGAGCAGATAGTTCAGTCGATCGAAACCAACCCGCTGCTTAAATTCAAGGGCTTCATTACCCATGCAGGCCATAGCTACGAAGCCCGCTCGCGCAATGAAGTACAAAATATCCATTTTGATGCCGTGCAGAAGATGAGTCACCTGAAAAACCTGTTCCGCCGCAAGTATCCCAACATCGAAATTTCGATAGGAGACACTCCCGGCTGTTCGGTTTCGGAATATTTTCAGAACATCGATGAAATTCGTCCCGGAAACTTTGTGTTTTACGATTTGAAACAACACAGCCTGGGGGCTTGTAAAATCGACGACATCGCCGTAAGAATGCATTGTCCTGTTGTCTCGAAACAGCGCCAGCGAAATGAAATCGTGATTTATGGCGGGGCGGTTCATTTCTCGAAAGACTGGATCCAAAACATTGATGGCAAACCCCTTTATGGAAGAATAATCGTACAACACAACGGCATCAGAACCTTGCTTCCGCCTACCGATTATTTATGTCGTTTATCGCAGGAGCACGGGATCATTAAAATTTCGGCCGATTACTTCAACAACATCGAAGTAGGCGACATTATTGAAGTAATCCCCGTGCACTCATGTCTCACAGCCAGTGCAATGGGACGTTACCTGAGCACAAAAAACGAAGTACTCACCATGATGCCCCCCTTTTGATCGTAAGTCTTCCAATTCGTATAATTAGCGGGAGCTGAAAAAAGAGCCCCGCTAAAAACGGGGCTCCATAAATAAGATCAAAATACCTATCGCAACAGACTACTAAATCTACTTTGCCGGCACCTGCTTTAACACTTCGGTAAGAAATTGCCAAAAGCGTTCAACAGACGAAACATTTACTTTTTCGAAGGGAGAATGAGGGTGTCTGATGGTTGGCCCCACAGAAATCATGTCCCAATTGGGATAAGTGGCACCCAGTATTCCACATTCAAGGCCGGCATGCATGGCCACCTCGTTGGCATCTTTGCCTTTCATTTTTTTGAAAGTTTCAGACATCACTGCCAGAATTTCCGAAGCAGGATTAGGCTTCCAGCCCGGATAAGCACCACTCAGTTCCACTTTGGCACCTGCCAGCTCGAAACAGCTTTCGAGCGAAGAGGCTACATCGTCGCGTGCCGAATCGATGAAACTGCGGGTCAGACACTGTAATTCGGTTTTGCCCTCCGACGAGCGAACAATCGATAAATTGGTCGAGGTTTCGACAACCCCCGGCATGCTGTCACTCATTCTGATAATTCCGTTCGGACTGGCACCTATTGCATTCACAATGTCATCCTGCACCATTTCGGGCATCAGCCATGCGGGAAGGTCGCATTGTTTGGCCTTCAAATTCAATTTTGGTTCAACAGCGCCCAGTTCATATTTCCACTTGTCCAGTTCGTCCGCCAGTGTTTTATTCATCGCTTCCAATTCGTTATCAAACAGGGTTACTACAGCAAAGCCTTCGCGGGGAATGGCGTTTCGCATGTTTCCGCAATTGATCGAAGCCAGGCGCACACCGTGTTTTCTAATCAGTGTCTTTAATAAACGTCCCATCAGTTTGCAGGCATTGCCACGCCCCAGATGAATATCAAGACCTGAATGGCCACCATTCAACCCGGTAATTTCGAGCTGATAAGCCACATCACCTGTCACATCCTGGTCGTCCTCATATTGCCAAAGTGCATTGACATCGATGCCTCCGGCACAGCCTACGCTGATATCATCTTCATCCTCGCTGTCGAGATTAATCAGAATATCGCCCTTCAGAACACCGGGCTGTAGCTGTAAAGCACCGGTCATTCCGGTTTCTTCATCAACAGTTACCAGTACTTCGATGGGACCATGCTCAAGATCGTTGGCTTCAAGAATAGCCATCGAAGCAGCCACACCAATTCCGTTATCAGCTCCCAGAGTGGTATCACGCGCTGTAACCCAGCCATCTTCAACATAGGCATCGATGGGCTGGGTGTTGAAATCGAAACTGGTACCGCTGTTAGCCTGAGGCACCATGTCGATGTGTCCCTGCAGAATAATGGTTTTGCGGTTTTCATAGCCCGGAGTTGCAGGCTTGCGAATAATTACATTTCCGGCCTCATCCATGATGGTCTCAAGGCCAAGTTGCTCACCAAAAGCTTTCACTGCCCGGGCAGCTTTCAGCTCGTTTTTCGACGGGCGGGGTATTTGGGTCAGTTTATAAAAATTTTCCCACAGCAGTTGAGGTGCCAGCTTCTTTATTGTTTCACTCATTGATTGTAGTATTTAGTTTTGATTTCTGCAAGGTACAAAAAAAGGCTGCCTCCAGGCAGCCCTCCTATATGACATTTGTCGGCTTACTGCACTTTACTGATACGTTCTATTGCACCTGTGTGCCTGTTGTAGCTGACTTGATACTGACCATCGGCCAAATTTAAAGGTACAGGAGCCAGGGTGCCCAACTGACTTACAAGCGACCGACCGCGATAGAGTTCGCTTAAACCATCATTCACTTTGAGTTCGGCCATTACCGGTATCCGGTAAAACAGCCCCGTTGCACCCGCTTCAGGATGATCGGAAACACTTAGTTTGGATGCTTCCTGATAGGTTTCGGCATCGCGATTCAGGGTGATACTTACCGGACGCCCACTCAGATCACTCTTGGGCAATACTCCCTTTTCATCGGAAAAACGAAAAAGCACTTCATTTTTAACATCCTTGTTCCCCGGGAGATAATGAAAACTAAAATGATGTTTCGAAGTATTGGTCACACCGGTAAACAGGCTGGTATACAAAGCATCGAGCCGTTGGGCTTCCTTCACAAACACCTCATAGCCTTTACCATCTTCAGGTATAACATCCGAGGGATCGAGAATGGCATAAGCTCTTTTCTTCCGTAAGCGAATAATGTAATCGGCTGCTTCACGGGCTTTTTCTTCCAGGCTTTTGGTCTTCATGGTTTCGATGCCATTTTCGGTATCGACCAGCAGCTCATAGAATTCATTGGATGAGCGATCGGTGAAATATTGGTCCGGGGCTTCCTCAACGGGAATAAAACCATCACCAATCATCGTACATTCACCCCCTTCGGCACTCGTATTCACCCCTGTAATGATACCACAGCCATTGCTGACAATTAAACCGGCAACGGGATCCATGGCTTTAAACATTGCGTCAGGATCGGCTTCACTAAAGGGCTTCACCTTAATACCAACAATGTTCCAGCGTGTTTCGGGCTGGCTCTTCACCTGTTCAATTCCAAGGTATTTTTGGGCATATTGATAATAGGGGCCCGGAACAAAAGTGCTTCGTTTTGCCACTACTTCGATCACAAAACCAGTACGAGGCAGTGCATAAACCACCCCTTCGGAAATTACGGGTTGAATTGTTTGTTCATTGTCTTTTCGCTTGTCGTCTCTTCCCTGGGCATTTAACCCCAGACTTAAAAATACGACCCATATTAATAGTTGAATTTTTCTGTTCATTTTATTCATTTTAAAAAGTTGGCAATACAAAGATGAAAAAAAAGGCAAAACCACGAAGTGATTTGCGCCATTAATACATGCTTCGAAAGGCCTCACCAAGCGATTCGATGATGTCGGAAGCGATGAGTGCTTCATAACCCCGGCTTTCTGCAGCCACATCACCTGCCACTCCGTGAACATACACGCCCAGTCTGGCCGCATCGAATGGCTTGTAACCCTGAGCTAATAACGCAAGAACAATGCCGCTTAGTACATCTCCGCTTCCGGCTGTGGCCATTCCGGGATTGCCGCTACTGTTAAACCACACCTCGCCATCGCTGTCGATCACCTGGGTGTGAGCACCCTTCAGGACTACAATTACTCTGTTTCGCTGTGCAAACGAAATGGCCATCTGCAAGCGCTCCCAGGCACTTTCAGCCGGTCCTGTTAAGCGTTCAAATTCTTTGGGATGAGGCGTTAGGATGCTATCGGCAGGCAGCAGTTTCAGCCAGTCTCTGTTTGCTCCCAGTATGTTCAATGCATCGGCATCGAGCAGTAAGGGGCAGCTTAGCTCTTCAATTAATTTCTTCAGTCCACGCTGGGTATTAACTTTCTGACCCAACCCGGGGCCACAGCCCACCGCCTGATACTCCGCTCCAACAGTTGCACCAGTAAACATGATATCCGATTCGTCGATGCTGGTCATGGCTTCAGGAACGGCCGTTTGAATAATGGGGTATCCTCCGTGCGGCACATGTGTCGTTAGTAGGCCAACACCCGCCCGCAGGCAGGCGCGCGACGCCAGCACGGCCGCCCCCATTTTTCCATAGGCACCTGATATGAGCAGGGCATGTCCGAAGTTTCCCTTGTGGGCGAACTTACTGCGATTTTTCAGCCAACTGCCAGGCAGTGATTTTTCCAGGTAATGAAAAGGTGAAAATGTTGATTCAATGGCATCGGGATGCAAACCAATATCTTGTACCAGCCATGCTCCGGTATAAATTTCATTTTCGGGAAAAAGAAAACTCAGTTTAGGAAATTGAAAAGTCAGTGTAATGTTTGCTCTTATAATGTTTTCAGGGATATTGTGCGTATTGTCTTCGCCCATCAGGCCCGAAGGGATATCAATCGACAGCACTTCAGCTCCTGAATGATTGATGTGCTGTACAATTTCAGCAGGCCATCCATCGAGGGGTCGGTTCAGCCCCGAACCAAAAAGCGCATCAATGACGAACTCATCCTCCTTGATTATTGGCAAATCGTTTAAATTATTTAGCCTTTTCACCCCGACCAGCCCCTGCTCACTTAATCGCTGAAAGTTGATGGCAGCACTTCCGGTCAATTCTTTTCCAAAATCAAGCAGCCAAAGCATTACCCTGAACCGATCAGCATGGCCTGCCAGCAGACGGGCCACTGCCAGTCCGTCGCCACCGTTATTCCCGGGCCCGCAAAAAACATGAATGTTTCCTTCCCACGATGTTTCTTGTACTACATATGCTGCCACAGTTGCAGCGGCCCGTTCCATCAGGTCGATGGCTTCAATAGGCTCATGTGCTATCGTATAACGGTCGATCGCTGCAATCTGCTCTGTTCTGAATAGTTTCATATTTTTTAAATTCTAAATTTTGAACCAAAAAGCCACTTTTGAAAAAACCACGCTTGGTTTTGGGTAAAACCACACTAGGTTTTGGGTAAAACCACACTAGGTTTTGGGTAAAACCACACTAGGTTTTGAGTGAAACCACGCTAGGTTTTGGGTAAAAGCACGCCTGCTTTTTGTCATCAGCACGCAAGGTACTCATCCGTGCTTATAATCCGCTGCTTGTTTGCCCTGTTCATTTCACCAGGCGCTTTCAAGATTAACAAAATTGGTCCCCTTAAGATCGGAATGTCTCATAAAAACTTATTATTCGTGCACAAGCAATACAACAAAGCCCGGGCTAAGCGTCCATGTAAATCATACATCTCCTTCATATTGCCGAAACGTACCTGTAAATTTAATAAAAATACTATTTTTGTTTCCTCACAAAAATCCAATTACCTATGACTCGAGATAAGAATACAGCATTCTTCGGACACCCGGTAGGGTTATCGTCGCTGTTTGCCACCGAAATGTGGGAACGGTTTAGTTACTATGGAATGCGCGCCCTTCTGGTGCTTTTTCTAACAGCAACCTTTGCTGAAGGTGGCTTTGAATTGGGCGAACTGGATGCCTTTACCATCTATGGTATCTTTACAGGACTTGTATATGTGACTCCCATCATTGGCGGTGTTTTAGCCGACAAAATTCTTGGTCAGCGAAAAACCATTTACATTGGTGGTTTAACCATGGCCATCGGGCAATTCATGCTCGCAGCAAGTGCTATGATGGGCAATGCCGACATGGAGTACCGTCAAATGATTTTCTATGCCGGTTTAGGAATTCTTATTCTTGGAAATGGCTTCTTTAAACCGAACATATCGACCATGGTAGGTGAGTTGTACGATAACAACGACCCCCGAAAAGATGGTGGTTTTACCATTTTCTACATGGGTATTAACCTGGGTGCTTTCTTATCACCCCTGGTGGCAGGAAAACTGGGGGAACAGGTTGCCTGGGAATACGGTTTTATGGCTGCCGGAGCAGGAATGCTGATTGGTACTATTTGGTTCTTTATTCGCAGTCATACCCTTGGCAATATCGGGATGCCGCCAAAAGTTAAGGAAATCAGAAACCGCCTTGCACTGAAAGACTGGGGTACCATCGTCATGTATGTCATCATCATGGTTGGCCTTGTATTTGGTTTCATTTTTGGGTGGAGCAGTGTCGATCCTACGCTTCAATCATGGATCCTTCGGATTGTTGGTTTCGGTGGTCTGGCCTATCTGGTCACCAGCATTGTGCGGGGAACTAACGGAAAAACCGAATGGAGCCGTGTTGGAGTAATCCTTGTTTTGGCTGTTTTCAATATCTTTTTCTGGTCGGGCTTCGAACAGGCCGGAACAACCTTTAATGTATTTGCCCGCGACCAAACCCAGCGTATGATTGGAAACTGGGAGATTCCCGCTTCGTGGTTCCAAAGTGTCAATGCCATTTTCATTGTAATGTTTGCGCCTTTGTTCAGTATACTGTGGGCCAGGCTTGACAAGAAGAAACTAAATCCCAATACGCCCATGAAATTTGGCTGGGGTATGCTCTTGCTTTCAATAGGCTTTGTAATCATGGCATTTGCAAGCAAACTGGCCGAAGGAGGCAACCTGGTCAGCCCCCTGTGGCTGGTGATGGTTTTTATGCTCCACACATTTCGTGAGTTGTGTTTATCGCCCATTGGTTTATCGATGGTAACCAAACTATCGCCGGCCAAGCTGGTATCGACCATGATGGGTGTATGGATGGGATCGTTTGCAGCAGGTAATTTCGTGGCCTCACAAATGAAAGCCATATCGCTGAACCTGGAGACCAAACTCGGTATGGAGATTTCGGTATTCTGGTTCATTGCCATCGAAACGGCCATTGCCGCAGCCATATTGATGCTGATATCACCCTGGTTAAAAAAGATGATGAAAGGAATAAAATAATATCGCTTGATAATTTAAAAAACCGGAGCAGTTCACTGTTCCGGTTTTTTTATGACCTGTCATCTCAATTCCCTACAGATTTCATTATCTTTCTGGGGTTTTATCATTCCATAGCGCAGAACAAGCCCTTATTATTGTGTGCGTTTATTGAACCGTTTTCACCACAAAACCATACTGTAGAACAATCAAAGCTAAAAAACAGAAATCTATTATGGCAAAAAGCAAACATCCGAGGGGTTTAATGATCCTTTTCTTCACCGAAATGTGGGAGCGTTTCGGCTACTATCTGATGCTGGGTATTTTCACCCTGTATATGATTGCTCCCGAAACAGCCACCTTTGCAGGTTTGGGCATGAGTAACATGGAAGCTGCCGATATCTACGGCACTTATCTGGCACTGGTTTATCTGACGCCTTTCTTCGGAGGACTGCTGGCCGACCGTTTTATTGGTTACCGCCGGTCGATTTACATTGGCGGGGTACTGATGGCCGCGGGTTACATTGGCTTGTCGATTCCCAACAGCATGATGGCCTTCTATCTTTCACTTTTGCTTATCATTCTGGGGAATGGCATGTTTAAACCCAATGTTTCAGTGCTACTTGGCAAGTTGTATGAAAAACCCGAGTATGAACATCTCAAAGACTCAGGCTACAACATTTTCTACATGGGAATCAACATCGGCGCCTTTGTGTGCAATTTCGTGGCTGCATGGCTTCGACTAACCTATGGCTGGGGCTGGGCTTTTGCTGCTGCCGGATTTGGTATGCTCATAGGGGTTATCTGGTTTGCCTGGGGCAACTGGAAAGTACCCGAGATTAAGGAAGCCGATCAGATTTCGCCCAAGCGCGAAGGCGATTTACCACTGTCGCGTATCTTTACTGTTCTTTTTCTTCCTGCCTTTGTTGCTGCTGCCATCGGATGGATGATTCCAGGCGACCTGTTTGGTTCCGACTCCAACGATGCCTTCATCTTCTTCTGTCTTCCGGTATTACTTTTCTTTTTCAATACCTGGCGCAGTGCAGCAAAAAACGAAAAGGCACCCATTGCCGCCCTGCTGTCGATATTTGGTGTGGTAATCATCTTTTGGGCTGTATTTCATCAGAATGGTTCTGCACTCACCTACTGGGCCAAAAACAATACCGATCGCGAACTGGGACCCAAAATGGAAATGGTGATTAACACCATTGCCAGCACCGAAGATGTATCTACTGTACCTCGCGAACGGCAGGTAATTGGTTTGCACGGTGAGGAATTGGGTACCGAAATGGGGCCCAGCTACTATTTCGATAATTACAATAAAGAACTTCCTGCAGGAAACCTGGACGGGAAACCAGACGATCTGAGTGCAGATGAATGGGAAAAGGTGAAGGAAGATGCCCGCCAGGAGCATGGGAAACTTGTTTTGTGGCCCACCGAATTGCAGGCATCAATTAATCCCTTCTTTGTCGTTGTGTTAACACCACTCGTTGTTGGTTTTTTTGGTTTTCTGGGAAGAAGAAAAAAGGAACCATCAACACCAGGAAAAATTGCCTGGGGCATGCTCATCTCTGCACTTTCGTGGCTGGTGATGGTTGCTGCGGCCATCAGTTCAGGCAATGGAATGGACAAGGCTTCGGTTGCCTGGCTTTTTGGAGTTTACGGAGTAATAACCATTGGTGAACTGTGCCTGAGCCCAATGGGCCTTTCGCTGGTATCAAAACTGGCCCCAAAACGAATTGCAGCCCTGATGATGGGAGGCTGGTTTTTATCAACTGCCATTGGAAATAAATTATCAGGAGTGCTTTCGGGAATGTGGGACCTGTTTGAGAAAAAATCGAACTTCTTCCTCACCAATGCCCTGTTAACTGCCGGTGCATTTCTGCTCACCATGTTGTTGCTTCCCTGGCTAAAACGGGTCTACAATGAACATGTAAAGCATTGATCCCGGAAAAATAAAAACAGGAGCTGATCAACTAAGATGAAAAGAAAAAACAAGGACACTGCAAGTTGCAAAGTCCTTGTTTTTTCTATTAAAGAATGCGGAACATCTTAAATAATTCATCCCGGTTGTTCCTGCTTACGGGTATCTTGCTTTCTCCAATGAGCAGTGAATTACCATCAATTCCGGTAATGGCATCGAGGTTGACGATAAAACTGCGATGCACGCGCATGAAGCGTGTTTGGGGTAAAAGATCTTCAAAGCTTCTTAAAATCGAAGAATACATGTAACGGCCGCTTTTCGTAAAGATGATTGTGTAATTGCTTTCGGCCGACAGATAATAAATATCATCGAAACGCACCCGTTCGAAATGGCTTTCACGTTTCAGGAACAAGCTCTCCAGAGCAGGAATTACCGATGGGGCTTCTTCCGGCGCTTCTTCTTCGACCTGACCAATTTCGCCCGGACGCCTGTTCGAAAAATTAAGCAGGGCCATTTCAATGGCAATCTGCACCTGGCGGTCGTTGAAGGGCTTAAGCAGGTAGGCCGAAGGTTTGGCTTCCTTCGCTTTTTGAACAACTTCTTCGCTGGCCAGTGAGGTAAGGAAGATGAAAGGGATCTTGTATTTCTCGCTGAGTATTTTGGCCAGCCCAATTCCATCGGTGTCTCCGTCGATGTTAACATCAACAAGCGCCAAATCAACATTGCCATCGTCGAGTATCTCAATGGCCGCCTTGGCCGAAGGTGCAATTCCTTCAACGTGATATCCAAAATCGCTCAGGCGCGCGGCAATATCTTCGGAGATCATGAACTCATCTTCTACGATGAGAATACTAACTTCTTTTTCCATTTTAAACAATTTTTTCCTTATTAAGTACCAATTGCCACTGGGTTCCTCCCTCCGATGTCCACGATAGCTTTCCGCCCAACTGTCGAACCAGCGACTGAACCAATTTTAATCCAAATGATTTGCTTTGACTGATGTCGAAATCAGCCGGCAGGCCCACCCCGTTGTCTTTTATCCCAATGACCATGTTTTCGGCTTTGCTGAGTATACTAATTTGAAGTACCGGAGTCGGGTTATCTACCCCGCCATACTTTAATGAATTAGTCACCAGCTCATTGATTATTAAACCCAAAGGAATCGCCTTGTCAATTTTCATTACAAAAGGTGAAAGGAACAATTCGAGTTTGAAATCCTTTCCAAAATGCATTACCAGATTGCTTGTTAACTCTTCGATGTAGTTTTTCACGTCAATCATGGTATCGATATCGTCGCGATAAAGTTTCTGATGGATTAGCGTAAGGGCTTCGACCCTGTATTTTCCAGCCATAAGAGCCTCTGCTGCCGGATGGCCTTTCAACTGGCGCGCATGCAAACTGAGCAGGCTGGCCACCATTTGCAGGTTATTCTTAACCCGGTGATTTAATTCCCTAAGCAAAAGTGCCTTTTCATTTTCGCGTTGCTCCACCAATGCTTTTTGCTCATAAATCTGCGCATTGATTAGTTTCACTCTTCGGTTGGCCTGCGCAAGACTAAAAATGAAGATGAGAAAGACAATGGCACCTATAAATAACACAATTGCCAATACCCTTTGCAACTTATTGATTCGGTTCAAGACTTCTATCTGTTCTTCTTTTTTGCTTAATTCGAAACGACTTTGCTGCTGCTCCATCATTCGAACATTTTCAACATTTTTCAGGCTATCGTCGTAGTTCTTGTATTGCTTATACAAAGTGAGTGCAGTATCGTATGCACCCTGCTCTTCATAAATTTCAGCCAATTCGTAACTGAAATCCCTTACCTGCTCCTTCAACTTCAATTGCATGGCGGTATTCAGACTCTGATTTATGGTGTGTATACCTCCGGCGATGTTACCGGTTTGTATCATTAGTTTTCCCAACTCTGCCTCATAAACCGAAGCCCGATAACTATCATCCTGCTGGCGAAAAAAATTACTGGCCTGCAATAAGGCCTCCTCTGCCTCGTCATATTTCTGTTGCTCAAGATAAACCATGCCCATATTTCCAAGAATCGTTGAACGGCATCTTTTGGCCTCGTTACTTTGTCGCTTAATAAGTTCTATATGATGCAGGGCTTCACTGAAATAAAAAACAGCACTGTCGTTCATCTCGAAGATGCGATAAGTTTCGCCAATATTAAGTAAGGTATTGGCCATACTCAAGGTATCGGAAAATTCAGAAAAACGCGCCAGTCCTTGTCGTTGGTATTTAATTGCGTTGTAAAGATCATCATTACTCACAAAAGCGTTGGCAATTGACCCCAGTGCATAAGCTTCCTCTTTGAACATTTGCAGTTTCCTGAATAGCTCAGCAGATTGAATAATCTTTTCAATTCCTATTAAGTTGTTTCCAAGGCGACATTGATTATTTCCAAGATACAACAAGGCATAGGCCTCTTCTTTTTTCATGCGGGTTTTACGGGCCAGGTCAAGCGCCTGCTGGCCATAAGCATTCGCCTGGCTATGATTATTTCGCTCGTGATAAATTAAATTAAGATAAATGTTGACCTTTTGTGAATCAGTCAAATCATTCGCCAACAACTCATTATGCAACGAATCGAGCAATGAAGAGGGGGGCTGCGACCAGCCCCCCAATGTTAAACCCAATAATATGATGAGCAAGATTCTCATCTTCTTAATTTCCTCCAGATGTATCGGGTGGTGGTGGTGGTGGATTTGTATCACCCATTGGGTCAATTACTCCATACTTTTTTACTCCTTTGGCATCGTTGAATTCGAAGTAAAAAGTGTACTTAAACCGACCTCCGCTGCTAACATCATCCGATGTTTCCAATTCAAACACGTTGTCTTTTGTATTTTTCGAATGCACCTTTAATTTGCCATTCCCCTGCATTGGCGGAGGATTTTTGAAGATTTTCTTCCATTTGTCTTCGGTAGGGGCATTGCTTACCATTTCAAGATCCATCACCTGCGCATCGTCTTCAACCGTGAATGACAATTTTTTACCATTCGCTGAAAGCAATTCCCATTGATATACACTTTGACTATCGAGCAAAATGATATTTCTCAACGGACCATAAAACGCCGCATACGGTGAAATTAACTCATAAAACGAATTGGCATCGTAAGGCTTTTCTTTGCTTCCCAAATCTGGGTTATCTTTGAAATAAGCCATCATTTCATCGACATAGACCCTGACTTGTACTTTAAAAAGTTTCTTTTTCATTGTCTAATTTTTAAGGATTTATAGTTTTATTTAACCATTTAAAGTTATTGATTAATATGAAATTAAAAAATCTGACAATAAAAAAAAACACCATTTAGCGAATAAAATTTTTCAACTCCTTTTCGTACTAAAAAATAGTTGAAGCAAATTTTTAGCTTCCCCGGCACAAATTCCATGAACGACACTGCATGCTGGATGCAATGCAGCAGGAGCAAAAGTCGCAAAACCTTTCTTACTGTCACTGGCACCATAAACCAGTCGCCCCAGTTGCGACCAGCCCAAAGCACCTGCACACATAACACAAGGTTCAAGCGTAACATAAAGGGTACAATCCTTAAGATATTTGCCCCCCAAATAATTAGCAGCAGCTGTAATTGCCTGCATCTCGGCATGAGCTGTTACATCAGTCAGGGTTTCTGTCAGATTATGTGCACGGGCGATGATCTGATTTCGGCATACCATTACGGCACCAACCGGGATCTCTCCTGCATCAAAAGCCATTCGCGCTTCATCAAGCGCTTTTTTCATAAAATACTCATCAGAAAACGATTGAAGCATAACTTATTTTTTTTCCAAAGATAGCACGGAGTTCATTTTAAACAATCAGACAGAACATTAGTGCTTCATTTAAAAAGACAAGCATTTACAAACTTGCTATTAAACTTAATAAAATCATTATGCATGTTCAAAGAAAGATGTTATATGAAAAACATACAACAAACATGTTAATTTTTATTAACAATGCAATTCTTTAATATAATAAAAAAACCCACTAAAGCTTCGACAGACATAGAATACAACACATTACCCTGTCTTTGTTATTAAAAGAAAGTACCTAATTTTATTAACAAGCTAAAATTAATGATACGGAACATCAATTTTTTATTAGTATTTTTTTATATTTAAACACTAAATCCGTGATTAAGCAACCGGATTTACTTTGGGGAAACATAAAATTAAAGTCATGATTAGTTTAGCGCAAGAGGGAAAAGCCATTTGGAGAAGAAGTCAGGCTGTATTATTATTAATCGGAGTAACCCTGATTATATGGGGTATATTTATTCTGAGTTTTGTTTTCATCTATCAGGGCCTGTTCTGAAAATAGCTTTTATCTATTATTTACAAGATCATCTTATTCAACTTCATAAACTGAATTTTGATCGATCATCTGGCTTGGTTTGCATTCAAAAAAACCAATGGAAAGAACATGGATGTACCTGTATGTCTAAGTCCTAACAGTGCATAATCCTTTCATCTGATTCCGGCAAAAATCCTGCACAGTAAAATGTGAGCTCAATCATCGTGATGGTTGAGCATTTCTTACTATTTTAGCAAGCAAAATAGAAAAGTCTTAAATTATGTACAGAACGCATACTTGTGGCGAATTAAGAAGTGATCATATTAACCAGGAAGTGATCCTTTCCGGGTGGGTTCAGCGACTACGCCGGCTGGGCGGAATGACATTTATCGATCTGCGCGACCGTTATGGCATCACCCAATTACTTGTTGACGAGAAGGCTCCGGGCGAATTAAAAAAGGCCGTTGAAGAACTTGGGCGGGAGTTTGTCATTCAGGCAAAAGGAAAGGTTCTTGAACGTCAGAACAAGAACGATAAGATTCCAACAGGCGAAATTGAAATAGAACTTCAAAGCGTGACGGTATTGAGTCCATCGGAAGTTCCTCCTTTTACGATTCAGACCGATACCGATGGAGGTGACGAACTTCGCATGAAATACCGCTATCTTGATTTGCGCCGCGATGTCGTACGGGAGAATCTCGTTTTGCGTTCAAAAATGGCCATCGCAGTACGTAATTATCTCGATGCAAAAGAATTTATCGAAACAGAAACTCCGGTATTAATTAAGTCAACTCCTGAAGGAGCCCGTGATTTTGTTGTACCGTCACGAATGAATCCGGGTGAATTCTATGCCTTGCCCCAAAGTCCGCAGGTATTCAAACAATTGTTAATGGTTGCCGGATTTGACCGTTACTACCAAATAGTAAAATGTTTCAGGGACGAAGACTTACGTGCCGACCGTCAGCCCGAATTTACTCAGATCGATTGCGAAATGGCCTTTGTTGAGCAAAGCGATGTGCTGGAAACCTTCGAAGGAATGACCCGGCACCTCTTCAGAGAAATCAAAGGAATTGACCCGGGAGCATTTCCTCACATTTCGTATGCCGAAGCCATGGAGAAATACGGCAGTGACAAACCCGACATTCGTTTCGACATGCTTTTCAACGACATCAGTTCGCTGGCTAAAGGAAAAGGATTCCCCGTTTTTGACAATTCAGAATACATTGTCGCCATATGCGCAAAAGGTGCCGCCGAATACAGTCGGAAGCAACTGGACGAACTCACAAAATATGTACAACGCCCACAAGTTGGTGCCAAAGGATTGGTTTACGTAAAATGCAACGAAGACGGCAGTTTCCGTTCCTCGGTCGATAAATTTTACAATGCTGAAGATTTGGAACAATGGGCCAAAGCATGTGAGGCCAAAGCCGGCGATTTGATCCTGGTACTTTCGGGCGATAAAACATCAACACAGGAACAAATGTGCGAACTACGTCTTGAAATGGGACGCAGGCTCGGACTCATGGAAAAAAACACCTTTAAACCACTATGGGTAGTTGACTTCCCCTTGCTTGAATGGGACGAAGAAACAGCCCGTTTTCATGCCATGCACCATCCTTTTACTTCACCGAAACCCGAAGACATTCCGATGCTCGACAGCGATCCTGGCAAAGTTCGGGCCAATGCCTACGACCTTGTAATCAACGGTGTGGAAATAGGTGGCGGCTCAGTTCGTATCTTCGACAGTGAACTGCAGGCCAAAATGTTTGCCTTGCTTGGCTTCACCCCCGAACAGGCAAAATCCCAGTTTGGCTTTCTGATGAATGCATTTAAATATGGTGCACCTCCACATGCCGGAATTGCCTTTGGATTCGACCGCCTGGTTAGTATGTTTGCCGGTTTAAACAGCATACGTGACGTGATTGCTTTTCCAAAGAACAACACAGGAAGAGATGTAATGATTGAGTCTCCATCGCCTATTGCCGAAGACCAACTTGACGAACTCTGTCTGAAAATCGAGAAACCAAAGAAAATTTAAAAGAATAAACACTATCATTAACTCCGGCATTCAGTGTCGGAGTTTTTTTTATGGCTGAAGTCGATATACCGTCACATGATCTTCAACAAAAACCGTGTCGAACACATAGCTTCCTTCAATTGCTGACATGATCTTCTGATTTTCATATTGCACCAGCACAAATTCGGGGCGCTGTTCAATAATCTTGTTAATTTCTTCATCAGCATTGAGCCTAAAAGCCTTTCCAATATCGGAGAATAAAAGCGAGGAATGTACATATTTTGCAGGAGGGGCTTGTTCTAAAAGATAATAGATCACAGGTTGATAATTGGCAACATACACCCTTCCCTGGCTGCTGTTTTTTTCCTTTAGATAGCTGGCAATTTCATTGGGGTAATCACGTTCTATCACATTGTCGACATACGCAAACACTTGAATAAGAACAAAAACCAAAGCGAACAGCAACTTACCACTACGCCCTTTGAATAGAAAAGCGCCCAATCTGTTCAAAATAATTTCTTCATGAAAGAACAAAGCAGCCAAAATACTGAATGGCAACATTAGCTGAATTGCATAATGGCTAAAGCCCTTTCCCAGCATAAACATGGAAAATAAAACGGCTAGAATCCATCCATACATCAAAAGACGAAGCTCCGGTTTCAACAGCTTGTGTTGTTTTCGCAAAACAAAAAGAATAAAAAAAGTAAAAGGCAGAAAGCGCAATAAAAAATCACCCAGTAAGACTAAAAAGCGCAAAACCGAAGGCGCTTCACCGTAAAGTCGGGGCAAGGTAAAGGTAATGTAGAAGAAATCGTCGAAACGCTTATTTACATAAAAATACAAAGCCGTAAAAGCAAAAGGAAGTATGAAGCCTGCCAGTGAGATCACTGATGGCATGAGTCGGATGCCTGACCAGCGAACTTGTTTTGCTTTCAGCAAGGGGCTCAATAATATAAAAACGACAAAGGCCACATAATCCATCAGCACCACATATTTAAACATGAAGCCAATCCCCATCAGCACGCCACCCGGAAAGTAATACCACCTCCTGTCGCGAAGAAAAAAGAACAAGGCGGTAATGGTGAAAAAGTTGAAGTACAGTTCGGTATTGGGCGAAAGACCAAAATACACCCACAAGGAAGAATAAAACACATAAATAATACCAGCTGCAAGTGCCGATATTGCACTTTTAAACAGCATGCCTGAAACCTGCTTCACAAAATAAGCAGTAAACCCAACCATAACTGCCGCAAACAGGCGTTTAAGAAAAATTGAATACCCAAACAAATATTGCAGTCCTGAATAAAGCCAGAAAATAAAGGCAGGTTTGGTATCTGTCACATCACGATAAAGCTGCTTGCCTTTTAGCAACTCATTACCAATGAGCATATAGGTCGATTCGTCATGATCGAGCACACTGGGAAAAAAGCTAAATAAACGCAGCAGAACAGCAAAAACAATAAACAGAATTAAGTGCTGGTATCTCGAACTTGCCATCATTGACTTCATAGGGTAAGAGAAATACTAAGGCCGAAATACAACATCTAGACTTACCTGCTCTTCAACAGCCTTGCCGTCTTTTATGGCTGGCGACCAGCTTGGCCCCTGCTGAAGTACCCGAACGGCCTCATTAAAAAATTGCTGATTTTCAGGCCCTTGTTCTTGTTTGAAATTATACAGTCTGCCACTCACTGAAACAGTGAAACCTATCCGCAGGGCTTCACGCTCACCTGATTCATCGTTAAGCGGATAAATTACATTTTTTTCAACATACTGAATCAGCTCGTCGATTCCTCCCTGAGGCGCAGCATTGCTATCTGAAAGCGTTTCTTCTGTTGATGCTTCGACCTTGTTTAGCTCAGCAGGCTGCTTATCAACTAAATCCGATTCCGATGCTGTTCTCCCAAAGCTAAGCTGTAAGCTGGAGAAGACACTACTATCGGCTGCAATAATTTTATTGGCCTCGATTGATGGTACCGGGATTAAGGAGAATGACAACATCTCGCTACTGTCATTTCTTTCAGAAAGTGCTTCCTGCTCTTCTTCCCTGGTATTTGCCTTAACCGGCTTTGTTTGACGAATACTTACTGCCTCTGCCTTCTCTGCTGATTTGACTTCATCAACGATGGGATCAGTTTGATTGAGTCCTTGCTGCTCCTGCCCCATTTGAGCCAGACTGTCGACCCAAAGAGCGTCGTTAAAATTTGTCAGTGAATCGGTATTGCCTGAAAATACTAAGGTGTCGGTTTGGAGAACACCTTCGTCAGGAAGCACTGCATCCTCAACAATAACATCTGTTTTCCTCTCATGCTTACTCCACCAAATTATGCCCGGAACAAGCACGAGGATAATGAGCAAAACAAGCACAATAAATAGCGGCTTTATCTTCCCCTTTTTAGATCTCTTATGAAGACTAAGCGACCCCAGATCCTTTATAACATCAGAAGGTTTGAATTCAGAAAGGCCCTCAATGGCTTCAGCAAGAAAAGGATCTCTTTCGAGCGCCCGCTCGAACTGATAGCGCTCATCTTTCGACATTTGATTATTCAGGTAACGAACAATCAATCTTTCGAGCTCATTATCGTGCAAGTTATCATTCATTGCCGGCTCTTAAACAATTGGTAATATGCTGCTTTCCTTTTTTTATGTGCAATTTTACATCCTGTTCGTCACACGACAAAGAAGCCGCTATCTCACTATATGTATGGTGCTTAAAATAAAATTGCTCAATACACGTACGTTGAAGCTCATCAAGTCGTTGTATACAATTTTTTACTGAAGCACTTAAAGCTCCCACCTTATCAAGCGGATGCAGTTCCAATTCATGCATCATCTTTGAATCAAGAGGAGTGACGGCCTCTTTTAATTCCTCATTTTCGCCAGTTTCATTACTGAAAGTGCTGCAAGCAGATTTCGCTGTAATATAGAGCCAGTTTTTCAAGTGACTGATTTCGTACTTTGCGGCTTCAATCGACAACTGATCGAACACTTTACGAAGCAGTTCCTTTGACTTCAGGCGATCGTGCAGATATTTCAGCCCAATGCCATATACCAACGGAATATATTTGGTATACAACTGCTTTAACAAATCGATATCGCCCGTTTTACGAAACTGGCGCATTTGCGTTAAATCGAGTTGCTTATCAAACTGCTCCTGCTTTAATGTTAAAGGCATATTTAAAATTTCTTTAATTCCTCTAAAAGTAACAACAATTTTCAAGCTAGAAAACTCGTGTTAATATAAATTAAACTGCAAGCAGGCACAAAAGGTTTTTGGTCGGCGTAAGCGACAACGATTTGGAACTGCCCAATTAGAAACAAGTATTTCATTGCTCCATTTTCAGCCGGACACTAAAAAGCCCGTTACCTTTGAAGATAACGGGCCTTTCTGTTAGCTATTTAAAATCAGTTGCCGATCAGGGTCAGGCTTAAATGTTCGTCGTTTTTTTCAGGATAAAAATCATTGATATAAAAATCCTGATAGGCATTGCGAATTTGAAATACATGCGGCCGTGGCTTTAACTTCGATCTTTCAACAAAGTTCTCGAGCGTTTTCGGTGCAATGTATTTCTCAAAGTGCATTAAAACGTTGTACCTGGCATCCACCAGCTTATTCGTTTTTTTAGCTGCACGTCCTACTCCGTATTTGTCATTCAGAAACGCAATATCCACACCAAGATCTGAGATATTGATTCCTTTCAAGTCATCGAGTGTCTCAGGGTCGGTATCTCCTGAATGAAATAATTTAACGCCGTTAATACTGACGAGATAACTCATATTTTCAACATGATCGTTTTCTATTTTTTCATGTTTAACATGCATTGCCAGTATTTCAAAACCTTCAATCAAAACGCGATCATATTGATTGGCCATTGGTGTTGCTTCGATAATCCGGTCAGCAATTTTTGGAAAATCGCTTGTAAAGATTTTCATCTTATTGATAACCTGTTGAGGGCATACCATTTTTACTTCTTCATTATTAAGCATGAAACGAGTGGCTACATAAGGGTCAAAATGGTCGGCATGAAAATTAGATACGAAAAATACATCGATGTCATCAAAAGGATGAAGCCCATTTTTCATCAACTCAACAGTGTTTTCGTCGGGCTCAATGTAACGATTCATTCCATTTTGAAAGATCCCGTCGAATAATACCTTCTCGTAGCCAACCTGAACAATAAAACCACTGTTTGCCAAATAGGTGACTCTTGCTGATTTTACTGTTTGATTATTCTGCCCATTCACGAAGATGGTTGATAATCCAAAGAATAATGTTAGCAATATGGTTTTTAAAAAAATCATGGTCGTTTGTTTTTAAAATATTTAATGAACCCGAGCTATGAGTTAATTACTATTACAAAAATACCTGTTTCTCAATGGAAATGCACTTATTTAATAAAGACTTTTTAGTATTTTTTATGAAAGGTGCCCTTATGGTGATAAAAGCCGATTTAGCTTAGACGAAAATGAACAATCCAAAATATTCGAATTCTTTCTTATTGACTATTAGTTTTTTATGCGATTTCGATGTGTGAATGTTCAATTTTCACATGTGAATGGTTCATTTTATTGAGTGAATGGATTCAATGCAGCTGAATTCTCATCGAAAATACCTTGCAAGTTCAACAGATACATTGGGAAAAACTTTAAAAGAAGTCAAAAACAGGACTAAAAAACCGGCTCAGGATTGATCGATCCCGGCCGGTTAGAAACTAAAAAATCATTTATTTTTACAATCAGACCACTCCTTGTGCCAGCATGGCATCGGCTACCTTAACAAAGCCACCAACATTGGCTCCACGGAGATAATCAATTTTACCATTTCGAAGTCCATGTACCTTGCAGGTTTCATGGATTTGTTTCATAATGATATGCAAGCGCCCATCCACTTCTTCTTCTGTCCAGTTGTAGCGCATGGAGTTTTGAGTCATTTCGAGACCCGAAACAGCAACACCGCCTGCATTAACGGCTTTTCCGGGAGCATAAATAATTTTCTCATTCAACAACTCAACTGCCTCCGAAGTACAGCCCATATTGGAAGCCTCGGCTACAAGTGTACATCCGTTTTTAATCAGGAGGGCTGCATCATTTTCATCCAGTTCATTTTCACAGGCACAGGGAATTGCAATATCCACTGCCTGTTCCCATGGACGTTTGCCGGGATGGAAGTCTGCGCCAAACTCACGGGCATAAGGTTCAACAATGTCGTTGTTGGTCGCTCTGAGCTCAAGCAAATAATTGACCTTTTCTCCTTTAATTCCATCCTTATCATAGATATATCCGTCGGGCCCTGAAATGGTTACCACCTTACCCCCCAGTTCATTAATTTTGGAAATCGCTCCCCATGCTACGTTTCCAAATCCGGAAATTGCAAAGGTGTGACCTTCTATCGTTTTACCAAGTTCCTGCAACATTTGCTGGGTAAAATAAACGGCTCCGTATCCTGTAGCCTCTGGTCTTATTAAACTACCACCCCACAATATTCCCTTTCCGGTAAGAACACCGGTAAATTCATTCTTCATTCGCTTGTATTGGCCAAACAAATAACCAATTTCGCGCCCTCCTACCCCAATGTCACCTGCAGGAACATCGGTATTCGGTCCAATATGTCTTGCCAGCTCGGTCATAAAGCTCTGACAGAAACGCATAATTTCGTTATCTGACTTGCCCTTGGGACTAAAATCCGATCCGCCTTTGCCTCCTCCCATGGGGAGTGTTGTAAGACTGTTTTTGAATGTTTGTTCAAAACCCAGGAATTTTAAAATGCTCAGGGTAACACTGGGGTGGAATCTTAAACCTCCTTTATAGGGTCCGATTGCACTATTGAATTCTACACGATAGCCACGGTTTACATGAACCTCTCCCCGATCATCAATCCATGGAACCCGAAACATAATTACTCTTTCGGGTTCAGTAATTCGTTCAAGAATTTTAGCCTCCCGGTACCTTGGATTACTTTCATAAACACTCCAAACCGACTCAACAACTTCCCAAACAGCCTGATGAAACTCCTTTTCTCCCGGATTACGTGAGATTAAAAGATTCATAAACTCATTAATATCAGCCATGTTAGTTAGATTTAGTAATTAATAAAATCAAAGTTAAGAGAAAAACAAAGGCAGAAGTTGAATGAAGGGTACAAGTCTGACAAAACAAAAGATTTACAATCAAACGATTAACATTTTTTAACATATCTAATTTTCTCTGTTTTGACTTATCTCAGTACAATGGACGATGATGCCCGAAGTTAATTGCTGATAAGAAAATTTGCACCAATATAGTATTTGTCAAGCTTCAATGAATATAGAATGTAGTAGTAGTACATCGAACAAAACAAAAAAGGTCACCTGTTTTTCAACAAATGACCCTGTGTGCGGTGGGCGATGAGTCCCGGTGATTACCGGGAGAACCCCCGACCCTCCCGGTGTTACCGGGATGCACTGCTTCCTTGCGAGATCAATGCTTCAAGATATCGTCGATCTTTCATTTTCTTTAAATTCAATTCTCGGTTGAATGCTTCCTTTCTGCTCTTAAAGCATTCATAATACTTCAGCTCCCATGGCTGACCGGTAGCAGTAAAACCTTTCCTCGAATGATTGTGACGATACAAACGATCTTCCAAATCTGAACTTGAACCAATATAGTATTTGTCAAGCTTCAACGAATATAGAATGTAGCAGTAGTACATCGAACAAAACAAAAAAGGTCACCTGTTTTTCAACAAATGACCCTGTGTGCGGTGGGCGATGAGGGATTCGAACCCCCGACCCCTTGGGTGTAAACCAAGTGCTCTGAACCAGCTGAGCTAATCGCCCGTATAATATTTATACTTTATTTCCTAATGAACGTCTTTGGACTTTCTTCTGAGCTAATCCGACCCTCCCGGTTGTACCGGGATACTCTGAACCAGCTGAGCTAATCGCCCGTATAATAT